>JAVBRG010000152.1:0-21195 GCA_031548195.1 Planctomycetota bacterium | reverse complement strand
ATGACATTTTGAGCACTGCTATTTTGCCCTCACTCTTCGTTACTCGTCGCTTACAGCCCGTAGGGGATGCGCGCTCCTCGTGCCTCGATTGAGGGCAAAATAGCAGTGCTCAAAATGCCATATAATTGTTAGAACCGCTCTGGCCAAGGAGGCCAAGGCGGCGCTGGATGATTTTCAGGCCGGATTGGTGGTATATGAATTGCTCACCACGGAGCCGAAGCGTTATCGGATATTTGCCAAGGGCTTTATGCAGAAAAACCGCCTGCCGGGCGGTATTCCCAAAGACGAATTCCACAAGGTGCTGAAGAGTCAGATCAGCCGGGAGGCCATGTTGGATTCGTCCCGGCATAACACGACAGGAGAAGAAGCATTGTTCAATGCCAGAATGATCCTTCTTTCCGCGATAATCAAGGATTACCTTTCGGTCCAGGAAACCGTCATCGGGGGAGGCGATCCGCCGGAGGGTGCGGCAAGGATCGGCTTTAGGCGGGCAAAATAACCTGCATGGCACACCGTCGAAGGTTGAAAGAGGCGCATATCAACTCTGTTACGTCAAGCCGCATCCTGTTACCATGGACACCGCCCCACACGTCATTCCGGCGCCATAAACATTGAACCGGGGTGAAGCGTAACTCGCCGGAATCCAGGCCGATAAACCGTCGTTACGCCGCGCGGTGGTTCCACTAAACGCCCTGTCAGTGTCGGAACTTACACCTCCGTAAGACAAAGAGCTAACGCCACGGTAGCGATTGTCTATCGGCTGGATTCCGGCGAGTTCTGCCTCACCCCGGTTGAACGCTTGCGACGCCGGAATGACGTGTGGGATCATGTCCGATGTGGCAGGACAAAGAGTTATGTTTACACAAACTTGAGATGCGCCCGGTTGAAAGTTTCAGCGATTGCGATATGTGTATTCACTGATGGGCACCTCTAAAAATAGTTGTTTTGCTCGCAGACGAGGAAGGGCGTAGTGGCAGCGTTTTGTAACACGCGGTGGTGGTTTGTGTTACAATACGTGAGAGCGAAGCCCTGACGAAGTATTCGGGCAAAACAACATTTTTTGGGCTGCCCTAATGCAAATGGGGGCTGTGAGAAGAATGAAGACGCCAAGGCAGAAAAATCATCGCGCGTTCGGGAAATTGCTGACGGCATTTGTTTGTGCTTTTTGGACCGCGACTTTTTTGCCTTTGCCGGCTACTTCCGCCGCCGCCGAGTTCGATGTCGATTCCGGGCGGGTGATTCTGCGGCAGCTGCAATTCTGCGTGGACTGCGGGTCGGCGTTGCTGGTCAGCGGGGTCCGGCCGGGCGTGGTGGTGCGCTGTCCCGATTGCGGCAAGGAGCAGACCCGTTTGGCGAATCCGTATGTATTGTCCCAGATTTACCAGATTTGCAGAATTTGCCAGGCTCCGCTGAATCCCGAGGGGCACAAGCCCGGCGACACGGTGGAATGCGGAAACTGTCATACGCCGCAGGTTTTGGACCGGGACGCCTTCGCCGGCGCGAAGAAATCCGGCGACAAGAATTTGGGGCTTGGCTACATGCCCGGTTTTCCGCCGGGAACGGGCAAGAAGAAGCTTCTTCTTTCGCCTAACCAATCCGACGCGCGGCTCAGCATGATTCCTTTGCCGGAAGGCTCCGGCGAATTGCCGCTGCCGCCGGAGCTGGCGTTCCGGAAAATCCCGGCTCCGTCGGAAGCGCCGGCGAAGGAACGCGAGGCTTTCGAGGATTTGGCCATGCTGCCGTCGCCGGGCGAGGCGCCCCCAAACGGGGAAGGCCGCAAAGCGGCGGCGGCGAAAGTTCCGTCGGGAAAAGCTCCCCAGGAATCGCCGGCGATCCGGGAAACGCCGCCTCCATCCCAAAGGCAGACCCCGGTGCCGCCCCAGACCGCGCAGCCGGCGGGAGCGTCAGTCGCCCAGCCGGCGGACGACCGGCAAGCCGCGTCCCGGGACATACCGCCGCCGTCCCGTCAGACCCAGCCGCCGACCGCCCCCGAACCGGCGCGGAAACAAACCCCGGCCGGTCCGCTCCAGCCTTTGCCGCCTTTGGCGCCTTTGGCGCCGGTGCAAGCCGGCGGGGGCGGGGCGGTTTTGGGAATCGGTCCAATCGGCAGGGGGGATGTGGCGGTGACGCCGGAACCGATGTTGCCGGTCACGGAAACGGTCATCAGGAAGAAGCCTTCCGCCGGGCCTTCCGAAAGTTCTTCCGGGACGGACACGCCGCCGGCAGGCAAAGGGCGTCCGGCGCCCGGCGGCCAGCCCCCGGCCAGCGGTTCGGCCGTTGCGGTAGGAAGTGCCGGAAACGGCAATGCCTCCCTGCCGCCGGCGGCGAAAGGGCCGACTCCGCCGCCGGAGCCGCAGCCCGAGCGCCGGCAGCCGAAACGCCTCACCGAAGTCATGGAAGTCCCGGCGGTGACGGCCGATTTGTTTGGCGGTCCCCGCGAGGGGAATGGCGCCAATGACGAGCGTTACATTTCCAGCGGCAAGGTCATCGCCCGGGTCGACGGCGAGCCGATTTACGCCCGTGATGTCGCCAGGGTGGTCGACCCGGTGATGAAGCGTCTCCGCAGCCAGTCGGGGGTTTCGGAACAGGAATTGGCCCAGCGGGAGGGCGAGTTGAAGCGGGAGGTTCTGGAGCGTTTAATCGACCGCGAAGTGGCCATGCGGGAAGCGGCTTCGATCGGCTTCCGCCCCGATCCGGTGGCGGTCCGCGACCGCGAGGTGGAATTGGCGCAAATCCTCGCCGGGAGCGGTGTCGACATCCGCACCGAGGCCCGGCGGGACGTCACCATTCAGGAGATGCGGCGGCGTTTCGCCGAGAAGCCGGCGACGGCCAGCCCCGGGGAGATTCGCGAGTTCTACAAACAGCACAAGGGGCAGATGATCCAGCCCCGGATGATCGCCCTGGATCAGATTGTCGTCTATGATGAGCGCACCTACCGCCGCGACAAGCGGAGCGCCCGGGAGATTGCCTTTGCCATCGCCGCCGAATTGGAGACCGGGTCCCGCTTTGACGATGTGCGGGCGCGTTACGACGAATTCTGGGAGGCGGCGGGCCTGGAGTATACGGCCCCGGCCTTGCAGGTCGGGGGCGGGATGTCCCGGCAGATTTTGGCGTCTCTCGGGGACATGCGCAAGGGTGCGGTGTTCGGGCCGGTGTTCATGAGCGGGATGGTGCTCTTTGGGAAGATCGTCGACGAGCGGCCGGAGGGTCCGGCGCCGTTCGAGGAGGTCAAGGAGGAGATCCGCAAGAAACTCGAAGCCGACGCGGCGGAGCGGAATTTGGACAATTGGCTGAAACGCTTGCGCCAGAAGGCGCGAATAGAGGTTTTGCCCGGTGTTTTGTGAAATGAATTGACCGCATTCTACCGCCTTTTCGCCGCCACTCGCAGCCAACAAGGGGAAGCCCCATGCCCAAATACTTCGTCATCGACACCAACGTCATCCTCCACACCCCCGCCGCCGTCGAAGCCTTCACCGACAACACGGTGGTCCTCCCCATGACCGTCATCGAAGAACTGGACAAATTCAAGGGAAAATCCGACGAACTCGGCCGCAACGCCCGCGCCGCCATCCGCTACATCGACCGGATACGCGAAGAAGAGGAGGCCTACGCCGCCAATGAAGGGCGCGAACCAGAAACGCTCGCCGACGGCATCACCCGAAACGAAGAGGGCGGCAAGCTGATGGTCATCGCCGACGATCACCTGGAATACACCCCCGGCCTCGAACAAAACCTTCCCGACAACCGCATTCTCCGCGCCGCCGTCCACGTCCAGCTCGAAAACCAGGACACGCGGGTCATCCTGGTCTCGAAAGACCTGAACATGCGCATCAAAGCGGCGGTGATCGGCATCGAGCCCCAGGACTGGAAACAGGACAAGGTAAACACCGACGAATTGTACCTGGGCTTCCGCGAGCTGAACCTGCCGGGCGAATACATCGACGCCATCTACCGGGACGGCTCCACCACCGTGCCCAATTGCGAATTTTTCCCCAATGAATTCGCCATCATTTCGAACGCCGCCAATCCCAGCCAAAGCGCCCTGGCCCGTTCCACCGGAAAAGGCGGCGGTGGTCTGGCGGCGACCAACAAGGCCTGGAACAAGGTCTACGGCGTCAGCGGCCGCTCCGCCGAACAGCGGATCGCCCTCCAGCTCCTCATGGATCCGGAAGTGAAGCTGGTGGCCCTGGTGGGCTCGGCCGGCACCGGTAAAACCCTCCTCGCCCTCGCCGCCGGGCTGGAAGCGCTGCGTGTCGACGACCAGACCCTGAAAACCGGCTCCGAACTGGTCTACGGCTACGAAAAAATTCTCGTCACCCGGCCAATTATCCCCATGGGGAAGGACATCGGCTACCTCCCCGGCACCAAGGACAAAAAAATGTCCAATTGGATGCAGCCGGTCTTCGACAACCTTTCCTTCCTCATGCACGTCGGCCCCGGCGGGGGAAAGCAGATGGTGGGGAAGGCGGCGGACCGCAAAGTCAACGAACTGCTGGCCGACGACCTGATCGAACTCGAAGCCCTCACCTACATCCGCGGCCGTTCCATCGCCAAACAGTTCATCGTCGTCGACGAAGCGCAAAACCTCACCCCCCACGAAATCAAAACCATCGTCAGCCGGGCCGGCGAAGGCACTAAAATCGTTTTAACCGGCGACCCCGACCAAATCGACAATCCCTATCTCGACGCCGCCTCGAACGGGCTGATTTACTGCGTGGAACGCATGAAGCACCTGCCCCTGTTCGGGAGCGTGGTGTTGAAAAAGGCCGAGCGTTCCGCTCTGGCGGCGGCGGCGGCGGAGAATCTGTAGGCGGTTGCCCGCACCGCAATTCCGCCGGCGGCATCCTTTACCTCCGCCCCCCATGCCCTTTCCCTCTCCCCGGTAACGGGGGTTATTCCAATAGGCGTTCGGTATAACTTAAGACACTCTCTTTACAGACACCCTCCCAGATGGTATGTACTGAGGGGAGGAGCAAGGCAGTTACCGGGCCGTCCGCGGCAAAATTCATAAAAAGAGCATAAAGGGAGGAAGAAAATGAAAAATGTGGCCATGACCATCGAAGGCAACATTCTCACCATCAAGGTCGACCTGTCGAAGGAGTTCGGTCCTTCGAAGTCCGGCAAAACCATCATCATCGCCACCACCGAAGGCAATCAGACCATCCCCGATCGCGACGAAACGGTGGGATTGAACGTGTACCGGAAGGCTTGATGGGCGACAGTAATAAAAAAACGGCGTCTGCCGAAACGTAGCGTTGGAGGGCGCCTCTCGTTCGGGTGAGGTGCCCTTTGTAAAGAAAATGGACAATTTAGGAGACCCCCATGCCTTTCCCCCGCCTAGCAGGTGTCATACTCCACCCCACTTCGCTCCCGGGCGGAACCGGAGTGGGGGATTTGGGCCAGGCCGCCCGCGATTTCGCCGATTTCCTGGAAAAGGCGGCCATCGGCATCTGGCAGGTCCTGCCTCTCGGTCCCACCGGCGGCGCCGCCAGCCCTTACCAGACCACCTCCAGTTACGCCGGAAACCCCCTCCTGATTTCCCTCGAAAACCTGGTGGAACTCGAACTCGCCGATGCGGAGGACCTCGCCGGCGCGCCCCGGAACGGCATGTACGCCGATTTCCCCGCCGCCTCGCGGTTCAAGGAACGCCTGCTCCGCCGCGCCCTCGACCGTTTTCAAGACGCCCGTTCCAGCGCCATGTTGGCCCGCGAATTCGATCTTTTCCAGGACAAGGCCCGGCATTGGCTGGACGACTTCGCCCTGTTCATGGCGGCGAAGGACTTCTACAAGGGCCTCCCCTGGTACGAATGGCCGGACCGGGCGCTGAGGCTCCACAAGCCTGAGGCGGTGGAGAAATTCAAGCGGCTCCTGCACCAGGAAATCCGCTTCCACAAATTTTCCCAATTCCTCTTCTTCCGCCAGTGGAACGAACTGAAGGCCTATCTCGCCCCCCGGCACATCAAGCTCCTGGGGGACATTTCGATTTACTGCGCCCACGACTCCGCGGACATCTGGGCCGAACCGCAATACTTCATGTTGGACGATGACGGCCGGGCCGCCTTCCAGGCCGGCGTGCCGCCGGATTATTTTTCCTCCAGCGGGCAGCTCTGGGGGAACCCCCTGTACAATTGGCAAGCGATCCGCGCCGACGGCTACCGCTGGTGGCTGCGGCGGGTCAAGGCCGCCCTGGCGATGGTGGACATGCTCCGTATCGACCATTTCCGCGGCTTCCAGGCCTATTGGGCCGTCGACAAGGGTGAGACCACGGCCATCAAGGGACGCTGGATTGAAGGGCCGGGACAGGAGCTTTTCGACGTCTTCAAGCGGGAACTCGGGGAAAACCTGCCGATCCTCGCCGAGGACCTCGGGGTCATCACCCCCAAAGTCGACAAGCTCCGCACCGACAACCGCCTCCCCGGCATGAAGGTCCTGCATTTCGCCTTCGGCGGCGGCGACTCGTACCTTCCCCACACCTACGACCGGAACACGGTCTGTTATGTCGCCACCCACGACAACGACACCACCCGCGGCTGGTACGACGCCGCCGGCCCCGATTACGAGCACATGGGCGCGGACATTCTCGCGGCCGAACGGGACAAGGCGCGGCGTTACCTCGGGCGGGACGGCTCGGACATGCCGTGGGACCTGATGCGGCTGGCGTTTTCCTCGGTTGCCGATACGGCGATGACCTTGATGCAGGATCTCCTCTGCCTGCCGAACAGTTGTAGAATGAACCGTCCCGGTTTGGGTGAGGGGCAGTGGCGCTGGCGGTTGACCGCCGAACAATTGGCGGCGGCGCCCTGGCAGGGGGTGAGGGACCTGGTTTACCTTTACGGGCGGGAGCCGGTGAAGGGGGCGGCTGAGGAGGTCGAGGACGTGGAAACGGTGAAGGAGCTGTAAACGAATGCTATTCCGAAATACGGTCGTCAAATCCGTCGCGCTGGTCAAGCCTCCCCGCGTAGTCTCCAGCCTGGAAATCGAGGCGCGGCTCAAACCTGTCTACGACCGCCTGAAGCTGTCGGCCGGCCGGCTTGAACTCATGACCGGCATCCGCGAACGCCGCTTCTGGAACCCGGGCGAACGCTCCAGCCGGGTCGCGGCCCAGGCCGGCCGGCAGGCCATTTTGGACAGTGGCGTTGCCACGGAAAAAATCGGCTGCCTGATTCACGCCTCGGTCTGCCGGGATTTCCTCGAACCCGCCACCGCCAGCCTGGTCCACGAAGCCTTGGGGCTGTCCCGGGACACGGTGATTTTCGATCTCTCGAACGCCTGCCTGGGAGTCATGAACGCCATGACGGTCATCGCGACCATGATTGAGGCGGGGCAGATCGAGGCCGGCCTGGCGGTGTCGGGGGAAGTGGCGGAGCCGCTGCACGAAGCGACCATGACCACGCTCCTCACCGACCGGCGCCCCGACAAGCATCGGCTGAAAAGCCAGTTCGCCAGCCTGACCATAGGTTCGGCGGCGGCGGCGGTGCTGCTTTGCCGGGCGGACCTCCCGGGAAGCGAAGACGGGTGCCGTTTTCTCGGCGGCGCGGTCGGGACCGATTCGGCCGCGAATCAACTTTGTCAGGCGGATCCCGGGGAAATGACCCCCCACGGCCCCCTCATGAACACCGATTCGGAAGGGCTCCTCCACGCCGGGGTGGCCCTGGCGGCCCGCACCTGGGAGAGGGCGAAAGGGGAACTCGGCTGGGACAACGCCAGCCCCGCCCACATCTTCACCCATCAGGTCGGAAAGGCGCACGCGAAGCTCACCCTGGAGACCCTGGGCCTCGATTCGGCGCGGGATTTTCCCACCGTGGCCTATATGGGGAACACCGGTTCCGCCGCCCTGCCGGGGGCTTTGGCCATCGGTTTAAGGGAAAGGAAAATGGCCAAAGGGGACAAACTGGCTTTGCTGGGGATCGGCAGCGGGCTGTCGTGTCTGGTTTTGGGGATGGAGTATTGAAGATGGATGAAGCGAATTGGCCGGGGCGAATCGGTTTGACGGACGAGGAAGTGAACGACCCCGTCTTCCGGCAGGCGTATCCGTTCAGCCACCGGTTCCTGCCGGTCCGGGGCGGGCGGCTGCATTACCTGGACGAGGGCTCCGGGGAGCCGGTGGTGATGCTGCACGGCAATCCGACCTGGTCGTTTTTTTACCGCAACCTGATTCTCGCCCTGCGGGGCGGTTTCCGCTGCCTCGCCCCGGATCATCTCGGTTGCGGTTTCTCGGACAAACCGGGCGACTTCCCCTATACCCTGACCCACCACATCGACAATCTTGAACAGTGGCTGGACGCGGTCCTTCCCCCGGTTGAAGCCGCCGGCGGCGAGGGCGGCCGCTTCAACCTGGTGGTCCACGATTGGGGCGGCCCCATCGGCATGGGTTATGCCGTCAGGCATCCGGAACGGGTGAAACGGGTGGTGGTCCTGAACACCTCCGCCTTTTCCGTCGGCGCCATGCCGGCGCGGATTCGTTTATGCCGGGTGCCCGGTCTGGGGGCGGTCCTGGTGCGGGGCCTGAACCTGTTCGCCGGTCTCGCGACCCTCTTGACCACCCGCGACCCCCTTCCCGGGCGCATCCGTAAATTCTTTGTCATGCCTTACAATTCCTATGCGAACCGCATCGCCGTGCTGCGTTTTGTCCAGGACATTCCCCTTAAGCACGCCGGCCCCACCTACGAGTGCTTCCGCGACACCGAAAAACGTCTGCCCGCGGCGTTGTCCGGTAAACCCCTGCTGGTGCAATGGGGCCGGCGCGACTGGTGTTTCACCCCGTTTTTCCTCACCCGGTGGAAGGAGCGCTTCCCTACCGCCCAGGTCGACGAGTATGACGCCGGGCATTATCTTCTGGAAGACGAAGGGGAGGCGATCGCGGCGCGAATCCGGAGGTTTTTGACCGAGGGAAATGCTGACACCGAAAGGTCGACATGTTAGGCCGTTTCAACATCACGCCGCCGCCGATTGACGATTCCCTCTCGCGGATGGTCGAGTCGCACCGCATGAAAACCGGGCAGGACTATCCGGCCATCCTCATGTTCGGTCTGTGGGGGACGGTGGACTGTTCCCCCGAAGTGCGTTTGTACGCGGGCTACCGTTATCTTGACGGACAGCCCGAGGACGGCCCGGCCTGGCTGGAAGTGGCGCGGGTGCATCTCGAAGCCGGCGAGGCCGACCGGGCGCGGGCGATTGTGGACGAACTGGAGCGGCTGGATTCCCCTGGACTGTACCCGAATCTTTTTTCGGAGGATCCTGAAGCCGAGCGGGCGCTGATTTACGCCGAATCGGGTCAACTGGAAACGGCATTGGAACTTTTCGACGCCATGCGCGCGCGTTACGACGATTCGCCGGTGTTCGCCTATTTGCTGGGCACGGTGTTGCATGAGAAGGGCGATTTTCCGGCGGCGGCGGCGGCTTACGAGGAGGCCCTGGAAAAATTGGCGGATTACCGCCGCGAAGCCGAGGAGGAGGAACTCACCGAGGAATTGAACGTCGATTTCCCCGAGGCGGCCGGTTTTATCGAAAACGCCCTCCGCGCGGCCAGAAGCGACGCCGCCTTCACCGGCGAAAGGCCGCGGGATCTTTCGGGGTTCAGGGCGGAATGAATTTTTGCGCCGTTACGGAACGATGTGCGGGTACGGCAGCTGTTCGACGGTTTTATTCATTATGCGGCGTATCTCGGCAAACCGGCGCGTTGGGTCGAATTGGCCAAACGCATGATGTTCCGGTTGTTTGAGCAAGAGGAGGCGACGAAAATGGCGGATACGATTTATGACGAGTATGTAGAGATAGGCGTGGCGAAAGGCATGGCGAAAGGCATGGCGAAAGGCAAGGCAGAAGGCAAGGCAGAAGGCAAGGCTGAAGGCAAGGCTGAAGGCAAGGCTGAAGGCAGGGCTGAGGTTGTAACATCCATTTTGCTCCTGCGCTTCGGATCTATTCCTGAACCAGTCGCCGTTGCCCTGCAACAATGCGGTGATGTGGCAAAATTGGGCGCCCTGGCTATTACCGCCGTGACCTGTCGGAATATCGACGAGTTTATGCAACAACTCGGTTCTTGAATCCATGTTTGGCGGAGTAAAATGGCAAATTCCCGCGTCAATCTGGCCAATCGTCTCCGGAAAATGGCGGAGCGCTTTCCCGACAAGCCGGCCGTCATCCGCTATCGGGGGACGGACGGCAACGGCAATGGCCGGGTGGCGGAACAGGTCAATTTTGCCGATTTCGACCGCGACAGCGACGCGGCGGCGCGGGGTTTGGCGGCGGCCGGCATAACGCGGGGGATGAAAACCCTGGTGATGTTAAGGCCGTCATTGGCGTTTTTCTCCGGATTTTTCGCCTTGTTCAAACTCGGGGCGGTGCCGGTTTTCATCGATCCGGGGATGGGGGTGCGGCGGCTTTTGGAGTGCGTGCGTAATTTGCGGCCGGAGGCGATGCTGGGGGCGCCCATGGCGCAATTGGTGCGGGTGATGTGCCGGAAGAATTTCCCCGACTGCAGGATCGCGGTGACGGACGGTCGGCGCTGGCTGTGGGGCGGGGAAAAGTGGGGGGGATTGAAACAGTATAAAGACCAGCCCCTGCCGATTGCCGACACGGCCGGGGACGACCTGGCGGCGATCCTTTTCACCACCGGTTCGACCGGTCCGGCCAAGGGGGTCGAGTATACCCACGCCGCCCTGGACCGGCAGATCGACCTCTTGGCCGAAGTGTTCGAAATTACCCCGGAAGATCGCGACGCCGCCACTTTCCCCGGTTTTTCCCTCTTTTCGGTGGCTTTGGGGATGACGGCGGTGGTGCCGGACCTGAACCCGGTCCGGCCGGGGCGGGCGAATCCGGAGCGGATTTTCGAGGCGGTGCGGGGGGGGGGGTGCACGTTTTCCTTCGGGTCGCCGGCGTTGTGGGGCAGGGTGTCGGAGTATGCCGTGCGGCACCGGGTCAAGCTGCCGCAACTCCGGAAGGTGATTATGGCCGGCGCTCCGGTTGGGGCGGAGGTGCACCGGCGGCTGTTGTCCGGCATGCTGGCCGTCGGCGCCGAGACTTTCACCCCCTACGGGGCAACCGAAGGCATGCCGGTGGCGTGCATCGGCGGACGCGAGGTCCTGGCCGAGACGGCCGCCTTGACCGCCGAGGGCAAGGGGGTTTGCGTGGGCCGGGCGGTGGGGGGCCTGCGGGTGGAGATTATCCGTTTGCTGGACGGTCCCATAGCCGCCTGGGACGAGGATCTGCGACTCGGCCCCGGGGAAATCGGCGAGATTGCCGTGCAGGGCGCGCACATTTCCCGGCATTATCATAATTTGCCGGCGGCCGACGCTTTGGCGAAAATTCCCGACCGGGACAAATTCTGGCATCGCATGGGCGACGCCGGCTACAAAGACGGGACGGGACGGCTTTGGTTCTGCGGGCGTAAGGCGCACCGGGTGAAAACGCAGCGGGGCGACCTGTTCACGGTTTGCTGCGAAGCCCGCTTCAACCGGCATCCGGAGGTGGCCAGAAGTGCATTGGTGGGGGTTCCGGAGGGCGATTCCGGCTTCGAACGGCCGGTGGTGGTGGTTGAACTCAAGGAAAAGGCGAAACTGCCGGGTGAGGAGGAACGCATCCGCCGGGAGCTGTCGACGGCGGCGGCGGAACATCCCCTTACGGCGGGCATTCGCGACATCCTGTTTTACGGGGTATTTCCCACAGATATTCGTCACAACGCCAAGATTCGCCGGGAAGAATTGGCGAAGTGGGCGGCCAGCCGGGTTCCGCCCCAGGCGCGGTGAAAGCCGGAGGCCGCGAACTTTGTCCGGAAAGTCTTTCGGCAAGCATGGATAGCTCTTGCCAACAAATGGACTTTGTGGAGAATGGTATAGCGAACGCCTATAACGACGTGCCGTTTTCCCCCTCGTTCCCCTTGGACATTCCGCATACCCCCAACAGGATGCCGCATGCAAATACTTTATCTTGTGGGAGGCAACGACGTGATAGCGGGCGGAGCGACCGCCCGCGACGCCGCATTTGTCCTGGGGCTTCAGGACGCAGGGCACGACGTAACCGCGCTTTCCCTGTACGGACCGGTGTCGGTCGAGGGCGAGACCCAGTATTCGCGCTTGTTTCACCCGCTGGGAAGCGGCACCTTGCGGCGCTATTTCCCCCGCCTCTCCTACATTCCGGACAAACTCACCGCCATTTTTCGCCGGCCGAGTCCGGTCATCAGCATGACCTCCTACGCGGTGTCGGGGAAACGCAAGGATCTGCGGGGTCCGTTCGCCGTCAGCCTGCTGTCCGGCGCCAATAAAATGCAGCGGCGCGAATTCTCCCACCTTATGGAATATTACGGCGGGAAATCCAGGCCGGCGGCGGTGATACTCTCCAATACCATGCTGTCGGGGCTGGCGGAGGCGATACGCGCGAATCTGGGCTGTCCCATTTTCTGTTTGTCGCAGGGGTCGGACCGGGTCATCGAAAGCCTGGAGGAACCGTACCGCTCGGACGCGCGGAAATTGGTGCGGAAAAACGCCCGGCTGTTCCGGATGGTCATCACCAGCAGCCGCTATTTCGCCATTCGCGCCACCGAATCCCTGGCCTTGCCGGCGTCGCGGATCAAGGTGGTGCCGCCCGGGGTCGACGCGGCGGGTTTGGCGAATCCGGCGCCGCGCCGGCGGCTGCCGTTCACGGTCGGCTACATGGCGCCGATCCGCAAGGAAAAGGGGCTGGACATCCTGGTCGAGGCGGTCGAGGGCATGGTCAAGGATTCCGCCTTCGATTTGGAACTGTGGATCGCCGGCGCGGTCGAGGACAGCCGTTACTGGAACCGGCTGCAGCGGCGTTTGGAGGCGAAGAGCCTGGCGAACTGCCACAAGGTCTGGGGGGCGCTGTCCGGCAGGGAGAGACGCGACTTTTTGGAGGGGCTGAGCGTTTTCGTCATGCCCACCCGCGAGCCGGAATCCCGCGCCACCAGCATCCTCGAGGCCATGGCCGCCGGCGTGCCGGTCATCGGTCCGGCGGCGGGGATTATTCCGGAAATATTCCAGTACGCCAACGGCGGGCTGTTGGTGTCGTCGGAGGCGCCGGCCTGGATGTTCGGGCAGGCGCTGGAACTCCTGGCTTCCATGCCGGACACGGCGGATGAAATGGGGCGGGTCGGTTCGGAAGGGGTGGCGGAGTTTTTTTCCATTCAAAGTACCGCCCACCGCCTGGCCGAAGTCATCGGGGAATCCTTGGCCAAAACGGAGAAGGAGCCATGAAGGCGAAAATCAGCATAGCGGCCGTAATCATTCTCCTGATCCTGGCGCAGTTCATTTTCGGCGGCGGAAGTGGCGGGAAAGCCGGCAATGGAGTAAAGGCCGCCGCCGCGCCGGCGGCGCCGGGTGTTCTGGAACTGTCGTCCGCAAATGCCTCCTGCCGTTACGGCGGGCCGGACGTGGCCGGGATGGATGCCGACCCAAAAGATACGCCTGAAACGCCCGATACGCCCGATGCGTCCGTGAAAGGGGCGGGGGAATTATCCGGGCTGGCGGGCATTACCCCGGCGGCGGCGAACAACGCCGAAGCCGGGACGGAAATCGCCGCCGAGGGCGGGGAGCCGCTGCCGGCGCCTCTCTTCGCTATCCAGGCCATCACCGGCATCGATTTGCCCGGCGACGGCGGACGTTTACGCCATACCGGCCCGGAGGGCTGGAAAATCAGCGCGCCGGGCCATGCGGCTTCCGAACCGGCGGACGCGGAGAAGATCCGGCGCCTCCTCGCGGATTTGTCCCTGGCCGGCGCCCGGGCGTCCCTGTCGCACGCGTCGACCCCGCAAACCGGCCTCGAGGACGGCGGCGGCTTGACCCTCGCTTTGCGTGAGGGGGAAAGCGGTCCGGTCCGCTATTTCCGAATCGGCCTTCGCCCCGAAGGTGCCTATGACGCGGCATACCTGGTCCTTCCGGACGGGAAAAAGGTGCTGGCGCCGGCCGATATCCGGGGGGATTTGGGCTTGTTCGTCAACCGGCCGGGGGCGCTGCCGCCCAAGGATTTTTGGCTGGACCGGGTTGTCCTGTCCTTCGATGCGGCCGCCGCCGTGCGGCTTTCCGTTCAGTATCCGGATCACAAGCTGGTGTTCGCCAAAAACCCCGACGGCGAATGGCAACCGGAAAGTCCCGTGCCGGACGAAGCGTGGAGCCGGCCGGGCCTGGCGGCCTGGTTGCGGGATTTGGCGGCGTTCCGGGTGGACGGCCAGACGGGGGGCGAGGCCGGGCTGTTTCCCGAAGACGCCAAAACCTGCAAGATAATCGTCACCCTCGCCGACGGATCGGTCAAGACCCTGCTGGCCGGCTACGGCCCCGTCGATGCCGAGGTCCAGGTCCTGACTTCGGAACGGCCGGAGAGCGTGTTCCGGCTGTCGGCTTGGCGCTACCGAAAATATTTCCGCCGCCTCGAGCAGCTTTTCCCCAAGGCGGCCGCGCACTACGATCTCTCCGACATCCGTTTCATCGATCTGCGCCGCGACGGCGAAAGTGTGAAAATCGCCTACCGCGACGGGGAATGGCGGGGGGTGGCGGTGCCGTATCGGGTGAGGTCGGAGCGGCTGGAGCGCCTGGCGCGCTTCCTGGCCGGGTGGCGGCCGGAGGATTATGCCGCCAGCGATTTCCGCCTGGTCCGGCCCGGTTACGGTGGGCCGATGCTGGAGGTGATTCTCGCGGACGGCGAGGTGCATCAATACCGTTTGGCCGGCCGGCATCCCTTCCTGCCCTGGCGGTACGTCATTCAGGACGGTAAAACGACCTTTTCCGTTACCGAGGCGGCGGCGGGGCTGATGTTCCCCGGTTTTGCCGAGGTTTTGGATTTGGGCCTGGTGTTTGCGCCGATTACCCGGGAGACCGTGACCAGGATTGAATTGGCGGATGCCGGCCAGGCGCGGATAACCTTCGAGAAGGATGGGACCGGCGCCTGGAAAGCCCGGACCGAAGCCGGCGAAACGGCAGTGTCGGAGGAAGAGGGCAGGGAACTTCTGGACGAATTCATGCTGTGGCCGGTCCTGGGCTTTTACGAAAACAATCAGGCGCTTACGAAGACGGAACCGGCTTTCACCCTGTGTCTTTGGGACGAAGCGGGTGGAATGAAGAAACTTTCCATTCTGCCTCCGCACGAGCGGGAGATTCCTTACCTGACGGATTCGGGGCGGGCGTTCTTGTTCGATCGGGCCGAGTTTTTCAATTGGTTGGGGGCGGTAAGGGGGGTGTCGAAGCGGATTCTGTCGGGAGAGCCGGAAAAGGGCGGCGGGGAAGCGGAGACCCTGAACGCGGGGGAACGGTTGTGAGGCGGGAGTCCGTCGCGATAATATTTTTTGCTGAGGCAAAACGCCGACGCTTTCCGTACAAGTGGCGGTTCAGTGGAGCCAGCCGGAAGGACTAGCCGTAATGGGCGATATCAACCAGGACGATATAGACAAGCTTTTGGCCGATGCCATGGCCGGCATTGGCGACACGCCCGCCGCCACCCCGGCGGCGCCCGCCGAGGAAGTCGGCGGCGCCGCGAGCCAGGATGATATCGATGCGCTTTTCGCCGTGGTCGGAAACAGCGCGGCGGGGCCCGGTCCCGCCGCGGCCGAAGCCCCGGTTCCGGTGCCGGAGGAGGATATCAGCGGCATGGCCAGCCAGGACGACATCGACGCCCTGTTCTCGGCCGTCGCCGGCGACGCGGCGCCGCCCCCGGCTGCCCCGGCTGCCCCGGCGGACAGAATAAACGCCGCCCCGGCTGATGATGAGGCGACCGGCGCAGCCAGTCAGGACGACATCGACGCCCTGTTCTCGAATGTCGCGGCAGCGCCGGCTCCCGCCAATAGCCCGGCGCCACAGCCTCCCCCGGAGGCGCCCACGAAAACCATACCGGAAATGCAGGACGACCAGCTGCGCGGACTCGCAAATCAGGACGACATCGACGCGCTGTTTTCGAACATGAATGCCGCGCCGGCTCCGGCCAGGGCGGAGACTCCGGCTCCGGTTCCCGCACCAGCCCCCGCACCGGTTCCGGAGAAGGCGAAGGCGGCCGGACCCGCCGCCGGCGCCAGGCCGGCGAGTGGCGGTCCGGTGGTCGGAGGCCCGGTGGCGCAGGATGAACTTAACGCCCTTTTCGCGGAATTGGGAGGCGCGGACGGCGGGCCCGGGGGCATGCCGGATGAGGCGGCGGATTTGGACGCCCTCCTCACCCAAATGTCGCCGGAAGGTCCACCGCCGGACGACGAGGCGGGGGAGGATGGCGATGAAAAGGGCACCTCCGTCGTGGCGGTCCAGCCGGGCAAGGGGGAGAACGGGTTTGATCTGACGGCCGGTCCCGCGACGACGGCGTCGGTGGAAATCGATGCCAATGCCCAGACGACGGTGGTGAACGAGTTCGATATGGAGCAGCTCTTGCGGGAGGTCGCCGAAGCCGCTCCGGCTCCCACGTCCGGTACGAAGAAAATGTCCAGGCCGGCTGCGGCGAACGCGGTCACCGACACCCAGGTGCTGGATTCCTTCCAGGCTTCGCTGCACGCCCGGGCCGAAGCCCGCCATCCAGCGCCACCGGCCGCGCCCCCCCCGCCGGCCGCGCCGGTTCCGCCCCCTCCGCAAATCCCCGCCGCCGCGCCGGCTTCTGCCGGATTGGCGGCCTATATGCCGCCGCCGGCGCCGCCGTCCGGGGCTTCCGGCGGCAGACGCGAGTTTTCGGTGCTGTATGGCGCGGGGGAAGTGGACGGCGTGGCGAACCAGATTGTGGCTCTTTTGAACGCCATGTCGGAAAAGGCCCAGGGCTACATGCAGGCGTGGATTGCGGCCGACAGCGAGGCGAAGGAATTGCGCACCCGGGCGTTGGCCGAGGAGCGGAAGCGTGACGCCTTGGCGAGCGAAAAAGTGGCCATGGAAGCGGAGAAGAACGCCCTGGCGCAGCAGATTCAGGAACTGCGTAAACGCATTGGCGAACTCGAGGGGGTGAAAATCGCCCACGAGGAAACGCGGCGGACGCTCGAGGCCACGCATCAGGTGACGACGCGGGAACTGGAGAACCGCATTGCGATGCTGCTTAGCGAATCCCAGACCCTGAAGGACGAGATGGTGCGGGTGCGGAACACCGCGACCGGGGTGGATATGGAGAGCCGCCGGGCCAGGTTTGAATTGGACCGGCTGAAGAACGAGGTCGAGTCGGAACGGATGGAACGGCTGCGGATTCAAAGGGCCCTGGAGAACCGCGAGAAGGAAATCCAGGCCATGCAGGCGCAGTCGTCGGGGCAGGCGTCGTCGCTGTTCATTGACGAATTGCACCGGCTGGTGCGGCGGCTGGAGTCGGAATTGGACGCCCGGACTTCGGGGGCGAGCGAAGCCTTGCGGCAATTGGACAAGCTGGAGGTGCCGGAGTCGATGGTGCCGGCGGCGGCGAATTTACGGGCGGCCCTGATGCTGGCGCTGGGGCAGGAGCACGAGGGGGAGGACGCATTGAAGTCGCTGGGGCGGGAGGCGGCGCGGACCCGGGGCGGCATGGCGTTACAGAGCCAGAAGGCGGAATTGGTGTCGTTCGAGAGCGCCTTGTCGACATACAGTTTGGTGCAGGCGGTGGATGTGGCGGGGGCGCTTTTACGCGAGGCGTCGACGACGCCGGCGGTGTTGATGCGGAAGGTTTACCAGTGTCCGGCCCTGCGGCGGCCGGAGGTGGCGGATTATTTGCAGGATTTGAGCCGCCTGCTGGAAGGTTTAAGGACGGTTCAGGAGGCCAAGGATCGGACGCGGGGGGTGGAGTCGGGGGATTCGGAGGTTTTTTACATTCACCTTTTCGACTTCCTGCATAACCTGGTGCGTTTAAAGTTGGTGAACCGCCTCAGTGGCGACATTTGGCGGCTGTTCCTGGATTTGCGCGGCCGGTTTTCCTTTATCACCTCGGACAAACAGTGGGCGGACTACCGGGACGGCATGCTGAAGGACAAGAATGCGTAGCGGGGCCGGGTGAGGTGTCGGGCAGGAAAATGCCGCCGTTTTGGCGGCTTTTTTCATTAGCTACGTTGAGTCACTTATTTGCGAAAAAATGAAACAAGGAAAAACGTCATGCTGACCATTCGCCCCTATGCGCCGGAAGAGCCGCGGTTTTTGGATATCGTCAATCGTTCCGCCAGCCTCGACGCCGAAGTGGGCGACCGGGTGCGGCGGATTCTCGCCGACGTCGAGGCGGGAGGGGGGAGGGGACTGCTGGAAAAGGTCAGGGCTTTTGACTGGAAGTGCCCGGACGAGGCTGCTCTCAGGGTGACGGAGGGGGAACTCGCTGCGGCGTCCGGCGCGGTCGGGGGGGAATTCCGCCGGGCCATCGGCGAAGCGGCGGAGAACATCCGGCGTTTTCACGCGCCGCAGTTGCGCCGGGGCTATAAGTTGGAGGATCCGGACGGAGTCATGCTGGCGAAGCGGGTGCTGCCGATTGGGCGGGTGGGGGTGTATTGCCCGGCCGGGACGGCGCCGCTGTTTTCGTCATTGTTGATGAACGTGATTCCGGCGCAATTGGCCGGGGTGCCGGAAATCGCGGTGGCGATTCCGCCGGAGGCGGCCACGGGGAAGGTGAACCGGGAGATGCTGGCGACGGCGGAGTTTTTGGGATTGAGGGAGATATACAAGATGGGGGGGGCGCAGGCGATTGCCGCGTTTGCTTATGGAGCGGGGCCGGTGCGGAAGGTGGACAAGGTGGTCGGGCCGGGGAATGCCTACGTGGCATTGGCGAAGCGGGCGCTGTTCGGGGTGGTGGGGCTAGATTCGGTGGCGGGACCTTCGGAACTGGTGGTGATTGCGGACGGCACGGCTAGGCCGCGTTTTATCGCGGCGGATCTGCTGTCGCAGCTGGAACACGGGAGCGGCTACGAATCGGGGGTGGTGCTGACGACCGACCGGGATTTGGCTGAAGCGGTGGCGCGTGAAGTGGAGTGCATGCTGGGGGAACTGGGGCGGTCGCGGGCGATTGAGGCGGCGCTGGCGCGGTTTGGGGCGGTATTTATCTGCAAGGATTTGCCGGAGGCGGTGGCGGCGGCGAATTTGCTGGCGCCGGAGCATTTGGAAATCCAGACCGCCGAGCCGGAGCGGCTGTTGGAACTGGTGAAGAACGCCGGCGCGGTTTTTTTGGGTGAATGGTCGCCGGAACCGATTGGCGACTACTTCGCCGGGACCAATCATGTGCTGCCGACTTGCGGCGCGGCGCGGTTTTCCTCGAGCCTCGGGGTGGCGGATTTTCAGAAGGACATATCGGTAATCCGCTACAGCGAAGCGCGCTTGCGGCAAAAAGGCGGCTTGGTGACCCTGATGGCGGAGGCGGAAGGGCTGGGAGCCCACGCGAACGCGATAAAAGTGCGGTTGTGAATATGTGGTAAAAGTGCGGTTGTGAAAAGGGCTTGACATACCGGGCCACAGCTGTATACTAAAAGTTAGTAATTACTGAGGTTTTGCAAAATCATTCGGGGTGAATTACCTATGCTGATTTCTTGTCTAGACAATGCGGATGCGGTGTTTGTGGAGGTTTGCGCGCGGTTCAAGTGGAAGCGGACGGTGCAGCGGCGGACGGTTTTTACCTGCCTATGCGGCAACCGTACGCATCCGAGCGTTGAGGCGGTCTGGCGGGACACGCGCAAGGTTTTGCCCGACGTGTCGTTGGACAGCATATATCGGATTTTGGACGATTTTGCCGCGGCCGGTTTGGTGCAGAAATTGGTTGGGGCGGGGATTGCGCGTTATGATGCGGACACCTCGGCGCACGGGCATTTTATATGCGACAAATGCGGGGAGCTGTTCGATTTTGCCTTTATGGGCGGAGCCGGACTGTTGCGGGAATGCGCGGAAGTGGGGGAGATGAAGTCGTTCGAGGTGACGGTGCGCGGGACTTGCCGGGATTGCTTGAAGATGAATCAGTCGCTACAGAATACTGTGGATTAAATATGTTTTCAGGGAAAAAGGGAGGTGCAGGATGTCGGTGAAGAAGGATTCGAAGACGGCGGCGAATTTGGCGTATGCGTTTGCGGGCGAGAGTCAGGCGCGGAACAAATATACTTATTTTGCCGAACAGGCGCGTAAGGACGGTTTCGAACAGATTGCGGAAATTTTCGAGCAAACGGCGGCGAACGAATGCGCCCACGCCAAGTTGTGGTTCGAGGCCTTGGGGGGTATTGGCGACAGCGCCGCGAATTTGACGGCGGCGGCGGCCGGCGAACATGACGAATGGACCGACATGTACAAGCGTTTCGCCGAAGAGGCGGAAGCGGAAGGCTACGGCGATTTGGCCCGGCAGTTCAAGCGGGTGGCGGAAATTGAAAAGCGCCATGAAGGGCGTTATCTGGCATTGCTGGACAATGTGAAAGAGAGCCGGGTTTTTGCCGCCAGCGACGCCAGGAAGTGGGAATGCCGGCATTGCGGTTATGTGCACGAAGGCGCGAAAAGCCCGGAAAAGTGCCCGGTTTGCAGCCGTCCGAAGGCGTTTTTCGAGATCGAGGCGGAGAATTATTGAAGCGGGGATTTATTCCAATAGGCGTTCGGTATATATACCGGTATAGAACCAGGTTCGCCCCGTTTTGCCGATTATGTTTACAGCCCTGTCCGTACGGACGGGGCTGTTTTTTTATTCGGGGCATTTTGGGGAAGGGTAAAGAACTTACTCGAACTACCGAGAGATACCGAGGACACTTTGAATTTAGAAAACCAAGGGTCTTATTGCCCGGTTACGCAGCACCCCTCCCCACACGTCATTCCGGCGCCATAAGCGTTCAACCGGGGTGAAGCGTAGCTCGAACGTTGTTACGTCAATCCGCATCCAGTTACCCTGGATACCTCCCCACACGTCATTCCGGCGCCATGAACATTAAACCGGGAGGAAGCGTAGCTCGAACGCTGTTACGTCAATCCGCATCCGTTTACCCTGGACCCCTCCCCACACGTCATTCCGGCGCCATAAGCGTTCAACCGGGGGGAAGCGTAGCTCGAACGTTGTTACGTCAATCCGCATCCTGTTACCCTGATACCTCCCCACACGTCATTCCGGCGCCATGAACATTGAACCGGGAGGAAGCGTAGCTCGCCGGAATCCAGGCCGATAAACCGTTGCTCCGTGGTTCCACTAAACTCCCTATGAGTGTCGGAATTTACACACCTGAAAAAGGGCGCATCTCAACTGTGTTACTCCACTCCGCATCCTGTTACGCCTGATACCTCCCCACACGTCATTCCGGCGCCATGAACATTAAACCGGGAGGAAGCGTAGCTC
>JAVBRG010000008.1:0-6341 GCA_031548195.1 Planctomycetota bacterium | reverse complement strand
CGGCCGCTCGCGTTACGAATCGGACGCTCTCCGGAGCCGTCTTGACTCCGACCTCTACCAAACCGGCCTCTACGCCACTTTCCGCCCGGTCGAGAATTTCCGCGCCGGCCTCGACCTCGCCGCCGCCTGGCAGAACCACGATTCCCTCCGCCAAAACGTTTCCGGCCGCTACGGCGCCGAATATTCCAGCCGCCTCTTCACCGTCGGCGCCGACCTGCGTTACGACTTCCTCTTCGGCGACTCCTGCCGCACCCGCCTCTCCCCCTACCTCACCGCCCGCTACCAGCATCTCAATCAAGACGGCCTAACCGAAGCCGGCCGTTACCAGGAGCTTGCCAGCCGCGTCGAAGGCGTCAACGCCAATTCCTTCGCCACCTCCCTCGGCGGCGAACTTGCCCACTCCTTCGCCTTCGGTTGCGAAGGTTCGACTAGTGTCGAACCCAGTCTCTACGCCGCCTGGCGCCACGAATTCGCCGACCGGGGCTTCCAAACCGGCGCCAATTACCTCGACCCCACGGCAATTGTCTACCCTCTCCGTTCCGTAGACCGCGCCCGCGACTCCCTGGACGCCGGTCTCGACCTGAAGCTGGCCAAACAACTCTCCTCCGACCGCGAACTGGAATTCCGCGCCGGCTACGCCCTAAACCTAGCCAAGGATTACCTGAACCAAACCTGGTACGCCGGCCTAGGCCTCCGCTTCTAACGTTTCGCTTGGGCGCGACTCAAGTTTGTCACGCCGATACTGAAGCGCCGGAGATTTTTTCCGACAAGCGAGTAAAGCGGGTCGTCAGGTTGTATCGTTTGGAATGCCATTTCCAGTAAATGCGCCAGCAGCCCCCGTGGAAGCGTTTTTTGGGGAGAGGATGCTTATTGTTTTTCGGCCTGTCCTACCCTTCTTGAACAACGAAAAAGGTGCGGGATAAGGTGCGGATAATATATCTGAGGCGGATTGCGTGAGTAATAAAAAACCGCAACCCCTTCGGGTTGCGGCCTTTATATTGGGGCGAAAAATGGGATTCGAACCCACGACCTTCTGAGCCACAGTCAGACGCTCTAACCAACTGAGCTATTTTCGCCAAGTATTGATTTTGGGGTGGCGGATAACACCGGTCACCGGCAGAACGGAATAGTATATATGACCGCGGCTTTTTTGCAAGTATTTTGTCGAGTCTTCGGGCAATGCCGGTAATACTTGCTTTCAACCCCACACAAACATATTATTGGCAACCATGAACGAAAACCCGCATGGCGAGGCCAAACCGATTCTGTGGATAATCGATTCCGAACGCCCCACTTTGAAAAACGTGGCGGCGGAGGCGCAGGACGTTTTCGCATGCCTTTACTGCGCCGGGGACTGGGAGGAAAACAGCCCCGAAACACCGCCCGACGCCATACTGGCCGCTGCAGAAATCCGTGGCGGTGCCAATGGACCCGCCTTCGCACGTTTGCTCGATTACGCCCAAAATATCCCCGTCATCGTCGTCGCCAATCTACGCAGCCTCGCCCAGGCCGTCGCCTTTTTCAGAGCCGGCGCAACCGATTACCTGCCCCTCCCACTCGACAAGGAGGAACTGCTGGAACGACTCGACGACGCCCTCCACCGTGCGGAAAAATTGGCCATGCGCGGTTTGGTGATGCAACTGGAGGCGGTCGACCCGGACATCGGCGACCTCACCCTGGCGTTGTCCCCCAAGGACGATACGCCGCCTAGGACCGACGAGGACGACATCCTCGCCCAGCTACCCGGCGGAGACACAACCAGCAGCGCCGGAAAAAACCACCCCGAAGAATCAAACCGCACCGGAGACAAAAGCAGAGGCAGAGAACCCCCGGTCGAATCAATTGCCCCAACCAAGCCGATAACGCCCGCCGATGCGCAAACCCCCGCCGATGCGCAAACCCCGGCCGATGCGCAAGCCCCGGACGGGATTGACCGCCAAGCCGATGCGGATGAACCGGAAGTGGTCGACGGTTTGCCGATTCCCAGTTTGTGGGAGGAATTGCCGTGCGGGCTGCTGGTTTACGATTCGGCAGGGAATTTGGTTTTCGCCAATCGTTTGGGGCTGGAGTTGTTTGGGTACGGGACGCTGGCCGAATTGCAGGAGGTTTTGGAAAACGACCGGGGGCGGTTTGCCGCACACGGGGCAAATTCGCGGCCGGTCGCGGACAATCAATGGCCGCAGGTTTTGGCGCGGAAGTCGCGGATGGCCAGGGCGGCGGTTTTGTCCATCGAGAAGCCGGACCGGCGCCGGGCCTGGATTCGCATCGACTGTCTGCCGCATTTGCATGACGGAAAAATCACCCGGCTCAGCATGACCATCGTCAATCTCACCGGGGAATTGCCGCCCTGCAATCCGCTTGGGGAAATGGACCGGCCGCCGGCCGAGAAAGCGGCCGTAACCGCGACCGGGAAAGCGGCCGGGAAAAAGGATAAGCGGGGGAAAAGGAGACGGTAGATGCCGGAGGCCAAGGGATGCTACCAGGTGATTCTGGAAAAGGTGCCGGATGACCGGCAGCCGGAGACGGCGCTGTTTTTGTCGGGGTGTTTTTCCCTGCCGCCCGCTTCGACGCGGGGGATTGCCGCCTCGGGGCCGATTGCGATTATTTCCGAAGTGACCCGGGAGCAGGCCGAGGCGATACTGGCCGAACTCACGCCGTCCCTGCCGGCCGGGGTGAGTTTGCGGTTGTCGGACGGGCAGGAAGCGACTCGGATAAGCCGGTTGCAGTGGCCGAGGCCGCCCCGTATTTACGGCCGGGATTTGGATGAATTCAGCGTCGAGAATCGCAGCCACGAGTTGAAGTGCCCGATTTGCAACGGCCTCTTGCGGATTACCCAGGAGCCGGACGGTATGAAGGCGGTACCAGCCGGGGGGGAGAAAAAAAAGCGCGGCGACACCATTTTCCGGCCGGCGGCGGGGTCGGACCAGGACCCGCTGTTTTCCGGCTTGAAGCCGCTGGCCAGCGCGGGCGGGGATTATGCTTCATTACGTTCCCTGCAGGCCGGGGACACCGGTTTTTGGCTGGACCATGGCCACCAGCCGGCGAGCGAAGGCGCGGCGGCGGCGGGGGAGGATGAAATCAGGAAGACTCCGGCGGAGACCTCCGGCGCGAAACGGAGTTCGGGGGGGAAATCCTCGGCGGGGCTGGCGGCGTTCATGAAGCCGGGGGCATATGCTTTGGTGGTGTCGAGGACCCAGGACCCGCAGGCGGTGAAGATGATTTCCGAAATCATGGGGATGAGCGAGGCGGATGCGCGGGACAAATGCATGAATTTGGGCTTGTGCGTGGTTCGGGACGTGGCTCTGGACGAGGCGCAGAATTTATTGGCCCGGTTCCGGAATCTGGGGGCGCGGGCGCGGATTGTCAAGCCGATGTGATACCGCTCTGCAGGAACGAAATGGTGAATTAAACTTTTCACAATTTCACTCCGCGTTCGGTATAAATGCCATCAGCGAGCGCCTCCGCCCCGACGCGCTCATTCCCGATTGGCTCCAGCGCCGGCCGGCGTTTATGCAGCCAAACCTGCAGGACGGTGAACGCCGCCACGAAGGCTCCCGCCGCGAGGTAGGGGGAATTGATTCCGAAGCGGTCCGCCATGGCGCCCCCAAGCAGCAGGCCGATGACGTTCGCCACCGACATCATGCCTTCGCAAGCCGCGATATTCACCCCGGCCCGCTCCGGATGCACCAGGCAGTGGAAGCCGGTATAAAAGTAGTACGACCCCGAGTAAATCCCGAACAGTATCGCCCCGGCGAAAAAGGCCGCCAACATCCAGCCGTTCGACAGCCACCCCAGAAAAGCGAAAAGAAAACACAGCATTCCCGCCGCCCCGAAGGCTCCTTCCAAACCCAATACCCCGGGTTTGTACATCCAGCGGGCGACCCGCGTCAACAGGAGGGCCGAGAACGCCTGGCAGATTCCCATGCAGAAAATCACTCCGCCCTGGATGTCTTCCGACACCCCGAGACGCACCGCCCCGGCGGGAAAGAGGCTCCGGACCAGGGAAAAGGCGAAAGTGCCGCACAAGGCCGATAACCAGGCCAGCCGGGCGAAATCGGGGTTATGGTTTACCGGGGGGATGGAATTATGCACCGCGTGCGAACCCTGGTGGTAGACATGGCGAATGCCGGCCGCCACCACCAGGCAGGTCAGGACGGTGAAGACAAAGCACAACTGCCAGCCCGCGAGTCCCGCCAAGGTCTCCCTGAACAGGAAGCCGCTCCAAAACGGCCCCACCGCCATGCCGATACTCCAGGAAAAGGTATAGATACCCACGCTCTGCTGCAGGCTCGCGCCGTCGCCGGAGTCGACGGTTTTGATGAAGACCTGGTAGGGAACGTAGTACATGGTATGGGTCAGTCCCGCCGCGAAGAGGAGGGGCAGGAGCACGGTCATATTGGTGGCGAAGAGGATTATGGCGACATGGACCGCCGCCTGGGAGAGACAGGCGGCGATGCAGAGATAAGCGGAATTGCGTTGGGTGACGAACTTTCCCATGAGTAGGGTCATCAAGGCGGCGCCGAGCCCCCAGGCGACGCCGGTGCCGGCGCTGAGGGAATACGACGCCCCCAATTGGGCGGCGCGAATCGGCGTGACGAACAAGAGGGTGCTGGCGACCATGTCGATCATGGCGGCGAGGGTAAAGAGAATAAAGCGCGTCGTCCCGTTGATGCTGGAGTTTTTCATGGTCGGGGTTCCGGGGTTGAGAAGCATGGCTTGGACACTCCTGTTTCACGAGTCGACAGTTTACTACATCCAATACCCGACAGCAACGGGGCATTGCCAACAATGAAAATTGGGCAACCCAATATTGAATTGACGAAAATGTGGTTATGGTTTATAATTTTGCTTATAATAATCTTGTTTTCCCGATTACCATCCGCCACCGGCACTAACTCCCCATCTAATTTCATGTCATGCATCACTCTATTACTATCCGCGTTTTATTGGTAGCTGTCCATTCCAATCGGAACAAAAAGGAGGAGCGGTTATGAAGAAAGTTTGTCTGGCACTGGCATTGGCGGTCATGCTCTCGACCGTGGCGGCTTACGGCGGAGAAAAGGTGACCCTGGGCGCTTCGTTCCCGACGCTTCGCGAGGCGTCGTGGCAGTTCGGCTTCAATGTGATTCGGGAATACGCCAAAAACAAGGGGATTCCCATGCTTGCCCAGGCCGCCGACGCGGACCAGGCCCAGCAAACCCGGCAGGTGGAGGACCTCCTCACGAAAGGCATCGACGCCCTGATCATCGGCCCCTGCGACGGCGCCGCCGCCGCCGTTTTGGCGAACGAATGCAAAGAGGAAGGCGTGCCGGTAATCTGTTACGACCGCATCATCACGAACACCCCGAATGTCGACTACTATGTGGCGATTAACCCCCGCCGCCTGGGTGAAATCCAGGGCCAGTACATTGCCGACAACGCGAAACCGGGGGCGATAATGCTTTTCGGCGGTTCTCCCGACGACTCCAATTCGATTCACTATTTTGACGGTGCGGTGTCGAAACTGCAACCGAAAATCGACGACGGCACCTTCAAGGTCATCGGCGGCTCCTCCTTCGCCCAGTGTGTTACCGAGAACTGGCTGCCGGAAAAGGCCCAGGCCCGGGCCGAGAACATTCTCGCCAGCAACCCGGACGCCAAAGTCACCGCCGTTCTCTCCCCGAACGACGGCCTGGCCGGCGGCATCATCCAGGCCCTGAAGGCGAACGGCGTGACCGAGTACATCATCACCGGTCAGGACGCCGAGGTCGCCGCCATCCAGCGTTTGAAATCCGGCGAACAGTCCATGAGCATGTTCGTGTCCTCCAAATCGACCCTCCACACCCTGGTGGACGTGGCCCTGAAAGCGGCGAAAGGGGAAAAGGTCGAAACGAACGGCGTCCTCAACAATGGCGTCAAGGACGTCCCCGCTTACCTGACCGACCCGATTATCATGACCAAGGACAACTGGAAGACGCTCCTGGTGGAGAACGACCTCTACGATCCGGATGTTCACGGCGAATGAGACCGGAAGGAAAAATCCCGGCATAGCGGTAAATATACCGAGGACACCTTGAATTTTGTAAACCAAGGGTCTTATTGCCCGGTTACGCGGCACCCCTCCCCACACGTCATTCCGGCGCCGCATGCGTTCAACCGGGGGGAAGCGTAATTCGCCGGAATCCAGGGGGCGCATCTCAACTGTGTTACCTTAATCGGCATCTTGTTACGCCGGACTCCTCCCCACACGTCATTCCGGCGCCGCATGCGTTCAACCGGGGTGAGGCGCAACTCGCCGGAATCCAGGCCGATAGACAATCGCTACCTTGGCGTTTACTCTTTGTCTAACGGAGGTGTAAGTT
>JAVBRG010000006.1:0-27957 GCA_031548195.1 Planctomycetota bacterium | reverse complement strand
TTGCCCCACCCATCAGGATGGATTAAGAGAAGCCATTGCCGAAGCGCATCGGAAATACACGAGAAAAATCAATTTCCGCGAGAACTGGCGCGGGCACCTGTGGCAGGACCGATTTGCCTCATTCCCAACCGACGAAAACTAGGGTAATCTGGGGACAGTCACATATTTCCCCTTTTCCAGAATTTCCAACTCCAGTACCTTTCTCATCTATTTTGTTTTGTTGCATAAATGTGCCCTCTCAACCTTGCGAGTGATGTCATGTGAGAATTCCGGCGCAGCTTTCTTATCTCGCAAAATTCCGGTACAACTTCTTACGTGAGACAAACCCAAGATAACAGCACCAGAAACACAAAAATAACCGCCCAGATTATCATTCCCCGGTTTACCCCGCCCACCTACCGCCTGTCCATCCAACTCAACCTCCCCGTATCCTCCCACCCCATCCGATTTGTGGCACCTCAATAATACAACCCAGCCCTTCATCTTTTTGAAAATGTGCGTTTGTCACAAAGCTCGAAGGCAGTTATAATTGCCTGGCTGTCGAATGATTTATCGGAATCGTATCAATGATACAGGTATTTTCAAGACAATTTTAGCCAAATAAACGCAAACAGAATGCCAATTTGTGATTTACATCGCCTAAGAGGCATATTTTCCCATTCACCGCAAACGTTTTCGTTTGCGGTGAATCGAGTAAATCAGATGCTCGCTTTGTAGCTCTTCATTCGATGAAATATTTACTAAAGAGTCATTTTTTACGGAACATTATCGTTAAGAGGCTTGTTTGTTCACCCAGCCTTTTAGTAATGAATGCTGACACTATGGGGATTTATGCCATCGCAAAAGAAAAAGACTTGACATGTCGCATCCTGAGGTTTAAAGTTGGACGTTAGCGAAGCCTCATGCTGATAAAAATGATGAATAATAATAAGATGAAGAAAAAAGCAAAAGAACGCCATACAAAGACTAACCATTCTAAGACAATAAGACGATTCGGTCGCCCACTATGACACCTTCCACTATGTCATACTAAAATCCGGGGCGCATAAAAAACGGCGAATAAAACTCCTAAAAAATCATGGCTTTGCCTCGCACTTTGGGCGCGTCCCCGTGGACGCACGCCGAGTATTGGCATATTTTGTCAATTTCGGCACTCGAGCAGATTGGCGACGGCACATCCCTGGCAGGAAAAATTCCTGCATCCTGGTTGTATTGCCGTCGCCCAGGACAGGATAAGCTATGAACACACCCAACAATGAATACCCACTCCCATTATCCCACGAAGACGTCAAAACAAATGCCATCTGTGTCTCGCATCCTCCTGAACCGATGCAGGAGATGAACGTGCTATCGCATACTCTCCTCAGCCCACAGAAGTGTGACTAACCTACAGTACGAGTATTTGCCCCGTGTTTCCTGCCAATCCGGGAGCATGGCGATTCCTCATACCGTGCGCCCTTCATGGAGATTTTCCGATAATGGACCAATTGCTTATTAAGAGCCTATCCGAATAGGCTCTTATTGGACGAATGGTGCGTTGGCGGCGTGAGGAATTGGACCAGTGGGTTGCGGCCGGGTGTCCCGCAAGAGCCGCTTGGGAGGCGGCAAATAAAGGCAAGTGAAGCGCGTATATTGTTATTAGTTAGTATGTTGCGGCCCCACCGAAAGGCTTTGAAACAAAGGGAGAAGGCATGAGCATTTTCCGGCGTCCATATAAAGACAAAAAGACCGGCAAGGAAAAGAAGGTTAAAAATTACACGGTGGAATTCAACGACCACGAAGGCAATAAACACAGGGTGGTCGCTTTTAGCGACAAAGCGGCGTCTATTGAACTCGAACGCAATTTGATGAGGCTGGTGGCGCTGCGGATTGCCGGGGCGGGACCGGATGCGGAGTTGTCCAGGTTCCTTGAATCATGCCCGGCGGAGATTCGGGAGCGGCTTGGCGAATGGGGGATTATTGACGGCCAGCGAGCGGCGGCGGGGAAGGCGATGGCGGCGCATATCGAGGATTGGCAGGTGGCAATGGAGGCTAAAGGGAATTGTCGCCAGCATGTGCGGGGATTTGTCGCTAATTTGAAACGCTTAGTCAAGGCATGCAAGTGGCGGCAATTATCGGATATTTCCGCTTCCGATGTAAATCGCTGGATTCCGGAAAAACGCACGGCGAGAATGTCGGCGGCTACCATCAATCACTATATTCGGAGCGCGAAGGCGTTTTGCAATTGGCTGGTCCAGGAAAGGAAATTGTCGGATAACCCGCTTCGGCATATCGCCTTTTTAAATGTGGAAACGGATCGGCGGTTGGAGCGGCGGGCTTTTACCTTGGAAGAGATTGGCCGGTTGCTGGCGGCGGCGGAAGCGGGGCCTTTTGTCTGCGACATGAGCGGGCCGTCGCGGGCTTTGTTGTACCGGCTGGCTTTGGAAACGGGACTCCGCTATTCGGAGTTGTTCAGCCTCACCAAGTCGTCATTCGACCTCACCGGCGACACCGCGACTGTCACCATCGCGGCAGACGCGGCGAAAAACCGGAAGGAAGCGGTTTTGCCGATTCGGGCGGATTTAGCCAACGACCTTCAAGCCAGCATGGCGCTGTTTTTACCGGAGGCGAAGGCGTTCCAAGGAATGAAGAGGGGTAAGGGTGCGGAAATGATACAAGCGGACTTGGAAGCGGCTGGAATCCCCTATATTGACACCTACGGGCTTCAAGGTGACTTCCATGCTTTGCGTCATACCTTTGCCAGCCTGCTCAATCAGGCCCGCGTTCCGTTGGCTACTGCCCAAAAGATGATGCGGCACTCGGATCCCAAGCTGACAGCAAACATTTATACGCACGTCTTGGTTGAAACCAAGGCCGAAGCCTTGCATTCCCTACCGGAAATTGGTGCGGCGATTCCACAAAATGAGACGGCGACGAAGACTGGAACCGATGACGATTCGGGCGGGGGTTTGACCGGCGGCTTGACCACGGAAGCGGGGAAATCGACTGACAGGCCCACTGACAGGAACGGGCCGGATTCGATGGCTAAAATAAGGACTTACACGGACCCTAAAACAGGCGAAAAAGCACCCTTTTCGACCCCGTTTTCAAGTTCCCAGAAACAAATAAACCCTTGCACCGTAAAGGGATGCAAGGGCGGAAGTCAGATGGTTGCCCCCCAGGGATTCGAACCCCGACGTACAGATCCAGAGTCTGTTGTCCTGCCGTTAGACGAGGGGGCAGAAGAAAGAACATACATTATACATCGGCAAAAACTTGTCAAGAAAAAACCGGGGAATTCATGGTTCGGGCCGAAATTCCCGGGATTTCGCGGTATTTCAGGGCTGGCGGTCGCCGGAAGTCGATCCCGTCCGGTCCGAGCGGAAGCACAACCTGTCGGGTTAAAAACCGGGAAAAGGCCGGTAAAACCGAACCCGCCGCGGCTATGGAAAACTCACGGAAGCGTGCGCAGGACCGAACCCACATTCTCGACCGTAAGTATGTCCGGAAGAACCTGAGCCTTTTGCGTGCCCGGCGCGTACAGAACGTTCACCGGAACCGCCGCCTTGTCGAATTCGTTCCGTAATGTCGAGGTGATCCGCTCGTCGTATTGCGTCCAGTCCGCTTTCAATAGCGCCACGTTTTTGTCCTTGATCAAGCCGCGGAGTTCGTCGTCCGAATAGACGCGTTTGTTCACCTGGCAGGTCGCGCACCAGCGCGCCGTAAAGTCGATGTACACCGGGCGGCCTTCGTTACGGAGCATCGCCACCGTCTCCGGCGACCACTCCTCCCACTTCAATTCGTCGGCGCCCTTCGGCATCCCCAGGTACACCCCCACCGCCAGCGTCGCGATGGCGCTCATGAACAATAACCGGGCCATCCGCGGCCGGCGCAACTCCGCCCGCTGCTTCTTGCCGTAAAGCCAGCAGGCCATCGCCGTCAACACCAGACCGAACAGGAGCATCAGGAAGCGCCACTCCTCCATCATCGCCTCCATCGTCCAGAACAGGTAGGCGGTGGTGGCGAACAGGGGGAAGCACATCGCCTGGCGGAAAGTGTCCATCCACGGACCGGGTTTGGGGAGCTTCTTGAGCCAATTGGGGAACAGCGACAAGGCAAGGTACGGCAGCGAGAACCCCACTCCCATCACTGTGAAGACGCCCAGCGACAACAGGGGCGGCAGGGACAGGGCGTAGGCGAGGGCGGTTCCCAGAAACGGCGCCGAACAGGGGGTCGAGGTCAGGGTGGCGAGGAGACCGGTGAAGAACGATCGCTTCAGCCCTTCCGAGCCGGAGAGGGATTGACCAGCCGAGGAGACGCCGGTACCGATGTCGAAGACCCCGGCCATGTTCATGGACATGATGATGAAAATGTAGCACATCGCGAAGAGGAACCAGTCGGACTGGAGCTGCGCGCCCCAGCCCCGGCCCATGGTAATCACCAGGAAGGACAGGGTCCAGAAGCAGATCAGCACCCCGGCGGTGTAGGCGAGGCCGTGCAGGAAGACGGCGCGGCGTTCCTTGTGGGCCTGTTTGGCGAAGCCCATGATTTTCAAGCCGATTACCGGGAATACGCAGGGCATGACGTTCAGGAGAAGCCCTCCCAGGAACGCGAAGGCGAGGAGGACCCAGGCCCGGCGTTCCACCGCCAGTTCCGCGCCGGGGGGGAGGCCGCTGCCTTCGCTGGCGATGGGCAGATTGATGGCGAAGGCGGCGGGGGCGTTTTCGCCCTTCAGCCAACCGTTTTCGGCGGTGACGATGCCGGTGAGATTTTCGCCTTCACGGGGCGGGCCGGGCAGGCGCGGGAGCCGGAGGCGCCATTTGCCGTCGATTTTTTCGGCTTTTTGCACTTTTTGGCTGTCGACGAAAGGTTTGGCGGTCGAGTCGAAGAAATAGAGGGCGCCGGGTTCGGTATTGCAATCTTCCTCCGGCAGCATGTCCAGAATCAGTTCGCCGTCGAAATCCGCCGCTTCGAAACGCCATTTCTGCGGCGGCAGGGGCAGGGCCGCCAAAGCGGCGGCGACGCTGGCGTTGCCTTTGTCGGAGGAATTGTCGCCAAGGTTTGTGCTGGCGGCGGGGGAATTTTCAGGGGCATTTTCGCCGATGTTTTCGGAGATATTCGCGGAGGGATCGGGGGCGACCGCCATTTCCGCCGTCGCCGCGACCAGTTTGGTGGTGGCGCTTTTCTTCATGGGCATGCAACTGCGGATGGTGCAGACCTGGGTGTCGACATCGCCCCGGATTTCAACGTCGGTGCCTTCTTCGAGCAGGGCCGGCGGGTTCAGGGTATAGACCAGGGCGACTTTCCCCTTATAGACGTAGAAGGTCATGCCGCCGTTTTCGTATTGCTGCGGGGTCGGCCATTCGGGTCCGCTTACGGTGAAGCCGGGGGGGAGGGTCCATTTCACCTTGGTGGCGACGCCGGGGCCGCCGGGATTGGTCCAGTAGGAATAGGCGCCGGGTTTGTGGTCGAGGACCAGGAGAATTCGGGCGGGGGTGCCGGGCCGGACGGTGTTTTTCTCGGGAGTGATCTGGAAGGAGAGGAGTCCGTCGTCCTTTTTGGCTGCGCCGGCGAAGAAGAGGCTGTCCGGGGACGAGGGGAAGAGGGTGTCTCCGGCCGGGGGAAATTCGCCGAAGGGGAGGGCGTCGAAGGTTCGATCGCCGGCCGGGGCTTGGACCGCCGGGAGGGTCATGGCGAGGGTCATGACCAGAAGAAGCAAAGCGCGCGCATTCCGCATAACAGATTTCACTCCGAATGGGTGCGGGGGTTTTTAGGCGTATTCTGAAATAGAATGTTTTTAGCGACTTTATTCCATGTCACCATTCGATCGGGAACCTTTACAGATATCGACCGTTTTCCGAAGGGAGTTGAATAATTCCGGCAACATTTCAGCGCCATTCGGTCGGGCGCATCTCAACTGTGTTACCCTAATCCGCATCCTTGTTACGTCGAACCCCTCTCCACACGTCATTCCGGCGCCATAAACATTGAACCGGGGGGAAGCGTAACTCGCCGGAATCCAGGCCGATAAACCGTCGCTGGGTGGTTCCACTGAACACCCTATCGGTATCGGAACTTACACCTCCGTAAGACAAGGAGTAACCGCCACGGTAGCGGTCGTCTATCGGCCTGGATTCCGGCGAGTTACGCCTCACCCCGGTTGAACGCTCGCGACGCCGGAATGACGCGTGGGGAGGAGTCCGGCGTAACAGGATGCGGATTAAGGTAACCCAGTTGCGATGCGCCCCATTTGGTCCTGCGCCTATCACCGTCCGACCATGCCGACCACCCGTTCCTTACCGTAAAAGGAACGGAAATCCCGGAGGATCCTTAACCGAGGCCCGAAGGGCGATTTTGGGGGAATATGGGGTCGGCATATCCCCGGCGTGCAATAGGAGGCCGCACCACCCGCCTTTCCCCGTGACCGGTTAAATTGCACTTGCACGCCTTCGAAAAAACCCTTCGGACCCCGCATGGCCGGGATTTCCGATCGGGAAACACGAGTGCTTTTGGCCAAAGCTCAATTACCGTTATAGCTTGGTTCAGGCACCGCAAAAGGTTTTTTTTAAAAAATGAAAAAATCGAAACACCTGAAACAAAAAAAACGCGGGAACTCCCGCGTTGGTGGGTGAAAGCGATACCAATGCAACCTTGGCATGCCGAGCGGGACGGTTCCAACGCGGAAGCGGTGGGCGTATTTTACTCAACCCGAACTGAGAAATCAACCCTGGATCTGGCCTTTCAACGGGTGCGTCTCAACTCTGCCACGTCAAGCCGCATCCTGTTACCATGGACACCGCCCCGCACGTCATTCCGGCGCCACCAGCGTTGAACCGGGGGGAAGCGTAACTCGCCGGAATCCAGGCCGATAAACCGTGGCTCCGTAGTTCTACTAAACACCCTATCATTGTCGGAACTTACACCTCCGTAAGACAAGGAGCAAACGCCACGGTAGCGATCGTCTATCGGCCTGGATTCCGGCGAGTTAAGCCTCACCCCGGTTCAGTGTTCCCGGCGCCGGAATGACGAGCGGGGCGGGCTGCTGCGTAACAGGGCAATAAGACCCTTGATTCAAAATGTCCTCGGTATACACATCCATACACATCCGTAAGACAGGGAGCAAAAGCCATGGTAGCGATTGTCTATCGGCCTGGATTCCGGCGAGTTAAGCCTCACCCCGGTTCGACGTTCCCGGCGCCGGAATGACGAGCGGGGCGGGCTGCTGCGTAACAGGGCGATAAGACCCTTGATTCAAAATGTCCGTCGGTATACACATCCATACACATCCGTTAGACAGGGAGCAAACGCCATGGTAGCGATCGTCTATCGGCCTGGATTCCGGCGAGTTGCGCCTCACCCCGGTTGAACGTTTGCGACGCCGGAATGACGAGCGGGGAGGGTTCTGGCGTGACAGGGTGGTTTGGCAGCGTATCAGGCCGGCATGGGATTCTACAGATGCGCCCCCTTTTGAACGCCGGTTCAGCTCCCGGGGATGACCAGGCGCATTCCCACCCTCAGGCCGTCCATGCTTATAGGGTTCGCCTTCTGGATGTCCTGCCAGCGGCGGCCGGTGTGTTTGCCGATTTTGACCCAATTATCGCCGTCGGCGACGACATAGACGCCGCCCATGGGTTTGATGGTGGTGACGGGTTCGGCTTCCGGCGCGGGGTCGAAGTGGCTGATTTGCTGGTCGTCCTGCTGGACCCGGCTGGCGCTTTCGGTTGGAACGGGCAGGGACAGGGCGGCGCGGCGCTGTTCGTTCTGGCGTTGTTCGTAGAGGCGCTGGCGGTTCTGGTATTCTTCGAGATCGAAGTCGCCGCGCGGGGGCGGCAGGGCGTTGCGGCTGTCCAGCCGGAATGATTGATTGTTGTTTGCGGCGGGGAGTTGCGGCTGGACCGGAGCGGCGCCCAGGGTAATCAGGGTGGTGTTGCGTTGTTCCTGGAGGCGGAGGTGTTCCTGTTCCAGGCTTTTATTGGCCAGGAGATCGAGATTGAGCCAGCTGTTGTTTTCGGTTTTGCCGATGCGGCTGGCGGCGCCGAAAAGCATGAGGATGGCGACGGCGATGGTCAGAAAGGGCCCAAAGCGGGGCGGCGCGGCCCGGCGGACGTATTCCTCGTCTCCGGCGGAGTCGTCGACTTCATTCTTGCGAACACGGGTCATAGACAGGCATTCCGTAGTGAGGCGGGGTTCATCGAGACGCTTGCGCATGCCCCCGATGGGCGATCCGGTACAGATATCTTTTATGTATATCGGCCAAGTGGTGGCGACGCCTGAAAGCATTTGTCTACTTTCCTGTTTATTGGGTCGTATTCGCCGTCCGGCTGGGGATTATGGAGATGCGCCGGAGGGCAGCTCCAAAGTCAAGGCGGACGCGGCAATTTCCGATAAAAATTGTTTTTCACGGCAATAAAACACCTCGAAAACCACTCTTCCCGATTATGCCGCGTTTGTATGGCCCGGGGCACGGTTTCAGGAAAAGCAATTTCGGAGGTGCCGATGGAGTATCATTTGGGGATAGACTTTCGGTGAAAGTCAGGCTGCTCCCAGTCCCGGGATATAGACTTCCATTTTCCAGCCGAGCTGGTTCAGGAGACCGTGGACGTCGTCAATGCTGATGTCGTATTTTTTTTGTTCGGCGTATTCGATGAGGGTAAGGATAATGGCGCGTTCGTCACCGGTACGGGAGTTAAGGACATACCAGTGGCCGTTTTTTCGCAAGACGATGGTTTTTTCACACATACAGGAAACTCCTCCCCCGGGATTCGATAAGGATCGTTAATATTTGCCCATGGCTTCCCACGACGAAACGCGATTCAGGCCCCCCCAAAATCACGTTCCGTAACCTACACTTTCCAAAGGCAAACTATTCCTTTCGACCTTTTCAGGATTTTTTTTTAATTTTTTTTGCCCGGTGACCCCGCCGCGCGTTAAACACCTCTCGCATTCCCGGCAAAATTGCCTTGCTAGGGCAGGGAAAGCCGGTATAATCCAAGCAGTTAAAGAATTTTTTCTCTATCGTCCGGATGAACTTGTCTCGAGACCCGCGCTATGACCATCAGCCCCTGGAATTGGAAAGGCAAGGACCGCACCAATGGCGGTCTCCGGTACGAGCCGGGCAATTGGGGGGATTGCGGCAAGCTGCTGTGGTTGAAGGCGCTCTTGGACTGGAAAAAACGTGAATATGGGCAAGTGCGCTACCGCGACCCCTTTGCCGGCGACGTTTCCTATCCATTAAGTGGAAAGACCGAATTCCGCCTGAGTTTGTTCCCGCCCGCATCTTTCCGCTTTATCCAGGAAAAATTCCTCGCCGTCCGGCGCTGGCCTTCGGCGGCGGCGGCGGTGGCGGAGTACGCGGCCGATGCGGCGGTATGGGATTTGGACGAAAGCCGCCTGGATAATTGGCACGGCATCGCCGGGGTCCGGATTTTTCACGACTGCGAGGACGGCGAGGAACGGGGCGGCTGGCGCCTTCTCGCCGGGGCGGCGGGCGACGCAGGCGAATTGTGGCTTTTGGACCCCTACGATTTTCTTGCCGAATGGCGGGAGGTTCTGCCGCTGGTTTTGGAAAAGTCCCGGCGGAGCACGATATTATTGTACATTTACAATCGTTCCGGCCGGGGACCGGAGGCGTTCCGCGATTACCGGGCGTTCCGGAACCGGCTGGAGGACGGCCGCCCCGACCTCCCCAAACGCCTCGGCCGCACGCCGGCGGACGCTTTTCTCCCCGCCTGCCACCATGAAATGCTGTTTCTCCCCAGCGAAGCGGATTGCCGCCGGGAGAGCCTGGCGGAACTGTTCTCCGAACTGGGCCGGACAAGCTGGACGGTCGGTGAAGCGCTTAGGAAAGCGGGGGAATTCGAGGGGTGACGGTACTCTTGCATAACTTATATCAAACGCACGCAGGCACGCTTGTTCCATAAATCAACCACCAAGGAGAGATCATGTCCAGCCAAGCATCAATCCGCATCGCCAAGGTCGTCGACAAAGCCGGGACCGAGCCCGATGTCGTCGCCGCCGTCCGGAAATGGAAGTCGAAACGCGGCTCCCTCATCATGGTCCTGCATGAAATTCAGAACGCGCGCGGTTACGTCCCCCGCGAAGTCGCCCTGTACCTCTCCAAGGACCTGGACGTGCCGCTGGCGCGTATTTACGAAGCCCTGACCTTCTACCATTATTTCAAGCTCGAACCCCCCGGCAAGGCGGTCATTTCCGTCTGCACCGGCACGGCCTGCTACCTGAAGGGTTCGCAGGCGCTCGTGGACGAATTCGCCAAGGAAACGGGCGCCCCGGTCGGCGGTTCGACCCAGGACAAGCTTTTCCATTTGCAGTGCGTGCGTTGCGTCGGCTGCTGCGGGCTGGCGCCGGTGGCGATTGTGAACGGCAAGACCTACGGCAAACTCACCCCGCCGGACATCAAGAAAATCGTGCATGAATGGCGCGAACATTTCGCCGGCGAAAAGGCCCCGGCGGAGGCGGCGGAGAAATAACCTGTGCCGCTATAGTGGACTGTTTTTTCTACATGTGGTTGTGGAACACGACTCCGGTCCCTCTCCATCGCATTTCCCAGAGAACGTCATCCCGGCGTCTGTACAATGAACCGGGCGACAAACGGTGGAGTGCCGGGACCCAGATAGGAATGCGTTTGCTACGATTCTTCCGTTGGGCAATTTTTTTGCAGACCCTGCCATGGCGAATTCATTACGTAGCGAAGGTTTGGCTATCTGGGTCCCGGCACTCCATCGTTTGTAGCCCGGTTCAACGTGCAAGACGCCGGGATGACGGTGGGTGTAAGTTTGCGGCGTTACAGAGTCCGGAGACCCGTACCGCCACCGAAAATGTTGAAAAGGCCCTAAAACATTTCATCCTTTAATCAGGAGCGCCATACCATGCCGAAAGTCAATCTGAAAGAAATCCGCGAAAAAGAACACGCCAAACACGCCTCCTTCAAAGCCCGCCTCTTCGTCTGCGCCTCCACCGGCTGCATCGCCTCCGGCTGCAAGGCGGTCATGTCCGCCGTCGAGGCCGGCCTCAAGTCGCACGGTCTCGAAAAGGAAGTGCAAATCAACCCCACCGGCTGCATGGGCCTCTGCTCCCACGGCCCGCTGATCCGCGTCGAAATCCCCGGCCAGGAACCGGTCCTCTATACCGAAATGACCGGCATGCTGGCGCGGCTGCTGGTCGCCGAACACCTCGAACCCGCCATCCGCCGGCCGGAAACGTTCGCCGGCGTCCCCGATTTCCTGGTCGACCACACCCTCAGCCTCCAGACCCCCTTCTTCACCGACCAGGTGAAGGTCGTCCTGGCCAATTCCGGCCACATCGTCCCCGAGTCGATTGACGATTACATCGCCGACGGCGGCTACAGCGCCTGGGAAAGGGTCCTCACCACCATGACCCCCCAGGACGTCGTCAAGGAAATCCTCGCCAGCGGCCTCAGGGGCCGCGGCGGCGGCGGCTTCCCCACCGGCAAAAAATGGGAACTGACCGCCCAGGTCAAGGGCGACGAAAAGTTCATGATCTGCAACGGCGACGAAGGCGACCCCGGCGCCTACATGGACCGCTCGATTCTCGAGGGGAACCCGCACGCGGTCATCGAGGGCATGCTCATCGGCGCCTTCGCCATCGGCGCCACCGGCGGCTGGTTCTACGTCCGGGCCGAATATCCCCTGGCGGTCGAACGCCTCGACAAGGCCCTGAAGGCGGCCCGCCGCTACAACCTGCTGGGGAAGGACATCCTCGGCACCGGCCGGGACATCGACATGGAAATCCGCCTCGGCGCCGGCGCCTTCGTCTGCGGCGAGGAAACGGCCCTGATCGCTTCCATCGAAGGGAAACGCGGCAACCCGAGCCCCCGCCCCCCGTATCCGTCCGTAAAGGGCCTCTGGGGCTTCCCCTCGAACGTGAACAACGTCGAAACGCTCGCGAACGTCCCCACCATCATCAACAAGGGCGGCGCCTGGTTCGCCTCCATGGGCACCGCCGCCTCGAAAGGCACCAAAGTTTTCGCCCTCACCGGCAAGGTGAAGAATTCCGGCCTTATCGAAGTCCCGATGGGGATGTCCCTGAAACGCATCGTCGAGTCGATTGGCGGCGGCACCTCCACCGGCAAGAAGGTCAAGGCCGTCCAGACCGGCGGCCCCTCCGGCGGGGTGATTCCCGAAAGCGAAATGGATCTGCCGGTTTGTTACGACGAACTCAAGAAGATCGGTTCCATCATGGGTTCCGGCGGCATGATCGTCATGGACGAAGACAACAACATGGTCGACATAGCCAAGTTTTATCTCGGCTTCACCGTAGACGAAAGCTGCGGCAAGTGCGCGCCGTGCCGTCTCGGCGGCAAGCAGCTCCTGATGCTTCTGGAAAAAATCGCCGACGGGAAAGCGATTGACGAAGACCTCGAGGACCTGAAGCGGCTGGCCATTTCCATGAAGAAGGCCTCCCTCTGCGGCCTCGGGCAGACGGCGCCGAACCCGGTGCTGTCGACCCTGGAATTTTTCCTCGACGAATACAAGGAGCGCCTGACCACCAAGGAAGCGCGGAAGGCCGCGGAGGAGGAGGCGGCGAAAGTGAAAGGGGCGTGACGGTTCAGGTTTGTTGAGCGTGAAGGGTCAAAGCCGCCATTTTCCAAATACGCACGTGTCCACATTATTATAAAGGTCTTCCCTATGATAACCGCAACCATCAACGGCATCCCGGTAAGCGTCGAACCCGGCACCAGCATCTATAAGGCCGCCCACCAGGCGCAAGTGAAAATCCCCACCCTCTGCTATCACCCCGACCTCGCGCCCACCGCCGCCTGCGGCATCTGCGTCGTCAAGATTAAGGGCGCCGCCAACATGGCCCGCGCCTGCACCACCCCCATTTCCCAAGGCATGGAAATCACCACCCAGGACCCGGAAATCGTCGCCGTCCGCCGCACGGTCCTGGAAATGATCCTCTCGAACCACCCCAACGAATGCCTGACATGCCTCCGTTCCGGCGAATGCGAACTCCAGAACCTCGCCCGCGACTTCGGCATCTACAACTCGAACCTGCCGAAAATCGTCCCGGAAAGGAAGAAGGACGCTTCCACCAAGTCCATCGTCCTCGACTCCCGGAAATGCATCCACTGCGGCCGCTGCACCCAGGTCTGCCAGGAAGTGCAGAACGTCTGGGCCTTGTCGGTGGAACACCGCGGCCTTGACGCCATCGTCCAGCCGGCCGGCGACATCGAACTGGCGGAAAGCCCCTGCGTCCGTTGCGGGCAATGTTCCGCCCACTGCCCGGTCGGGGCGATTTACGAATACGACGAAACGGCGCCGGTGTGGAAGGCCCTCATGGCCAACGACATGCACTGCGTGGTGCAGATCGCCCCCGCCGTCCGGGTCTCGATGGGCGAGTCCTTCGGCTTCCCCACCGGCACGAACCTGACCGGCAAATTGTACACCGCCCTCCGCCGCATGGGCTTCGACCAGGTCTTCGACACCAATTTCGGCGCCGACGTCACCATCATGGAGGAGGCCTCGGAACTGGTCGAACGCCTCAAGGGCCAGAAGGCGGCGATTCCCCTCATCACCACCTGCTGCCCCTCGTGGGTCGACTTCATGGAAAAGTTCGACGCCGACATGATTGAACACTTCTCCAGCTGCAAATCGCCCCAGGCCATCGTCGGCGCCCTGACGAAGAGTTACTACGCGGAAAAAACCGGGATTCCGGTCGAGAAGATTTTCATGGTCTCGATCATGCCCTGCACCGCGAAGAAGTTTGAAATCGTCCGCGCCAAGGAAATGTTCTCCTCCGGCCACCAGGACATCGACGTCAGCCTGACCACCCGCGAGCTGGCCCGCATGTTCAACCAGGCCGGCATCGAATTCGCTTCGCTCCCAGACGGCGAGGCCGATTCGCCCCTCGGGCAATACACCGGCGCCGGCACCCTGTTCGGGGAAACGGGCGGGGTGATGGAGGCGGCGCTCAGGACCGCCTACCACATGATGACCGGCGAGGAATCGGAAGCCCTCGAATTCGACCAGCTCCACACCATGGAGGGGATCAAGGAAATGTCCCTGAACATCAAGGGAATGGAGCTACGCATCGCGGTCGCGCACGGCCTGAAGCATGTCGAGGAGGTCATCGAACGCGTCCGCGCGGCCCTGGAGAAGGGCGAGGAGCCGCCGTGGCACTTCATTGAAGTGATGGCCTGCCCCGGCGGTTGCGTCGGCGGCGGCGGCCAGTTCTGGGGGGTGAACGACGGCGTCCGCAAGCAGCGGGCGAAGGGCCTCAGTCAGGACGACCGCCAGCAGAAGTTCCGCCGCAGCCACGAGAACCCGGACGTGCAGAAGCTGTACAAGGAATTCATCGGGAGCCCCTTGTCGGAGAAGGCGCACAAGCTTTTCCACACGCATTACCAGCCGCGGAGCCAGTACCGCCGTTAAGGCGGGCGGTTGAACAGCCGGTTGACAAGCGGTTCGCGGCTGTGAATAATTCACCCTGGATTGACGATGCTTGCTCTTTCGCCGGTGACGGTGAAAGAGCAATTTTTCGGAGTCGCCATGCTTATACCCCATTCACCCACGAGGACCCCCAAATGCACCGCATCTACAATTTCACCTCCGGCCCGGCCGTCCTGCCCCTCCCCGTTCTCGAACAGGCGCGGGAGGAAATTTTCGATTTCCAGAACAGCGGCATGTCCATCATGGAAATGTCCCACCGCAGCAAAATTTTCGACCAGGTTATCCGGGACGCCGAAATTAATCTCCGCAAACTCATGAACATCCCCGACGACTTCGCCGTCCTTTTCCTGCCGGGCGGCGCCAGCCAGCAGTTCGCCATGGTTCCCCTGAACCTCCTCACCCCCGGCGCCACGGCCGACTACATCAACACCGGTTCCTGGGCGACCAAGGCGATTAAGGAAGCGGAACTGGTGGGGAAGGTGAAGGTGATTTGGGACGGGAAAAGCGGCAATTACATGGACACGCCGGAATTGTCCGGCCTCCAGTTCACTCCCGGCGCGGCTTACGTCCACCTGTGTTCGAATGAAACAATCGCCGGCGTCCGTTTTCCGGAATTCCCCAAAACGGCGGCGCCCCTGGTCGCCGACATGTCCTCGGACATCATGTCCCGCAGTGTGGATCTGAAGAATTTCGGCCTCATCTACGCCGGCGCCCAGAAGAACCTCGGCCCCAGCGGCATGGCAGTGGTGATTATCCGTAAGGATTTGGCGGAACGGGCGCCGGACGCGGTGAATTACTTTTTCCGTTACCGGACCCATTTGCCTGAGCCGAGCCTGTACAACACTCCGAACACCTGGGCGGTGTACCTCTTCAAGCTGATTGGCGACTGGATGCTTAAGCAGGGCGGGGTGGCGACGTTCGAAAAGGAGGCGAAGGAGAAGTCCGGCCTCCTGTACGCGGCATTGGACGCGAGTCCCTTCTGGAAGCCGTGCGCGGCCAAGCGGAGCCGTTCGGTGATGAACGTGACCTGGCGGATGGGTTCGGAGGATTTGGAGGAGCGGTTCGCGAAGGCGGCGAAGGCGGCGGGGTTCGACGGTCTCAAGGGTCATCGTTCGGTGGGGGGGCTGCGCGCCAGCATCTACAATGCTTTTCCCAAGGAGGGGGTCAAGGCGTTGGTGGAGTTCATGAAGGATTTCGAGAAGAGGAATGGCTGAGTTTGACGACGGCGGGATTTTTGCATAATTGCCAAGCAAACGGACGCATCCCAACGCGGTTAGGCTTTGCCCAAAAATAACTTTTACAAGTTTAACCTGGGTGTTTCGTTTGGATCGGCATTTTCGCCCTTACCGCCTGGTCGAAAATGCCTCTGGGTCATTGGGCAATTTCTGAATGTGTAAAAGTTAATTTTGGGCAAACCCTTACGTCAATCCGCATCCTGTTACCCTGGACACCACCCCACACGTCATTCCGGCGCCATAAACATTGAACCGGGGTGAGGCGCAACTCGCCGGAATCCAGGCCGATAAACCGTCGTTCCGTCTCTCGGTGGATCCCTTCAATGTCGGAACTTAAGCCTCCATAAGACAAGGAGCAAACGCCATGGTAGCGATTGTCTATCGGCCTGGATTCCGGCGAGTTACGCTTCCCCCCGGTTCAATGTTCATGGCGCCGGAATGACGTGTGGGGTGAGGTCCAGGGTAACAGGATGCGGATTGACGCGTGGGGTGGTGTCCAGGGTAACAGGATGCGGATTGACGTAACCGAGTTGAGATGCGCCAGTTTGAATAGTGATTCTGCAAAAGTCCGGCTAGTAAGAAGGGGGGGGGCTTCATGGCGAAGCCCCCCCTTTCCGTAGCTCACTTCCGTTTTCCCCCCGCACTCTTTTTCCCCCGCAGAATAGTGAACCCCTGATCGTCCTCGCCGGAGTCGTCCCCGCCGCGCTTTTTGGAATTGAAAAGTTGCGGCGACAGGGGTGGCGGCAGGCCCGAATCATCTTCGGACACGGCGGTCTCTGCCGGCTTCTTTTTGGACGAAGCCGCTCCGGTGGCTGAATTCCTTGGGGCGGAGGTTTTCACCGCCGGCTTTTTGGCCGGTAGTGGCGCCGGCGGCGACGCTTTGCCGGAGGCGGAACCGGCACGACCGGCCGGCACGGGATAATTGTTACGCCCCGGCGGCTCCGAAGTGCCGGTCAGGACCAGACCGGCGTTCTCGGTCGATGCGGTGAGCGGCAACAAACTCAGGCCGGGGGCGATTCCCGGCGCCATGCCGGAAGTGATGCCGGTGGAGGTAATCCCCGAAGAGGTAATCCCGGGCGTCGGGCCGGAGGAAGCGGCGGGCGTTTCGGTGAAGGAGACGGCGGCCGGTTCAGGCGTGGGGAAATAAGCCGCCGCCGTCGACCTGGGCAAGCCCGTCCCCACACCCACGGCGTTTCCCGTTCCCCCCGGCCGCAAAGAACCGCCCGCTGCCGCCGGAGGCCGCAAGGGACCGGCCGGCCCCGGCATAAAGGCCTCAGGCGCGTATCCCGCCGAATTGCTTTGGCCCGGCGGCTTCAGGGCGGGGACGTTTCCGGTGGCGGTCAAGCCGCCGCTGATGCCGACCCCCAGCCCCCGGTTTGCCGCGGCCTGGTACGGCGGGGTCGAAACAGCTGCGCTGATTTTTTCCGCCGGTGGGCTTAGGCTGGGCGCCGGCGCCATCGCCGGCGCGGCTAAACCACTGTAAACCGAGGGAGCATTGGCGGTTCCGGTGACGGTGATGCCGGTCGCGGTCATCCCGCCGGCGGCGATTTCAGCAGGGGGGCTTCGGCCGGCGGTGGATTTTTTGGCGAGATCGGCGAGACCCTTCGCCACGCCGGAATCCGTATATTTTTTAGCATAGGCCATTTCGGCCTTTTGCCGTTCATGCTCGGCTTTTTCCCTGGCGATGAGCGCCTCCTCTTCGGCCATGATGTCGAACTTGGACGGACCGGTTTTCTTGAAGGATGGCGGGACAATTGAAGAAGCGTAGGCGGTGATGCTTTTCTTCGGCTCCTCCTCCGCCACGGCGTTGACCGACATCCCCGGCGGCGGCGGGATGTAAGTGGCGGCCAGTGATTCCGTGACCCGTTCCGAAGCGGCGGCGACGGTTTGGGACGGGACCTGTTTTAAGAACGCCTCGGAGACGGCAGCCGGGGAGGAGGCGGCGTTTTCACCGGGCTGGCGAGCCGGCCTGGCAGCGGTCGATCCGGCGGCGGCGCGTGCATCGAGGGGCAGGCGTCCCGCCGAGAGTTCCTCGTCGGCGGTCGGGGCCGGCTGGCGGAAGACGGTTTCGCTGAGGCGCGGGGGCGGCGGCAGGGCGGCCATTGCCGCCTCTTTCCGGCGGGCGGCGGCGGTTTCGGCCCGGGCGGCGCGGAGATCCATTTCCTCTTGGAGGGCGGCCTGGAGACCGGCCGCCGGGTCCTCGACCGCAGCCTCGGCCCTGGCCGCCGGCGGCGGTGGAACGGGACCGGTAATCGGGATTCCGGCGATGGACAAGGCGGAATCCGGATTCGCGGCGTAACCGGAGGCGAAGGCGGCGCGGAAATCGATTTCCGGACCTGGCGGCGTCATGAAAGCGGTAAGCGCGGCCGGCGAGCTTACCCCGGAGGCGGACCTGGAACCGGAGGTGGCGGTAAGACTGGAGGTGGCGGTAAGGCTGGACGAGCCGGCGGCGCGGGCCGGAGCGGCTGAAATGGCGGCGGCCGGGCCGGGCGTGGCGGTAAGCGGCTGGTCGAAGGGAGGGAGGCCGGCGGCGGCGGCGCTCTGCCTGGCGCCGGAGTCATTTTTCGGCAGGGGAATGTTGGCGACATGGGTTTTGTATTTACTGGCGACGCGGGCGGCGGTGTCCCGCGCCTCTTTACGCCGTTCCGCTTCCAGCCCGGGCAGGGTCATGGACCCGACCGCTTCCGGCAGCGGCGGGGCGTCGGTTTGCGGCGACCCGGCCCGCAGGGGCGCTTGGTGGTGACGGGAGTTCGGTATGGGTTCGAGGGCGACGAATTTCACCAGCGGCGTGTCTATGCCGGCGCGTTCCGGCGCGACGGAGTCGAGCGTTTCGCTCCCGGCGTCGGCGGAGGGAGTCATGCACATGGTGTCATTGAAGACGGCGGAGTAGGCGTTGTCCATATCGACCAGTTCCGCCAGATCCTTTTCGAAGGCGGCATCGGGCTGGCTGGCGTGGGGGATGAGCGGACCGGAGCGGCCGGCGAGGTCTTCGGGCAGGATTAACCCGGGGATGGCGAAGATGTCTGGCGAAGTTGACGGTTGCCGCGCGGCGACGGTCGAGCCGACGGTCGGGGCGGGTGCGGCTTTGACGCTGATGGGTTCGTCGTCAAAGCTGTTACGATAGGCGGAAAGGGGGACAACGAGGCGGATGATATTCCGCTCCGGCGTGGGCCGGGCCGCTTCGCCGGCGTCGGGTTGCTGGTAAAAGGCGTCCGGCGGGGCGGCGAGAGGCAGGAGTTCTTCCCCGGCGGTAGCGGCGGGGTCGAAAACGCCGGCGAGGGCGGCTAAAGCGAGGGCGAGGGTGAGGTGCCGGATATTTGTTTGCATACGTTGTTCCTCGGGCTGCCGGTGCCGCGGGGCGGCGGGTGTGGCGCGGGAGAAGGAAAGTTCATTTCATATCGACGCCGGAGCTTGGCCGAGTGCACGCAAAAGCGGGCGTTTCCGGGATGTTTCCGATGCCGGTGGAGAGGGTGCGCAGCAGGGTCGTTCGCCGGCGAGGGCCGGCCATTGACTTCCCCCTTCGGTGGATGTCCGGAAGCGATCGGGGCAACTTCAATGGGAAAGACGATTCAACCTCTTGCCGTTGTAGCGAAAAATCCATATGATGGATTGTTTGTAACCTTTGGCGGGGTTGAGCATGAGCGCGGCCAGGGAATTGACAGTCAAGGGAATGGTACAAGGGGTCGGCTTCCGCTGGACATGCAAGCGGATTGCCGATGACCTGGGATTATCAGGGTTTGCACGGAATAATCCCGACGGAACGGTGACGGTGGGGTTGACCGGTAGTGAAGCGGATATTGAACGTTTTTTGCTGGATCTCGAGTCACGGATGGGTCATTATATCACCGAAATAACCGCACGTGATATGGTTGTGGATAAAAGGCGTGGCGGATTTGACATTGTGCATTAGAACCATGGCCGGGTCTGGTTACTCCCGGTTATACGAAAAGTGGCAAGAATGCCCTGCCGCCTGTGGGGCGCCAGGCATTGGCCGTACAGTGGCGTTAGCTTGATTACCCGTTTAGGCACCCGGCCGGCGACCCTTTGGAGAATTGTGTGAGATTTGCCATTTTCGGTGACATTCACGGCAATCTTGAGGCTCTGGACGCGATCCTGGCGGAATGCGCCAAGCAGAATGTTGATCAATACCTGTGCCTCGGGGACATCGTCGGGTACGGCGCCAATCCGAATGAATGCGTCGAACGGATTCGCGAATTGGGCGCCTTGTCGGTATGCGGCAATCACGATCACGCGGTCATCGGGGCGCAGAATCTGAATTATTTCAATCTGCACGCCCGAGAGGCGGTCATTTGGACAGCAAAACAGTTAAGCCAGGAGTCGAAACAGTGGCTGCGCGGTTTGAGTCTGGTCGAACACCTCCCCGATTTTTCCATCGTGCACGGCAGTCTCCATTCCCCCGAACTTTTCAATTATGTCCAAACCATCAAGGACGCCGACTATAATTTCCGGCAGATGGACCGGCCCCTCCTGTTCCTTGGCCACTCGCACTACCCCCTCGCCTGTTTCGACACCGCGCCCATGACCTATACCCTGGACCCGGTCATACCCCTCGACCTTTCGGTGAAAACGGTGGTCAACGCCGGTTCCGTGGGTCAGCCCCGGGACGAGGACCCCCGATCCTGTTTTGTCGTCTACGACGACGATTCGGCCTTGGTGGAGCTGTTGCGGGTCGAGTACGACATCGAAACGGCGGCTCGTAAAATTCTCGAAGCCGGTTTGCCCCAGACCCTGGCCCTCAGGCTGACCTTGGGGAAGTAATCCCTAGAACCGCAGCGGCGGCACCTCCGTTTCGGCGTCGATTTGGGTCAATTCCCGCTTGGCACGCAGCGGTTTCAAGGTGATGCGTTGCGGCGTTTCGTTGTCCACCGGCGTCGGCGTTTCCGGCTTGATTGCCGTTTTCACTTCAGTTGCGACCTCCGCTTTGTTCTCCGTTTTAACCCCAGTCTCAACCTCCGCCTTTCCAGCTTCGACAGGTTTTTCCAGCACCATTTTGTCCTTGACCCCGGCCGGCGGCAAATCGACCCAGTCCGGAGCGCGCGGCGTGAGCGGGATTTCCGGCAGCGCCGGCGGCGTTACCGAGGCTTTCGTCAGCGGATTTTTCGGAGCGAGATTCTTCGTTTCCGGCCCGGCCATATCCGGCATTTCCCTGACCGGAGAAACCGCCGCCGGCATTTTCGCCCCGGGCAATTTCACCGCCGGCGCTGGCATGTCCGGCATTTTCATTTCCGGCAACTGTAAATCAGCCAAAGCCACTTCCGGCACTTTCGCCACGGGCGGTTGCAGGCTCGCGGGAGAGGCGGTTTTGTTCTCCCAGAAATCGGTTTTGAAAAATTCGTGGCTGTTCAAAGACCCGGGCTTCTCAGCCGCTTCACCGGTTGACCCCAGGAGCGGCTCCATCAGGACCGCCTTGGCGGCGACCAGTTCCGGCGAGGACAAAGGCGAGAGAACCGGCGCGGGCATGGCGAGGGGCCGGGTCGGCGGATTAACCGTTTTTTCCGCCGGCTTCACCGCTTTGGAAACCGCCGACAGCTCGGGAATCTGTTGCAGGGCTGATAATTTTTCCGGTTCCGGCGCTTTCACGCTTGCCACCGCTTTTGCCGTTTCCGGCTTAGCTTCCGGCTTTGCTTCCGGAGTTTGCCCGGAGCCGACCAGCCTCTGCGTTCCGGCGGTCGCGACCGCGCTTTCGGCCGCCGCGCCGTCCCTGCCGGCGGCGGACCGCTTCGCGGCCACGGCCGGCGGCGGCTGGAGGGGCTCCCGCTGCTGTCGCGGAGCGGCGGGATAGGAGAGGTTCGGCAGCGGGGCCAGGGCATGTTTCAAGTCGGCGCTGGCGGGACGGTTCGCCGTGCGCGCTTCGGCGGAAACTAGGGACTGGGCCAAACCGTCGTCCATAGGCAAAGGCGCCGGACCGGACAGGCCGGCGCCGGCGCCGACGCCGGCGGCGCTGGCGGGAGCATTGTCGCTGATCGAATCCGCCACCGGCCGGGACGCGCCGAGAAAATCGGCGCTGCCGGCCAGCGAAACGGGGGCTGCGGCGGATCCCGGCAAGCCGGGCTCGGGGAAAAGCAGGGGGCCGGCCGGCAGCGGGGCGCTGTATCCGAGGCTGTCCAGGGTGGAAACGCCGGACAGGGATCTTGAGGCGGCGGGAACGTCGCCAGCCATAAACGGTTCGGAAACATCGGTCGCCTGCGACCCCATCAAACCGCTCAGGTCGAGGCGCAACGGACCGCCGTTCGTCGCGGCGCGGTCCGAAAAAACGGCGGCGGGGGCGGGCGGCAGGCCGCGGCTGGAACTGGCGGCGGAAGCGAGGGGGTAATCGGCGCCGAAGGCGTCGGATTCGCGGCGATATGTGCCCCGGGCGGCGGCTTGGTCGCGATCGGGAGTTTTCCGGGCGGCGGTTTTCCTGGTCGCGCGCGTGCGTGAAGCGGTTTCCCGGGCGTTGAAATCCCGGGCGGACAAACCGGCGGGCGAGTCCGAAACGTTTTTCCGGTTCGCGAAGCGGCGGGGATGGGACTGGGCGCTTGACAAGAACGGCGACGCGCCAAGCGCGTCGCTGTCCGCCAGTCCGGCCGTGTCCCAGTCAGGACTCGAGGACCGGCCCCTGTTTCGCTGCGACAGGGGCTGGTCTTCGCCGAAAAATATGCCGGGCACGTCTTCGGGCGGCAGGAGTTTTTTGCCCGTGCGGGGTTGCGGCGCCGCATCCGGCTCGGATGGGGCGGGAATGAACAGGAGCGATTCGCCGCCGCCGCCGGAGGCGTCGCCGAAATAATTCTCGCCGTAGGCGGCGGGCGCCATGGCGGAGACGTCCGCATGGCCGTGGGCGCCGGAACGTCCCCGAGGGGCGGTGGGTTTGGACCAGAACTCGCGTTTTTCCTGTACCGGCGTGATCGCTCCCGAAACCGGTTCATGGATCGGCTCCGCCTGGGCGATGCGATACTTTTCATCCGGCAGGGTGAAGAGCCCGGCGTCGGGGCTGGTTTTGGTCAGCACGTTGGTGCGATCGTCCAGGGCCTGGACGCGGGCGAGGGTGGCGCTTTCCGGCAGGTTGAGGATATCCCGGTCGATGGGGGCGGGGGGAATTTCCGGCGGGAGATTGCTGTTTTTCTTATCGGTCTTTTTGGCGAGGCCTTTCATTTCCGAGGTTTTGGGGAAGGCGGCTTGTTTGTTGTTTTGCCGACAACCGGCGGTCCACATTCCGACGGGGACCAGCGAGGCGACGACGATGATGATGAATTTGCGCACACCCTTCTCCTCTGGAAAAAGATTGAACAACCCGAGATTCCCCGGCTGCGGACGGAACGGGGCGTCCAGGCGCGGCAGGCCCGATAATGTGGCGTTCGCGGGATAAAAAACGCCGGGCGGAGATTTGTTATCGGTCAGCGAAAAACGCGAAAAATCCCTGAAAAACGGGCCTTTTTGCCTTGACTTGTTTAGTATCGACTTAAGATCGGGGGGGGCTGAAGGGGTTTGTAAAGTTTACGAAACGGGTTGGGTGAAGCGAGGTTTTTTGGGGGAGGGTTCGGAGCAACCGGCTATCTGCCGGAGCGGAAGGGCAGATTCCCCGGCCAGCCGATCCATTTGGCACGTTCTTTCGGGCTGGCGATGTACAGGGCGAAGCCGCGAAGACTACTCCAGGGGAGTGGGCCCCAGTTCCGGCCGTCCAGGGACATCGGGGCGTTGTCGCCCAGGGGCAGGAAAGCGCCGCGGGGAATTTCCAGGCCGCCGTCAGGGTCGAGGAAATCGGGGACGGTAAGGATGCCCGTTTCCTCCACGGTGAGGTAATGCACATCGCGGTCCAGGCGGAGCTTGCGGACCGTCAGGCCGGCGCCGGCGACGGTCAACGCGACGCCGGTGGGGCGGCCGGGGTCTTCGGCCGGCGTCAGCTCCCCGGCGGCGACGGCCGCTTCGAACCAGGGCGCCGGGCCGCCGTTCACGAACAGCCTGGTCAGGCCGTCGGCGCGATAGAACTCAAGTCCCGTCCATTTATCGGGGGGGAAAGCAGTCCCGGGCACGCTTTTACCGTTGACGGTCACGCCTTCGGCGGCGAGCCGGAGCACCAGATCGGCGCCGGCCCCGGTCAGGATGATTTGACAAACCGCCCCGCTGGAAGCGGGTTTAAGCTCCAGGCAAAACCTCAGGTCGGCGACATAATGGAACGATGCCAGGCGTATGTGCTCCGGATCGCCCTGAAACAATTCGCCGGCCGCATCGGGGCCGATTTCCGGCAGGCCGGAGCGGGAGCCGTAACGAACCACGCCGGTTTCGTAATTCATGACCCGGCAACGTGGGCAGCGGCCGAGGATTTTTTGGCTGTCGGCGCGGCCGGGGAAATATTCGCCGCAAGCGGCGTTGCGGCAGTGGAATATGACCGCCTGCTCCAGGACGTATCGGTCGGGTATGCCCGGCAGTTCATGTTCCGTTTCCCCGAACTGTCCCGCTCTGGCCAGGGGCCGATAGCTCAGGCGCTTTTCCCCCCCGGCCGGATCCAGGTGCAAAATCCCCTCTTGAATCCGAAGCGTTCCTGGGCCGTCCTCACGCCAGAAATGCCGAAACGGTTCCAAATCGGGATCGTGGAAATCTTCGGCGTAAACGCCAATCCACAGCGGCCGCTGGACCCGATCCGGCTTCACCGCCCGGCGATATTGCACTTCCCCATTTTTCCTGACCCAAATGTCGCCGTTCCGAATCACCAGCCTTTCCCCGCCCATGCCGACAATTCTTTTTATGGAAAGATCCGTGTCCGGGCCGGGCGTTCCGGCTTCGCCGGGGTCCGCGGCCGGGTTTGGCGGGCTTTGAAACACCGCGATATCCCAGCGCCGCAATTCTTGGGGAAGCGGCCACATCCAGCACAGCACCCGGTCGCCCTCCGCGCTGTTCCCCTGAAGCAGCGGCGCCATGCTGTTCGAGACTACCGAATTGATGCGCAAGGAAAAAACCCACACGCCGCAGGCAATAATGACGGCGATTGAGGCGAAGGCGGTAAGCAGGGTGAGGCCGAGCTGTTTGTTTCCATGTCGATTTTTTGGAGTGGACGGAGGGCGGGGGGCGGCGAGCGGTTCCAGCTTTTCGACCTCGACCTCGACCTCGGCGATGGTTTCGTCGCGGCCGGGGGGGACGGCGGGGTTTTTCCCTGGCGAGATATTACCGGTGAAGAAACACATGGTCTGTCCATTCAACTGAAGTTTTGCAATGTGGCGGTTCAGCCGCCAACCGGGGTGAGGCGCAACTCGCCGGAATCCAGGCTGCTAGACAATCGCTACCGTGGGGGCGCATCTCAACTGTGTTACCGGGCTGTTAATCCGCATCCTGTTACGTCGGACTCCTCCCCACACGTCATTCCGGCGTTGCAAGCGTTCAACCGGGGTGAGGCGCAACTCGCCGGAATCCAGGCCGATAGACAATCGCTACCGGGGTGTTTGCTCCTTGTCTTACGCAGGTGTAAATTCCGGCACTGATAAGGCGTTTAGTGGAACCACGAGCGCCGGAGCGACGGTTTATCGGCCTGGATTCCGGCGAGCTACGCTTCCCCCCCGGTTCAATGTTTATGGCGCCGGAATGACGTGTGGGGTGGTGTCAGGCGTAACAGGATGCGGATTGACGTAACAAAGGTGAACTGCGCCCACCGCCGAGCGACGGTTTATCGGCCTGGATTCCGGCGAGCTACGCTTCCCCCCGGGTCAATGTTTATGGCGCCGGAATGACGTGTGGGGAGGAGTCCGGCGTAACAGGTTGCGGATTAGGGTAACACAGTTGAGATGCGCCCGAGTAAACTCCACGGTAGCGACGGTTTATCGGCCTGGATTCCGGCGAGTTACGCTTCCCCCCGGGTCAATGTTTATGGCGCCGGAATGACGGGCGGGGAGGTGTCCAGGGTAACAGGATGCGGATTGACGTAACAGAGACGTGTGGGGTGAAGTCCAGGGTAACAGGATGCGGATTGACGTAACAACGTTGAACTGCGCCCAGGACTCGGCGGAAAGGCCGCTCACTCCAGCAGCCAATATTTAGTGTCACCGCCTTCCAGGCGTTTCAAATACACTTCCTCCACTTCCACTTTCGCCTCGCGGAGAATCCGGACCGCCCTCTCCCTCTCCTCCGCCGCCACCCTTAAACTGATGCCGCAGCCGTCGCCCAGCGCCGCCGGCCTGGACATCACCCGCACCTTGACCCCGGCGGCGAGGAGCGTCTCTTCGCCGGCTATGGCGCAACGCGTTCTCGCAAAAGTTAGGACCGCTTCCAGGTCATTCAAGTTGCGCCCATCCTCAGATGCCGATCACCCTTCGCGCTCCCGCCATCCTCTCCACGATGGTCGCCATGTTGGTCACGCCGCCCACCAATTGCCGTTCCTTTTGGCCGTAGTAATCCAGGCAGGCACCGCAACAATTCACCTCCACCCCCGACGCCGCGAGCTTCTGCAAATCCTCCACCGCGTTCGAGCCTTCGCAGGCCAGAAAAATCCCCCGATTGAAGAGTAAAATCTGCGTCGGCTGGGGGGTCAGGGCGGTCAGGGAATAAATAAAGCTTTTCAGCAACACCTTCCCCAGCGCTTCGTCGCCCGCACCCATGACGTCGGCGCCGATCGCCACTGTCACCCCCGACCCCAATGCGGTGCTCCCGCCCAGCGAACTTCTGGAGAGGGTCGCCGTATCGCCGGGGGAAGGCGCGCTGCTCAAGGTTATCACCACCAGGACGTCGCCGCTGGAGGTGGGTTCGTGACGGAAGGCATGACGCAGATCCGCCGCGAGCTTTTGCAGGTTTTGCCGGGCGATGTCATTGTCGACCAGGGCCGCCACGCTGTCGCCGCGTTTGGCGCGGGCCAGACGCTTCTTGACTTCGATGACCGGGACGGGACAGGGCTTGCCGCGCAAATCCAAAGTTTCCATAGGTTCTCCCTGAAGTTTGCAAAGCGAAGATTGAACCGTCAATCGTCGCCTCATAATAACTTTGTCGCCTCAAACCACCATTACCGCGAATTCCTCCCGCCGCGAGACCACCCCGACAATGGCGGCCGCGGGGTCGTCCTGACGAATCGCCATGCAGGCCGCTTCCGCCGCTTCCGCCGGCAGGCTGATTAACAGGCCGCCCGAGGTCTGCGGATCGAACAGCAATTCCTGATCCGTCGCCGGCAAACCGCCCAGGTCGACCAGTCCCGACACATAATTCCGATTGCGCTGGCCCGCCGCGGTGGCGCAGTGGTTTGCCGCGTAGTCGCGGGCCGAGGGCAGCAGGGGGAGGGAGTCGAAGTTCAGGGACAGCGTGAGGTCGGCCCCGGCCATTTCGGCGGCGTGGGCCACCAGGCCGAAGCCGGTGACGTCGGTGGCGGCGTGAACGGGGTGCCGGGCGAAGTTCTCCGCCGCGTATTTGTTCAGCCTTTCCATGGTCGCGACCGCGGCGGCGAGGGCGGCGGGGGTGGCGAGGCCGGCCCGGTGGGCGGAAAGGACCAGGCCGGTGCCGAGGGGTTTCGTCAGGATGAGGCAGTCCCCCGCCTGGCAGGTGTGATTGAGAAGGATGCGCTGGGGGTGGACGGTGCCGGTCGCGGCAAGGCCGTATTTCAGGCTGGCATCCTGGATGGAGTGGCCGCCGGCCAGTACGGCGCCGGATTCGCGGATTTTTTCGGCGCCGCCGGCGAGGATTTCCTGGAGTATTTCCAGGGGCATTTTTTCCGGCGCCATGACCAGGTTCAGGGCGAGGATGGGGATTGCGCCCATGGCGTAGATGTCCGATAGGGCATTGGCGGCGGCGATCCGTCCGAAGCTCAGCGGGTCGTCCAGCATGGGGGGGAAGAAGTCGACGGTGGAGACTACGGCGAGGTCGTCCCTGAGGGCGTAGGCGGCGGCGTCTTCGGAGTGGGAGAAGCCGGCGAGGAGTTTGGGGTTTTGCGGCTGGGGCAGATTGGCGAGGCATTGGGCCAGGAGGGCGGGGTCGAGTTTGGCGCCGCAACCGCCGGTGGGGCAGTCGGGGGGGAGCAGGTTGTAGGGGGAATTGAAATCATTCATGTTTAGGCTTTCCGATGCTTAGCAAACAAGCCAAGGAGCAAACGCCACGGTAGCGATTGTCTATCGGCCTAGATTCCGGCGAGTTACGCCCCACCCCGGTTGAACGCTGGCGACGCCGGAATGACGTGTGGGGAGGAGTCCGGCGTGACAGGATGCGGATTAGTTCTACTACGCGACTGTTGTGGGAACCGCCTCCACAACAGTCGTGTGATCAAAAGGTTGCATGGTAAAGGGAATTGCGAGTGGTTTTTCGCCACCGCCCCTTGAGTAGCCGATAACCCTAACTTCATGCGGCATTTG
>JAVBRG010000009.1:0-2879 GCA_031548195.1 Planctomycetota bacterium | reverse complement strand
GCGGGTGGGGCAGCGTCGCCGCCCTGGAGAACCAGGTAACCGCTACCGGCGGGACCGTGTCCGGCGCCGTCGTCGGCGGGTACTCGGTCGACGGCGACGTCGGCGACAACCGCATCCTCTTCGGCGGCGACGCCGTGGCCGACGGCCTCCGGGGCGGTTGGAGCGAAGGCGGGACGGCGCGAGACAACGAGCTGCATATCACCGGCGGACGGGTTAACCGCGATGCCGTGGCCGGATCGGGGACCACGGTCTCCGGAAACAGCGCCGCCATGACCGGAGGCATGGTGGATGGCAATCTTGTGGGGGGCTCCGCCCCGCGCGAGAATGCGCACATCATTTCCCCCGCCGTGGTCAGCGGCAACTCTGTTACCCTCACCGACGGCACGGTCAGCGGGAGCGTCATCGGGGGGGATCGGCTCTTTGCCGGCGACACGGACATTTCCAACAACCGCGTGGATATCACCGGCGGCCAGGCGTTGGGCGGAGCCTATGGCGGCCGCTACCTTGGGGAGGGCGTGGCCGCCGAGGTGACCGGCAACATCCTGGATATTCGCGGCGGCACCGTAGCCGGCCCGGTTTATGGCGGCTTCGCCCAAACCGGCAATGCCACCGGCAACACGCTCACGCTGTCCGGAGCGCCGGACTTGGCGGCCGCCACCCTCTTCGGCGGCGGGAGTGGTTCCGGCGGCGACGGCTTCGACGGAAACACCATGAACGTTCTACGTTTCAGGGGGGAGGTAACCGGCATACACAACTTCGAAAATTACAATTTCCTCCTGCCCAGCATGGGGAACGGCGAGGTGCTGATAACGGTCAACGGTCCTACCCCCACCAACGTGGACAACAGCACCGTCACCCTGCTCGCCATGGACGGCGGTCTCCCGCTGCTGCAGCCCGGCGAACAGATTGTTCTCATCAGCAGGTCCGAAGGGACTCTGGCCGCCGCGAACGCGGAGCAGGTCCCCAAGGGCTTGGCGATACTCTACGACTTCGACGTGTTCACGACCGGCGGCTCCGACAGCGCCCTGGTGGCCCGCCTGCGCGATCGGGAGAAGAATCCGGACACGGACATCCTCCCCAACGGCCCGACGGCGGGCCACGCCTTCCTGGGGCAGTATTCCGACCTCATCGCCGACCTGGCGGAATTCACCTTGCTGGAAAGGGAGGAAAGAAAGGGGCGGCCCACGGTGTACGCCATCGGCGCCGGCACCTCGTACCGCTATTCGTCGGATTCGTCCGTGGACATCAGGGGCGTCTCTGCCCTGACCGGGATAAACTGGAATCTTCCCGTGCAGGGGGTCGACGGGGCTCTGGGCGCCTTTTTCGAGGCCGGGGGCGGCGGGTATGACGCGTATCACGAGAGGGGGCGCTTCGGCCGGGTCACGGGGGAGGGCGACCTCCGCTACCACGGGGGCGGCGTTGTCGGGTTTGTCGGCCTCCCGTTCGGCCCCTATGCCGAAGCCTCCCTGCGGGCCGGCAGAACCCGCACCGACTTTACGACTGAGTATACGGTCGCGGATTTCGACCGCGAAGCGGAGTACTCCCTGTCCCAGACCTATTACGGCGCCCATGCCGGCCTTGGCTGGCTGTGGCGGGCCGGCGAACAATCGTACGTCAACATGTACGGCAGATACCTGTGGGTGCGGCAGAACGGCACCGCTAGCGTCGTCCTGGACGAAGACGTGCGCTTCACGGACAGCAGTTCCAGCCGCGCGCGGGCCGGGGTCCGCGCCGCGTACCAGGCGGCTTCCGGGCTTACCCCGTATGTCGGCGCGGCCTATGAATACGAGTTCACCGGCGAGACCGGGATGGAAGCGGGGGAATTCTCGTTTTCGACTTCCGCCCTGCGGGGGGGCTGCTTGTCCGGCGAAATGGGAGTGGCGTACAAAAGGCCGGGCGGATTGTCCGTGGACATGAGTGTCAAAGGCTACGAGGGCGTGCGCCGCGGTCTGGCGGGTCGGGTTATGTTCGGCTTGACCTTCTAGTGCGTTTTCGGAAATGATCGATCCCTGATATACAATCCGGAGGCACCGAACCAGGGGCTGTACCGGAACAATCCGACCCGCTGGACGGGAAAGCGGACCGGCGTACTCACGCCCTTGTTTCGGTGACGCGACGTATCTTTTATTTTCTCTGACAGTATCAACCAGCCAAACCTCGATAAGGCGCGGTTGGTTGACTTTAGAGCTGCCCTGCCTGCGTGTTGAACCAAACAGCCCAAAGGAGTTTCCTATGCGATTCGCAATTATCGTTCATCTCGACAACGCGACTGAATATGAATCAGGGAAAATGCCCAGCCGGGATATGCTTGCCACCATGAACAAGTTTAACACGGAACTTGTCGAAGCCGGCATCATGTTAAGTTGCGATGGATTCCAACCGAGCGCGAAAGGTCTTCGGGTCCATTTCGACGCCGCCGGGAATAAAACTGTGACGAGCGGCCCCTTCGCGAAAGCGACCGGGGTGATCGGAGGTTTTTGGATCTGGCGGACAAAGTCGAGGGAGGAAGCCTTGGAATGGGCGAAACGCGCGCCCATGGAGGCAGGAGCCACTCTTGAAATCCGCCAACTGTTCGAACCATCCGATTTCGACCCCGAAGTCGAGGCGATGGAAAACGCGCTTTTGGAAAAGCTTCGAAAAAATTGAGCGCCGATTTCGCCAGTTGCAGGACAAGCGCCTGCCCCGCCCAATATTCACGCTACTTTTACGGGAACCGATTCCGTAAAAGTAGCGTTACGGGATTAGCTCTACAACGCGACATTTGCGGGAACCGCATCCGCAAATGCCGCATGAAGTTAGGGTTATCGGCTACTCAAGGGGCGGTGGCGAAAAACCACTCGCAATTCCCTTTACCATGCAACCTTTTGATCACACGACTG
>JAVBRG010000099.1:0-6374 GCA_031548195.1 Planctomycetota bacterium | reverse complement strand
ATCCTGTTACCCTGGACACTACCCCACACGTCATTCCGGCGCCACAAGCGTTGAACCGGGGGGAAGCGTTGCTCGCCGGAATCCAGGCCGATAGACAATCGCTACCGTGGCGTTTGCTCCTTGTCTACGGAGGTGTAAGTTCTGACACGGATAGGGTGTTTTTTATAACCACCCAGCGACGGTTTATCGGCCTGGATTCCGGCGAGTTACGCTTCCCCCCGGTTCAACGCTTGTGGCGCCGGAATGACGTGTGGGGTAGTGTCCAGGGTAACAGGATGCGGCTTGACGTAACCGAGTTGGGATGCGCCACATTCAAACCGCCGAGTGCCGATTGGTGGTTTCATCGCCACTTTGCAAAACTTCAGTTGCTAAATAAAATCGTGGTTCTCTGTGCCCTCTGTGCCTCTGTGGTGAATTAAACTTTTCACAATTTCACTCCGCTGTCAGTATACCATATTGCCCGCGCCACCAGCTTCCGTGGGAAAACCCGTATGCCCTGGAGCCCCACATGCCGTCCCGCCGCATCCGCCTGATCCTGGCCCTCCTCTCCCTCGCCTGCTTCACCCTGCTTTATCTCCTGCCCCGCCGCTTCGCCGCCTTGGAGGTCTACGGAATCAGTCAATTAAGCCCCCACCTGACCCACTTCGCCCCCCCTCTCCTGCTCGCCCTACTCATTCTCGCCCTCACCGCCCTGCTGGGGCGGTTCTATTGCTCGCTCCTCTGCCCCGCCGGACTGGTCCAGGAATTGTTCCACCGCCTCGGCGGACTCCTGGGCCTCCGCCGCCTGGGCTGGAAACCCCCGGCCCCAAAGACAATCCTCCTGCTTGCCCTCGCCCTCTTTGCCGGCGCCGGATTCATGCTGCTGAATAATTTCCTCGATCCCCTCGGCATGTTCGGCAGACTGCTTACCGCCCATCATCCCGCCCCGACGCCGGTCCTCACCGGACCTCCGCCGCCGCCGGACGCGGCGACTCTGCTGGTTTACGCCCTGACGCTTCTCGGCGCCGTACTCCTGGTGCTGGTCCCGTTGTTCAAAGGCCGCTGGTTCTGCGACCGCGCCTGTCCGGTCGGCGCCCTGCTGGAAACCGCCGCCCGGCTGGGGGGCCGGCGGGGGCTACGCCTGGACGCGGAGAAATGCGTATCCTGCGGCACATGCGAAAAGATCTGCCCGGTCCGGACCATCGACGCCAGGCGGAAAACCCTCGACCCCGAACGCTGCCTCCTTTGCCTGGACTGCGTCGCCGCCTGCCCGGTCCAAGCCATCGGCTACAGCGTAAAGAAGAGGGCAATCTCGCCGGAACGGCGGGGCTTCCTCCACTCGTCCCTCGCCGCCGCCGCCGCCGGGCTGTTCGCGCTGGCGCGGCCGGTCCGGGAAAAAATCGCTTTGGCCGGGGAAAATTCCGCCGCCGTCGCCCCGCCCGGTTCCGGCGGCGGGCTCCGCCACGCCGCCCGCTGCGTCACCTGCCAGTATTGCGTTTTGGCTTGTCCCGTGGGGATAATTCAAATTAAAAATCCCGACCTGAGGCCGGTCCTGGATTACGATCGGGGCTACTGCCAGTACGAATGCACGGACTGCACCAATTCGTGTCCGGCCGGCGCCATCGAGCCGCTCAAGGTCGAGGATAAGAAGCTCCTCCGCCTGGCGACCACCCGCCTCGTCCTGGACCGCTGCGTGGTCCTGACCAAGAATAATTCCTGCGGCGCCTGCGCCGAAGTCTGCCCGACCCACGCGGTGCGGATGCGGGAAGTTGGGCAGGGACGGCCGACCGAGCCCGAATTCGCGCCGGAATTCTGCCTCGGCTGCGGGGCGTGCTACCACGTTTGCCCGGCGGAACCCCGGGCGTTCGTCATCGCGGGATTGCGGCGCCACGAACGCACGGCCGGGGTGCGCACGAACGGCACGGAAGGGACGCGGTCGATCGGGAGACCCGGATCGGAGGAGAAAAAGCCGGAGGGGGGGTTGCAGGAATTTCCGTTTTAAGTCGGGTTCGGACTTGAAAATTGCGGAGGCAAGGGGGATACTTCGAATAGTTTGAGGTGAGGTGGCGAACATTTGGAGTGAATCGCCAAGACAATTTTGGAAGGGGTGCATGAATGGCAAGAATGTCAACGCGCGGCGTTGTTGCGGTTTTTTCACTGTTGATGACGGTTTTGATCCCGGCGGGATCGGGTTGGAGCGGGGAAAAAGCCGGCGGCAAAAAGCCCGCACCGGCCAAACCCGCACCGGCCAAACCCGGTCCCGGCAAAGCCCCCGCCGCGAAGGAGGCGGAGGTGACGCCCCTTACGGACGAGGACTTCCAGAAAACCATCGCCTCCGGCGTGCACGTGGTGTATTTCTGGGCGACCTGGTGCGGCCCCTGCCGCATGCAGGGACCGATTATCGAACAGGTGGCGAAGAAGTATGCAGGGAAGGTCAAGGTTCACAAAATGGACGTAGACTCGGAGGATTACACCGCGACGAAATACGAAGTGGGGGAAGTGCCGACTTCGATTGTGTTCAAGGACGGCAAGGGGATTATCAAGCTGGTGGGGGTGAGCCAGGTCGATGAGTTCGCGGAGGAACTGGATCCGCTGATCGAAGACGCGCCGCAAAAAGCGGCCCCGAAGAAATGAACGCCCTTTCGCCAAGCGGCAGCGGTGATCGAACCGGGCGATCGCCGCTGCCGCTTGGCGAAATTTTTTTTCCATGATTCACGCCTCAACGACCTTTCCCGCCCGGCCGATAATTCCCCATGGGTGTCGCTTCCCAGTCATCCGGCGCCAGACGGCAGACGCCCCGCTTCCAGCCGGCGGCCAGGCGCTTTTCCAAAACCGACCAGTCGGGGACGCCCCGGTAAGCGTCGCGCACCTCCACGCAGGCGCCGCCCGTAGCCACCGCCATGGTCGCCGCCCGATCGGGTTCCAGGCCCTTCAGAAGCGCTCCCAGAAAACCGCCGATGGTGCAGTCCCCCGCCCCGAGCGTTCCCGCCACCTCGACCGCCCGGCAGGGGGCGAGTATTTCCGCGCCGCGCCAGGCCTCGACGTTCCGGGGGGCCACCCCCCCCATTTCGCTTAGACGCCCGGCGTCGCGGGTGGCTTTCAGGTAAAACCCCTGATCCCCCAGCTTGAACCCGACCAGCGCCGGCCCCTGCACCAGCAGGCTGTCGGCGATTTCCCCGAGCGTATCCACGTCCAGGCAGGCGGCGATATTCCCCTCGCCCGCCTGGATACTCGCCTCGTCGAACAGTTCCCGCCGAATCATGTACAGGAGTTCGTCGATGGAGGGGAGGAAAACGTCGACCCAGGGCAGGACCCGGCGGAGGTATGCTGCCCAATCCACTTTGCCGGACGGGCTGTCCGGGTCGGGCCGGGACATGTCGAGGGAAGTGGTCATGCCGGTTTGGCGGGCGCGGCGGAACAGTTTTTCCAGTTCCTCGCCGTCGTTGACATAAAAATTCCGCATCAGGGGGGGATAACCGAAATGCATGAGCCGCGCCGGGGGGAGCCGGGCGGGAATGTCCGAGGCGTTCAGGGTGTCGTTGGCGCCGGGGCAGTGGAAAATCATCCGGTCGCGGCCGGGGGGATTGAGGATGATGGAATAGGAGGTGGCGTCGGTCGGGCTGATAATCATGCTTTTGGCGAGGTGTTCGCCTTCGCGGGCGAGAAGTTCCAGGATGGCGCGGCCGAAGAAGTCGTCGCCGATTTTGCCGCCGATGCCGATGTTGAAGCCCAAGCGGTGCAGGGCCAGTCCGGTGTTCGAGGCGGCGCCGCCGGTGCAGAAGACGGCGTCGCCGACGTTCACCAGTTTGCCCGGCACGAAAAGATCGCCGGAGCGATTGGCGCTCGGAGGAAAGCCGGGAATGATGTCGAGGCAGATCAGTCCGAAAACAAGGGCATCGGGATGGGGGGTGGACATGACGGTCTCCGTATTTTTTTGGCCGATATGAGGGTTTGGAAACGTGGGTCACGGAGATGATATCAGGAATCAAGCGGTTAGACAACATGTGGCGCGGGAAAACCCGGGGCGAACAACGGGGGATGGCCGCCGGCGGCGCGATTGCGGCGTTTGCGGAGCGGTTTACGGGTTCCGGGATCTTTTTTATTGAACGCGGGGGGGGAAAGAGCAAAAATGTTTCCGTTCCCTTTCGCCGCCCCGCCCTTCAGGCCCCCTAACGACAAAGGCAAAACATCATGACAAACATTCCCGTCCTCGTGCACAGCCTCGGCAATATCGGCCGACACGTCATCGCCTGCCTCGAAACCGCCCCCGACCTCGAATGCCTGGGGGTCGTCCGCAGCCCCGGCTCGGTCGGAAGCAAAAAGAACGATCTCCGCTCGCTCCCGGATTTCCCCTCCTACGAGGCGCTGGAACAAGCCCGGGGGAAACCGGCCGTGGCCATCCTCTGCGGCCCCTCGCGGCTGGTGCCGGAAATCGCGGCGGATTACCTCGCCCGCGGCATAAACACCGTCGACTCCTTCGACATCCACGCGGAAATCCCCGCCCTGGTCCGGCGTCTCCAGGCCGCCGCCGAAAAAACCGGCCGCGCCGCCATCACCGCCGCCGGCTGGGACCCCGGCACCGACTCGATAATCCGCGCCGTCTTCGAGGCGATGACCCCGGTCGGAACCACCTTCACCAATTTCGGCCGCGGTCGCTCCATGGGCCATTCGGTGGCGGCCCGGGCCATTCCCGGCGTCGCGGACGCGGTGTCGGTTACGATTCCCATCGGGAGCGGCCGCCACGCGCGGCTGGTGCACATTCTCCCCAAAGACGGGGCGGATCCGGAGGAAATCCGCAAAAAACTCGCCGCCGACCCCTACTTCAGCCACGATCCCCTGGACGTGCGTTTCGTTTCCTCCGGGCAGGAACTTGCCCTCACCACCGACACCTCCCACGGGGTGCATCTGGAACGTACCGGCGCCTCCGGCTCCGTCGCCAATCAGCGCCTGTCCTTTGAAATGCGTATCGACAATCCGGCCCTGACCGCCCAGGTCCTGGTCTCCAGCGCCCGGGCGACCACCCGCCTCGCGCCCGGCTGCTATACCCTGATCGACGTTGCGCCCATAGCACTTCTCCCGGGCGAGCGCATGGCCAACATCAAGCGGCTGGTGTGAACCGCGTGGCGTCCTGCCGGTAAAATGGCGGCTGGTGGCAAAACGAACTCCTTCCCGGTCAGGGAAGGAGTTCGCCGTTTTTGCCGCTGGCAAAGCTGAATCCGAACGCAAGGCGTCAATTCATCGGGATTTGCACTTTGGTGGGATATTCCTTGAGGATCTTCATGTAGCTGATGTACTCGTCTTCCAGGGGTATGCCCATGGGGATGTGGCGGACGCCGATGGAGTCGTCCTCTTGCGGATTGGTGTAGAGGTTGAACAGGACCGAGCCGGTGGACTTCATGATGGCGCCGGTGACGCCGCCCTGTTGGCCGCGCTGGGTGAAGGCGAAGGGCTGCTGGATGAGGACGTGGAATTTGAATTCGTCCACCCGGACGGCGGCGAGCTGGTCGTTCCAGAAATAGTGGATGGCTTTCCGGTTCGACTGGGCGTTGTTGCCGAGCAGGAAGGAAGTCTGGTCGACGCCGTCGATGAAGGTTTTTTCCGGGATCATGCCGACCAGATCCTTCCCCGGTTTACCGGCCAGGTGCATGAAGGTGGGGAGCAGATCCGACAGGTCGAACAGGCCGTCCGATTTCCTGGGTTCAATCATGCCCTTCCAATACGCGAAAGTCGGGACGCGCATGCCCCCTTCCCAGGTGGAGCCTTTGCCGCCGCGGAAGGCGGTGCGGCCATAGGGTGGGACTTCCTGCTCCGGGCCGTTGTCGGAGGTGAATATGATGAGGGTGTTTTCGAGCTGCCCCGTTTCTTCCAGGGTTTTCACCAGGGTGCCGAAAATTTCATCGATTTCGACGATGACGTCGGAGTAGACGGTGCGGGCGGCCGAGCGTCCGGCGTATTTCTTGTTGGGGTAATTGTCGAAGTGGGCGGCGCGGGTGTTATAGTAGAGGAAGAAGGGTTTGTCCGATTTGGCTTGCCGTTTCAGGAAGTCGACGCCGTATTCCATCCAGCGCTGGTCGAGGTCCTCCATGTATTTCGGGGTGATTTCGGCGACGCTTTCCAGCTCGCCGCCGCGGGTGGCGTGGACGTCGGATTTGTTGAAGGGCAGGCTGTTGATGTACTGGTAGCGCGAGGGGCTGAGGGCGACTTCCGGGTTGTAGTTGGGGTCGCGCCATTCGGTGTACATGTCGGACACGGAGCAGAAGCCGCGGAAATCGTCGAAGCCCACGTTCTGGGGCTGTGTTTCCTTGTTTTCGCCGATGTGCCATTTGCCGATGGCCTGGGTGGTGTAGCCTTGCCGGCGCAGCAGCTCGGGCAGGGTGGTCGCGCCTTGCAGGCCG
>JAVBRG010000101.1:0-5033 GCA_031548195.1 Planctomycetota bacterium | reverse complement strand
TATCGTCCTGTCAGACGAGGAAGCGAAGGCGGAAATCACTTTTTAGGCCGGCGGCTAGGCATAAAAAGTTATTTCCGACTGAGCTGACGAAGTATGACGGGACGAGACACGTTTTCACAATTTCAATACGCGTTCGGTATAGCCGAACGAGCGGGCTGTTCAACTCTCACCCGGGTTTTGTGCCGGGAATTGATTTTTCCACGTATTCCGGCATAATCATGATAAAGCGCTACTTGCCTTTGGCGGCGGCAATATCCTTAAGCATTTCCTTTCGATCTTCAGTCAACACTTATGCCGCGTCATGGGCGTTATCGATTGCTTCTTCAATAGTCCGCCCCTGGGTGTTCAACCCACGGATATCAAGCGAGGATACTACATACCAGCCATCACCCGGGGTAACCAGAAGACGCAGGTCGCCGGCTATAACCACAAACGATTTGTCAGTCATGTCTCTTCCTTTCCGGCCATGTCTGATTATTATTATAAGGGAATCCTGTGTTTGTCCTATGGTTTTATGAGGAAACGACCTGGCATGCTGCTAGACAACCAGCGCCTGTCCACGTCCGTACCTTACACCGGGCAAAGACTCGAGCACGGCGAAATCATCGCTAGTGCCCCGTAAAGCCTAAATTTGCGAGTGATTTTTCGTTTTCGTGCCCTTGGGCAAGGCGAAGCTTCGCAGGCAATATCGAATATATTGACAAGACGCTACAACGAAGACCAAGGCCACGAAAACGGAAAAGCACTCGTAAATTTAGACTTTACGGGGCACTAGAGCGGTTCTAACAATTATATGGCATTTTGAGCACTGCTATTTTGCCCTCAATTGAGGCACGAGGAGCGCGCATCCCTTACGGGCTGTAAGCGACGAGTAACGAAGAGTGAGGGCAAAAGAGCGGTGCTCAAAATGTCATAGAATTGTTAGAACCGCTCTAGCAAACCCGAATGCAAAAGCACAATTTCAAGACGAAACCGGTATAGGTAGACAAGCGGAGGACGAAAATTGCCACTGCCAGAATATGACATTGATTTGGTCTGGGATGCCGAGGCCAGAGTATGGGTAGCTACCAGCGAGAATCTGACTGGGCTGGTTATAGAGTCCGGATCGTTGGACGCCCTGATTGAACGGGTGCGTTTTACCGCCCCCGAACTTTTGGAACTTAATGGAATGCCAAGCGGTAATTTTTCACTACGTTTCCATTCACCGCAAATGGCATCATGAAACAAAGTGGCATCAAGCATCATTTTTAATCTATCTCTTGGGGACAAATTTCCATGCCGCTAGACAACCAGCCCCTGTCCACTTCCAGCCCGTTTGATTCGCCGAAACCGCGCCGGCGGCCGCAGGATTTCCGCCCCACTTTCCGCACCCTCAAATGGGGCGCGATTGTCCTGACCCTCTTAATCATCCTCGCCGCCCTGGGTTTATTCATCTGGACCGCCTGCCGCATCGAGCCGCCGTCGGACCGCATCGCCATTTTGATTAGGAAAACCGGGCAAAACCTCAAACCCGGCGAAATCATCGCCACCAAACCGGGGCAAAAGGGGATCCAGCTGGAGCCTCTGCCGGAAGGGCGTTATTTCTACAATCCCTATACTTGGGACTGGCGTTTCGCCGACGTCACCGTCATTCCGGCCGGTAAACTCGGGGTCGTGACCAGACTGTACGGCGAGGAGGCGCCGGACGGCAACATTATTGCGCCGGACGGTTGCCGGGGCATTGCCCGGGACGTGCTTGGTCCCGGCAAATACCGGATAAACCCCTATGCCGAAAGAATCGAAATTTTCGAGGCGATAACCATACGTCCCGGACACGCCGGCGTCGTCGCCCATTTGGATGGCCAGGACCCCATACACGGCGCCATCGACGACGCCATGCGAAACGTTTTTATCGTCGGCGAGAAGGTGAAGGGGGTGCAGGAGAAAACGCTGGGGCCGGGGACGTATTACCTGAACCCCTATGTTTATGCCGTGACCGAGGTGAATTTGCAGAGTCAGCGGTTTGAATTGCAGGGCGAGGACGCGATCAGTTTTTTGACCCAGGACGGTTTTCAGGTCATGGTCGAGGGGACGTTGGAGTTTGCCCTGAACCGCGATTATACGGCGCAGCTTACCCACCAGGTCGGGGACATCGACGACATTCTCAAGAAGATCATTCTCCCGAAGGCGCGCGGTTTTTCGCGGATTGAGGGTTCGAAACATCCGGCCATCGACTTTATTGTCGGGGAAACGCGGCAGGGTTTTCAGGATTCATTGGAAAAGCACCTGATAACCCAGTGCAGCCGTTGGGGCGTGCAGGTGCGTTCGATGCTGATCCGCAATATCACGCCGCCGGAGGAGGTTTCGGCGATTATTCGGGAGCGTGAGGTGGCGTTGCAGAATCAGCGTAAAATCGAGCAGCAGATTCAGCAGGCGAAGTCGCAGGCCGAGTTGACCCGTCAGGAGATGTTGGCGGAACAGATGCGGGAAAAGGTGGAGTCGGAGACGGTGGCGATTCGGGAGAAGATCAAGGCGGAGCAGGAGCAGTCGGTGACTTTGATTGCCAGTCGTCGTAAGCTTGACGTTGCCCGGATCAATGCCGAGGCGGCGAAGTTGCAGGCGGCGGCGGTGATTATCAAGGCCGAGGCGGATCGGGACGTGGTGGCGATGCGGAATCGTTCGGAAGCGGCGGTTACCGGTGCGTTGGCCGAGTCTTTTGGGGGCGGGGGGAATTTGGCGAAGTATACGTTATATCAGAAGACGGCGCCGAAGATTGGTGCGATTATTTCGACGGATCGTGAGCCGGGGCTGGGGGGTATCTTTAAATCGTTTATGCCGGATGGGGGATCGCCGCCGGCGGCGGTGCCGGCGGTCAATCCGGCTCCGGTTCCGGCTGTTCCCGCCGCTGGGGGCGTGGGCCGCAGGTAGGAGAAGGCGGTAAAAAAAGGCGGTTCAATAAAATCCAGCCATCCGGCTGGATTTTATTGAACCGCCTTTTACCGCTTACCGCTATTTTGGCAACACAAACTTATTTCTTGAAATCGACAGCCTCGAAACTGGGTTCCTTGCCTTTGACCTCGGTCCGTTTCACCAAACCATATACCGGAAATTCCGGCGACACATACCAGGTACGCAAAACATCGTTGCCCTTCTTGATATCCACCGCCACACACTTGAAGCTCTTGCCCTTCACCTGCACCGTTTCCTCCCGCACCACCGCCGTGGTGCCGGGGTCTTTCAAATGGGGCATGGGAGCCATGGGTTTCCCGGCGATTTCGGTAACTTCGTGGGTCTGCGTCACCTTGCCGTCCAGGATGTCATCCACTTTGATGGTGATATTGGCGTCTTCGCCCTCGCCGGTGCGTTCAACCACGATGTGGCGTTGGGTAAAACCGCCGGGCAATTGGTACAACACCCATTCGCCCACCTCTGCCGAAGCCAGGCGATTGGGAAGCATGGTTTCGCCGGCGAGAACCGGCAGGGTCAGAAAAGCCGCCAAAAAAACGATCGCGAACAATTTGCGCATAAATTCCCCTTTTTCAAACGGTTAATGTGGCGTAACAAAACATTCGGCGGCCTCACCAAATCACCGGCCGCCTCACCACCACTGCCGGCCGCGGCGCCACCACCACCGGTCGCGGCGCCACCACCACCGGCCCCGGCGCCACCACTGCCGCGCGCGGCGCCACCACTACCGGCCGCGGGACAACCACCGGCGGCGGCCTGACCACAGTGGCCCGTGGCCCGATGTAAATACCGGCTGAAATAGGGGTAGCAAAACCCAATAGTACCAGAATAAGCATTCCCAGGCATTTTTTCCGCACAAGCATACGCTCTCCATGTTAACATCATAGGGACATAATTATCGCACAGGGACAATGGAATAGCCTGTCGCTGGCGATTACCAACCTGTTCTGTTAACATACTGTACAAATTGTCTTTTGTCCACTCATTTGCCGTTTAATTTATACTGGTAGCGAAGCGTAATTAGGAAAATCGCCTTAACACAGAGGGGATAGTGTTCACGGAAGACATGGCGGACTAATATGGCAGCACCTTGCGCCCGTACTGTTCCGCCAGCACCTCCGCCATCGCCAGATAGAAGGCGCTCCCGCCGCAAACCAGCCCCACCCAGCCGGCTAACAAGCCAATCGCTTGGCTGGCCAGGAAATTGTGGAGGGCCAGGAGGAGGAAGAGCACGGTCAGGCTGAAGAAGACAAACTGCAGCCCCCGGTTCGCCTTCAGGGTGCCGATGAACATGAAGAAGGTGAAGATGCCCCAGAGCAGGAGAAACCAGCCAAAATACAAAGGCGGCGTAACCTCCGTCAGCCCCAATTTCGGCAGCACCCAGATAAACACCAGGACAATCCAGAAGCAGCCGTAAGACGTGAAGGCGGTCAGACCGAAAGTGTTGCCTTTTCTGAATTCGAGGATGCCGGCAATGATCTGCGCCATGCCGCCGAACACCAGTCCCATCGCCAGAATCACCGCGCTTATCGGGAAAAACCCGGCGTTGTGAATGTTCAAAATAATCGTCGTCATTCCGAACCCCATCAATCCCAGTGGCGCCGGATTCGCCAGTTTCACCTCGTTCATGATCCCCCACCTTTCCCAAAAAAAGAACGCGCCAGCGACACGCTGACGCGGAAATATAGCGAAACGAAGTTTTGTCCAATGGGCGTTCGGCATATACCGAGGACACTTTGAAATTCGGGAGATGAGCTTCTCCGGAACCTTGTCACGGCGACCCCTCCCCACACGTCATTCCGGCGCCGCCAGCGTTGAACCGGGGGGAAGCGTAACTCGCCGGAATCCAGGCCGATAGACGACTGCTACCGTGGCGTTTGCTCCTTGTCTTATGGATGTGTGAGTCCCGACAATGATAAGGTCGCGTAATTCTACTACACGACTGTTGTGGGAACCGCCTCCACAACAGTCGTGTGATCAAAAGGTTGCATGGTAAAGGGAATTGCGAGTGGTTTTTCGCCACCGCCCCTTGAGTAGCCGATAACCCTAACTTCATGCGGCATTTGCGGATGCGGTTCCCGCAAATG
>JAVBRG010000149.1:0-10075 GCA_031548195.1 Planctomycetota bacterium | reverse complement strand
AAACCGTCGCTGGGTGGTTCCACTAAACACCCTATCAGTGTCGGAACTTACACACCCGTAAGACAAGGAGCACACGCCACTGTAGCGATTGTCTATCGGCCTGGATTCCGGCGAGTTACGCTTCCCCCCGGTTCAATGTTTATGGCGCCGGAATGACGTGTGGGATTAGGTCCGATGTGGCAGGACAAAGAGTTATGTTTACACAAGGTTGAGATGCGCCCCAGGGGAAACAGAGGAGCCTTTATTCTTGATTTGATTAGAACTTCTGCAAAATCACCATTCCAACCGCCGAGTGGCGATTTTATAAAATGAAAAAGCCTTGAATTACAGACAAAACCAATTTTTACAAAGTGACGATTGGCGGTTTAATCGCCACTTTGCAAAACTTCAGGAGAACTACATGAAAAGCTTCGACGCCCTCGTCAACCAGATTGCCCACTCCGACGTGTCCAAGATGTACATGAACGACTTCCTCCTCACCTGGGAGAAGAACGACTCCGAAATCGCCGCCACCTTCGCGGTCGCCGACGCCCTCCGGAATCTGCGTGAACGCAACATCAACACCCGCATCTTCCAAACCGGCCTCGGCATCTCCCTCTTCCGCGACAACTCCACCCGCACCCGCTTCTCCTTCGCCTCCGCCTGCAACCTCCTCGGCCTCACCGTCCAGGATCTCGACGAAGGGAAATCCCAAATCGCCCACGGCGAAACGGTCCGTGAAACCGCCAACATGGTCAGCTTCATGGCCGACGTCATCGGCATCCGCGACGACATGTACATCGGCAAGGGGAACACCTACATGCGGGAAGTCGCCCAAGCTGTCCAGGACGGCTACAAGGACGGCAACCTCGAACAGCGCCCGACCCTGGTCAACCTCCAGTGCGACATCGACCACCCCACCCAAGCCATGGCCGACATGCTCCACATCATCCATGAATTCGGCGGCGTCGAAAACCTGAAGGGCAAGAAAATCGCCATGACCTGGGCCTATTCCCCCTCTTACGGCAAGCCCCTCTCCGTTCCCCAAGGCGTCATCGGCCTGATGAGCCGCTTCGGCATGGAAGTCCACCTCGCCCACCCGAAGGGCTACGAAGTCATGCCGGAAGTCGAAGAAGTCGCCAAGCGTAACGCCCAGAAAACCGGCGGCAAATTCGTCAAGTCGAACTCGATGGACGAAGCCTTCGAAGGCGCCGACATCGTGTACCCGAAGTCCTGGGCCCCATTCGCGGCGATGGAAAAACGCACGAACCTCTATGGCAACAGCGATTTCGACGGCATCAAAGCCCTGGAAAAGGAACTCCTCGGCCAGAACGCCGGCCACAAGGATTGGGAATGCACCGAAGCCCGCATGAAGAAAACCGCCGGCGGCAAGGCCCTCTACATGCATTGCCTCCCGGCCGACATCTCCGGCGTGAGCTGCAAGGAAGGCGAAGTCGCTGCAACCGTGTTCGACCGTTACCGCCTCCCGCTGTACAAGGAAGCCGGCTACAAGCCCTACGTCATCGCCGCGATGATCTTCCTGGCCAAGATGAAGGATCCGGCCCGGGCGCTGCGTGCGCTCGAAGAACGCGACTGCCAGCGAATCTTCTGCTGCTAGTTTAGGATCTTCCCGAAACAGGCGGGATCAGGTAGGAAAAAGATGTTACTCCAGGTGCGTTAGGTACGTGCGGGCCGCTGCGTGGGCGGTCCGCACGTATTTTTTTTGGGGGGTCTTTACGAAACCGCCGGCTGGGCAAGCTTCGCCGCCAAATCCGCCAAGGCGGCCACCACCTCCGGCTGGGACAAGGCCGGACGCCTGTCGGTGTCCGCCGCCGCGACCATGCCGGCGAAGGCCAAGCGCAAGGTCTTGAAGGCGGCCGCCGCCACCGCCCGGGCCGGCTCGAACATGCGGGGATATTCCGACCCGCCGCTGAGCAGCAGTACGCCCCGGCGGGGCGATTGCGGCGCCGGCGGCACCAGCGTTTCCGGACCATCCGTCGGCGGTCCCGGCCAGAAAGCCTGCAAACGGCTGATAAAGGCCACCAGCGGGGCGGTCAAGGAAGTGAAATGGAGGGGCGAGGCGAAGACCAGCAGGTCGGCCCGCTCCAGCCGGGCCATCACCCCGGGAAAATCGTCGACCGCCGACAAGGGGCAGGCCCCGCCCGCCCGACATGGCCCACAGTCCCGGCAGGGATCAATACGCAAATCATATAAATGCACGTACTCCGCCTCCCCACCCAATCCGGCCGCAAACTGCCGCGCCATCGCCATGACATTGCCGTCGCGGTGGGGCGAGGCGTTGAGAATCAAGGTGAAGAACGCGGCGGGACCGGCCGGGGGACGGTTCATGGCAAGGCCCTGGTGCGGGAGGCGGCCCGCTGCTTGCGGGCGGCGATGGCGGCTTCACGCACTTTTTCGTCGGTTCCGCCGGCCAATTCCAGACGCAGGAGCGCGCGGTCGACCTCCGAACTCTGCCGAATCAAACTCATGGTATCGACCGCCCGCAGGCGGGTGGTCATGCCGGTTTCGGAGGAAGCGGCGAGGTCGTAAAGCTTGTTCACGGTACGATTATTGGCATTGACGATGATCTGGCGCATGGTGCGCTGCACCACCGCCTCGTTACTGTCCCCCAAACGGCCGGTCAGGCGATTCAGATGAAAACCGGGCAGGAGAACCATGCCGGTGATGACCAGGATTAAACCGCCGCCGATAAGCAGCCAGGTCCACCAGGGGAGAAAGCGGTGCACCCCGGCCGGGACCAGGACAAAGGGCGAGTCGCCGTGGCGACGGTAATCGCCCAGGGTTTGCGGATCGATGGCGACGAATTTGCCGTCAAGATTTTGCCCTAAGCGGGCATTGCCCAAATTATCGGCAATGAACTCGGGGAGATATTGATCCGGGCCGTCCTGGTGGGGGGAATAAGCGGCGGCGTAATCCGCGGCTTCGGCGTCGGACCCATATTCAGCAATGGGTGGAATAGGGTATTCGTCCGCCCTGTCCTGTGCCGAACCCGGCGCGGCGGGGGTGGTGGTTTTGACTTTTTCCGCCGCCATGCGCATGGCGCGGGTATTTTTGCTGGCGGCGGCGTCGAAGAAAGCGTCGAGGTCGTCTTTTCGCGGTATTTGCGGCGCGGTCATCATCATACCTCGCATATGGTGGGTGGACTGGTCGGTCCCGGGCGAGCAGTCCACTTTATAATACTTGTAATTTTTTTACGGAGTCATTTCAAGGAAAAGGCGGTGTTTGTCCCGGCGGGCTTGGCGCGCCATTAGGCGTGGATTCCGTGCTGCTAGGGCTTGCAGGGCATTTTTTATTGAATCCTGGTAAAAAAGGGCAAGATTTGCGGAATTTTTTTGCTTAAGTAAATATATGCGGTATAATCCAATTAGTAATAATTCGTAATTGTAATCGGCTTGCGGCTCAGGATTTGCGAGAAAACGGGTGTCGGCCAAAGATACTGTATATTCCGCGTTAAATTTATCATAAAAAAAACACTTGACATCTCACGAGAAACTTGTATAGTTTAGTTAGAGCGATGGAAATAAAACATGAACCAAATACAAACCAATCTCACCGGCAGTACGACATCGCTCGCTAAAATTACCCCTCACCCTGGTTCCCGTCTGATCTCAACTATGTGGTTGGGGACGGGAACCTTTTTTATACAAACATGTTACACACTCCACCGCTCAGCCCGGTTAAAACTTGCCGTAAACAAAATTCTGCAGCAAACGCGCGACTTCCATCCCGCCAACCGACAGGTTAACCATGTAAATGCGTTTTTAGACATATTAACGCTTCATGGGAATTCATAGCCACGCTATTGCCCATTCCACCTCTTCCTCACCCATACCATAAAGGAGCTAAAAATGAATCTCAAAGGGTCGAAAACCGCCCAGAATATCATGACCGCCTTTGCCGGTGAATCACAAGCCAGAAACCGCTACACCTTCTATGCCGCCAAAGCCAAGCAAGAAGGTCTCGTGCAAATCTCCGCCATATTCGAGGAAACCGCCGGACACGAAAAAGAGCATGCCAAGCGCCTCTTCAAATTCATGACCGGTGATCAACAACAAATCGCCGCCGCCTTCCCCTTCGGAATCATCGCCTCCACCGCCGACAATCTCAAGGAATCCGCCGCCGGCGAACATTACGAAGCTTTCGAAATGTACCCCGACTTCGCCAAAACCGCCAAGGCCGAAGGCTTCAACGACATCGCCGATACCCTCCTCCACCTCGCCGAAGCCGAAAAGTACCACGAACGCCGCTATCTGGCCCTCCGCTCAAACATCCTCGCCAGCACCGTCTTCCGTAAACCCCAATCCGTAACCTGGCGCTGCCGGAACTGCGGCTACAACCACGAAGGCGCCGAAGCGCCCACCACCTGCCCCGCTTGCGCACATCCTCAGGCACATTTTGAAGTACTTTGCGAAAATTACTGATACACAATCGAGAGGGCGTCCATCACAGCATATTTTCACACACTCATTGCAAAGGGAATGACATGAAGAAACTGAACGAAATGTACAAATGCGACTGCGGAACCGTCTTCGAAATCATCGCCGAAGGAAAGACCGACCTCCCCAAGGAAGAAACGCCCAATCATTGCGATAAACCCATGAAACTCCTCAAAGAAGGCGCAACCGACGGCGCCAAGGAAAAACACGTCCCCGTCATCGAAAAAATCGACGGCGGCTACAAAGTCAAAGTCGGCTCCGCCCCACACCCCATGACCCCCGAACACTGGATCGTCGCCATCGAACTCATAGCCGACGGTCAAGTCCTCCGCCAAAACCTGACCCCCGCCGACAAACCCGAAGCCACCTTCCTCACCAAAGCCAGCAAGGTAAAGGCGCGGGAATATTGCAATGTGCATGGGCTTTGGGCGGCTGAGAATTAAGGGGTGATTTTGGTGTAATGGAAAACAGGGACAGGAAGGTATGCGGCGCTCGGGCTGAGCGCCGCATACTTCTTTTGTCCCCTGTTACCTTTGTTTAGAGATATTTCTTTATCTGCTCGGCGAGTTCCTTGGGATCACACTTGGGAATGAAACCATCCGCTTCCACCTCGGTAGCCCGACTAATCATATTGTCATTGGTAATGGAACTATGAAGCAAAACCGGAAGCACCCGCAGCACCGGATCATGCTTGATATTATAGGTTAAAGTATACCCGTCCATGCGAGGCATCTCGATGTCGGATAGAATCAGGTCGATACGGGTGAAAATCGACTCTTTTTTGCTATCCGCCTCTTTACGCAAAGCCTCGATTTTCTCCCAGGCTTCCTGGCCGTCCCCCGCTTCAATGACGGTGATGCCGGCTTTGCTGAGCGCCTTATTGGTTTGTTTGCGGATCAGGGGCGAGTCTTCGACCAGGAGGATGCGGACACCGTCCTTTTTCGCCTCGCCGACATTGCCGAGTTCCGTGCCCATGTCGCCGTAAAGCTCAAGAACATTGCCGACGATACGTTCGAAATCGAGAACAAAAGCGACTTGCGCCTCGGGATGGGTCGAGGTAATCCTGGTTTTGGCCGGCTGCTTGGCGGGAACGGCCGAAGCAGCGGCGGCCGGGGTTTTGCCCGGGGCGATTTTGCCGTTGCCGCCGGGGCTGCCGGCGGGGTCGGCGGTTTCCTCGGCTTTCGCCTTTTTGTCGCCGCCGAGAGTGCCTTTCAGTTTGGAAATGAGGATGGTGCCGACGATGTATTCCAGCTGGATGAGCCCCGCCGTCGAGGGCGGAGGCATGATGTCTTCCCAGGAGATGTAGGAGACGCGTTCGACCGAACTGACCAGGAAGCCGACGGTTTTGCCGGAGAACTCGCAGATAAGGACGATCTGTTCCCATTCGGGTTGGCGTTGGGATTCGTTCAGGAGGCCCAGGACCACGCCCATATGCACCACCGGGACGGTCCTTTCGCGGAGCAGCATCATGCCGGCGAAGCCTTTGGGGCTGCCGGGAATGGAACGGAGCTGGGTTATCGGCACGAATTCGCGGGTTTTAAAAGCATTGATGGCGAAAACGTGGGTGCGGGGTTTGCCGTCCTGTTCCCCCGGCGCCATGATGTTGAAGTCGATGATGCCGACCTGATTGGACCCGATGGAGACGGTGTCGATTTGCCGCGAATTCTCGGCCTGGCGTTTCCCGGCGTCATTGAAGGCTTTCATGGCGGTGGTGGCGACGCGTTCGGTGAGTTTGGTGGTTTCGATTACCAGGCCGATGGCGCCGTCGGGAAGAATCGCCGCTCCGGCGACCAATTCCGAATTGGCCAGCGGCCCTTCGAGGGAACGGATCACCACCTGGGAGGAACCGATGGTGTCGTCGACCAGCACGGCGGCGAGCATTTCGCCGGTTTCGACCACCACCAACACGCCGTCCTCGGCCGCCTGCGCCTCGGCTTCGATACCGAATTCGCGGCCGAGAAACAGCACGGGAAGGATGACGCCGCGAATGGTGACGATGGTGCCGCCGCCTTTGATGGTGCCGATGTCGGCCTTCGAGGCGCGGAAGCATTCGCGCACCTGCGAGACCGGCATGACCAGGATGTTCCTGCCGACCCTGACCATCATGGCGTCCATGGCGGCGACCATCAGGGGGAAGCGCATGCGCACGGTGGAGCCGTGGCCTTCGACGGTTTTTATTTCCACCCGGCCCCGGAGCGAATCGATGGATTCGCGGACGATTTCCATGCCGACGCCGCGTCCCGAGAGACCGGTGATTTTCTTGGCGGTGGATAACCCGGGAAGGAAGACCAGGTCGGCGACCTCCTCGTCCGTGAGGACGGCGTCGGGGGCGATTTTCCCCATGTTGACCGCTTTGTCGTGAATGGCCTTGAGGTCGAAGCCTTTGCCGTCGTCGGCCAGTTCGATGACGATGTCGGAATTGGTGCGGCCGGCGGAAATGGTGATGGAGCCGCGTTCGGGCTTGCCGGCGCGGCGGCGCACGTCGGAAGGTTCGATGCCGTGGTCGACGGCGTTACGGATGATGTGAATCAGGGCGGCCGAAAGGCTTTCGACAATGGAACGGTCGACCTGGGTGTCGATGCCCTTCATGTTGATGTCGATCATCTTCCGGCTGGCCCGGGCGGCGTCCACGGCGGCGCGGCGCACGGTCATGAAGAGGGGCCGGATGGAGGTCATGCGCATGGAGCTGGCGACGTCCTGCAGGCGGGAGCAGGCCCGGAGCAGGTTCGTGGTCTGGAGGGACATGTTGTCCTGGCCCTGCAGCTGGTTCGAAATATACGATCCCAGCAGCGACACCTCGCCGACGATTTCGAGAAGATCGTCCAGGCGGTTCACGTCCACGGAAATGGCTTTGACCCGGTTTTCGTCGACTTTCCTTTCCTCCTTTTCCTTCTCCTTGCGGCCGGCGGCGGCGGCGGGCGAGGCGAGGACGCGTTCGGCGGCCAGAATGGCGGTGCCGCTGGCGGCGGGGGCGTCGCCGGAGCCGCTGGCGGAATCGGCTTCGCCGGCGCCGCCGGCGAGGTCGCCCGAGAGGATGACCGTTTCTTCGGCCGGGTTTTTCATGTCGGCGGCGGGCGGCCTGGCGGCGGTGGCGGCTTTTTTTGCGGCCGGCGGCGGGGGCTGAACCGGAGCCGGCGTTACCGCCGGGGCGGCGGCGGGCGCGTTTGCCTGGCTGCTGAAGGCATCGGCAAGCAGGGCGGAAAGATTGATTTCCTCCACCGGTTCCTCGAAGTCGACGGCGGCGGGGGACGGTCCGGCGGCGGGGGACGGAACCGGTTCGGAAAGCGCCGTCTTCGAAATCGCCCGGACGGCTTCCGGTACGGCGGGCTGCGGGGTGAGGAGGAGTTCCGGCGTCGCGTCGGGATCGTGTTCTGTGAAAACGCTTCTGAGAAAATCGGCGGCGTCGAGCGCCTTGGACAGGTTTTCCGCTTCGTCGGTACTGATGCCTTCGGAGGGCAGTTCCGGCGCGCGGCTTTCCGCCAGCATGGCGTCGGCCACCGCCGCCGCCGCCGCGTCGGTGAGGTTGCCGCCGTAGGTGGTGGTGGCGTGGATTTCCTGGTCGGGTTCGGTTACCGGCCCGGAAAAATCCCCGGCCGGCGTTTCAGCGACGTTCCCCTGGTTTTCGATCTCTTCCGTCCCGTTTTCCCCTGGTTCAGAACCCGGGGGCGGCGGCGCGAAGCCGGAGAAGAAGTCGGCGAATTGATCCGGACCCTCCCCCTCGCCATCCGCTTCGGCGGGGGCGTCGGCATTAGCGTCGGCGGCGCCGCTTTGCGCTTCGGACACGCCCTGGTGGAGTTCATCCATCAGGCTTTGAATCAGATCCTCGCCGATGTCCTCGCGGCTTACCCCGGCGAGGATTTGCCGGGCGATGGCGGTCAATTCCTGGAGGGCGGAGACGATTTCATGAGTGAGGACGAGATTGCCGCTGCGGGCGCCTTCGATTTCAGACTCGATGCCGTGGCAGAAATCGGCGACCGATTTTATGCCGCAGATGGCGCCTTCGCCTTTCAGGGTATGGAATTGGCGGAAAATGGCGCGGACTTCGTCGGCGTCGGTTACCGGGGGGTTCAGGGCCAAGAGGGCGTTTTCGAGTTCGTCGATACGCTGCTCGATAGCCATGATCATTTCGCGCTGTTCGTCGTCATCCTCGAAGGTGGTGGCTTGTTTGACCCGGGCTTCCTCTTTCTTGGCGTCACGGAAGAAGAGGCTGGCTTCGGCGAGGGCTTGTTTACGGTGGGACTCGATGATGCCGGGGCCGCCGTCGAGGTCCTGGAGCACGCCGGAGAGGCTTTGAATGGCCTTTACGCCCGCTTCCGGATTGGCTATGATGCCTTTGGAGAGGGTTTTGGCGATGTCGGCGATGGTGCCGGCGACCTCTTGGGCGTCGGAGTCGCCGTCCTGAAGGAAGATGCCGGAGAGTTCGTCGGCCTTGTCGTGGATGTCGCGCCATTCTTCGTTGGCCGAGGTCATGCCGACGAGGACCAGATCGGAGGCTAGGGCGCGCAATTTTTTCAGGGTTGCTTCACTAATCATGTACAGCCTCCGGCAAATCGCCTTGGGGAGCCAGGTTCTGCCTGAATTCCTTGCGTTGCGGGAATTATCCGCAATCGCTCATTCTATTCCCAGGCCGTCCGCAAAGCAAGAGAGTGCACGTGGCGGCGGCGAAATATCGGGTTTATTTTTATGGCGGAGGATTGGTCAGAGGCGTAACTGTTCAATGGAAGGAATTGGGGGTTCGGCGGGAGTCGGGGAGAGGGGGTGAGGTGACGGCATATTACCAAATTAGCGGGACATCATACCGCTGGAAAATTTCATCACGGGTGACCAAGGTTAATTGTTCCCAATTGGCTTGGGCGATCAGCATACGATCGAAGGGATCCCGGTGATGCAGAGGGAGCATACCGGCACTCATGGCGTGTTCTTCATAAATTGGCAGGAAATATATGCCCATGTCCTGAAGCTCGGCGGTAATGTCAGGAACGGATTTAGGCAGGTTCAGCTTTCCCAGATTCACTTTTATGGCCATCTCCCAAAGGCTTACCACGCTGACAAAAATGCCATTAGCAGGGTTTCTTATTGCTAATCTGGCTTGGTTGCTCAACTTCGGGTCCACTTCAATAAACCAGATTATCACGTGGGTGTCCAGTAGAAGCTGCATCACATATATTCCTTGAAATCTTCCAGCGGCGCGTCAAAATCATCCGACATCCAAATCTGGCCTTTATACTTGCCTTCCATTTCCGCCATTCGATTAGGCCGCTTTCCCTCAATGTGCCGGCCTTTACCCCTGAGCCTGATAGTTATCCGCAGCTCGGCTTCTCCAGTGGGGCTATCTGGTGGCAGCTCAACTTCGAGATTGATTTTGTGATCGGCAGGAATGACAATCTCTTTTACTATGGTATTTAAGACATTGGTGCCCATGACCGGCTCCTTACATATAATCTTTGAAATCTTCCAGCGGCGCGTCAAAATCATCCGCCATCCAAATCTGGCCCTTGTATACCGAACGCTTATTGAAATTGTGAAAACGCGTCTCGTCCCGTCATACTTCGTCAGCTCAGTCGGAAATAACTTTTTATGCCTAGCCGCCGGCCTAAAAAGTGATTTCCGCCTTCGCTTCCTCGTCTGACAGGACGATA
>JAVBRG010000032.1:0-4778 GCA_031548195.1 Planctomycetota bacterium | reverse complement strand
GGCGCCAGGGCGGGGGGGGGAGGCGGCAAAACCGGCGCCGCCGCCAATTCCGCGGCCGGTTCACCGAAACCTGCCCGCAACGCCACTACCTCCGACGCCGCTTCGTCAGCCACCGGCACCACCCCGTGCCAAATCTGCACGCCCATTTCCTGTTCGGGAAACAGCCAGACCGTATCCTGTGCCAAGGCGATTTCCGCCGCCCGCACCTGTCCGTCCGCGCCCAGACTCTCCACCCGCGCCCAGGGCCGTTCGCCGGGGAGGTTCCCCGTGAGAACCGGCCGCTCCGGATGCATCCCCGCTATTTCGAAAGCTTCGCCCGGCTGGAAAAGCCCGCCGCCGCCCTGACCGGGACCGGCTGTCTCAAACCAGCTCCAGTCGAAATCGGCCGGCAAACCGGGGCCGCCCCGCTCCAGCCATGCCGCGTCACCGCTCGCCGCCCTGGTTTGCCGCTCCGGCCAGACTCCCTTGGGGAGGAACGAGGCCGGGGCCGGCGGCTTGTCCGGCCCGAGAGGTATTGCGGAGGGATCCACGACATTCGGGTAGGGGATCGCATCCAGGGCCTTGCCGGCGGGAACGCCTTTCCCCAGAGGATTCCCCGGCACTTCCGGTCCGCCGGATGCATGGGCCCAATCGACCGGCAGGGCGGAAAACGGCTTCGGCTGGGACAGGCTGTTCCCCTCCCAGACCCGGTCGCCGGTGACCCTGAGTACCTTCCGCAAATCCCCGACCCGGGCCGAAACATTCACCGCGTTCGCGACCTGCCCGGCCGGCGCGTGCGCCGATCCCTGCACGAAAAATTCCCGGCCCGGTTTCGGCATGCCTTCGTCGAGGTTAAGCCCCATGTCCAATACCGGACCCGCCGCCGCCCACAATTCGGCCTCGGGGAGGTACGCCGCCGCGCCGGCTCCGCCGCCGAACTTGAAGGCGGACATCACCGTCACCGCCAGTCGGTCCTCGCCCTGCTGCTGGTAGACTTTCGATATGACGGACATTCTTTCGTCGCGAATGGCTTCCATATTTTTCAACCCAGGCTGATGGTTTTGGCATTGATTTTACAAGTACCCTTGGCATATATGTCCATGTTCGTCTGACTGACGCTGAGCTTGGTGTCACTGACCTTCAGAAGAATGCCGTTCACCGACTCCACCCGCACGTTCTTCTGCTCCAGGGTCACCTTCTCGCTTTCGTCGGTGCCGTTGACCAGTTCCAGTTTCTTGGTTCCGGAAAGGTTTTCCGCCGCCACCTTGGCCTTGGCCTGCGCTTCGGCGGTGACGGCGGCCTGGAGCTTGGTTTTGGCGGTGGCCAGATTCGGGATGTGGGTGGCGAGTTCCGCCTGGGCCTGGCCGTAGGCGATGGCATTGGTCGGATTGGCGCGTTTGATGTAACAGAGCCGTTCGATCTCCCTCTCCACCCGCTGGTACTCGGCCTGGGCTTTCATGAGATCCCGCCGTGTTTTGAAAAGGTTCTGGTAATTATTCCAGGTTTGGGCGCCCTGATTTTTCGCCGCCTTCAGTCTGATGCAGGGTTCGTTCTTGGCGAGACCGTTTGCGTCGACCAGGCCGAATATCAGGCCGCCGCCGGTGTCGGCGCCGACGACGACGTGTTTGCCGTGCAGGAACAGCGTTTGTTGGGCGGAAAGGCCGAGGCACTTTTTGAAAGCCATGCTTCCGGTTCCGGCGCCGTCCAGGTGGCATTCGCCGCTTTCCGTCAGGGCCAGGCGGGCGTCGACGTCGCCGGGGGTCTGCTCAGCGATTTTTAGCCCGACGCCCATGGTCAGGTTTTTCTTGGCGGTAAGGTGCACGTCGGCGACCGCTCTCAGCGCGATTACGTTCGCCTCCATGCCGATGCGGGAGGCGTTCGGCTTGGCCGGCTGGGTGGGGTCGGTGGAGGTGGTGCTGGCGGGGCGGTTGGGGCCGGATATGTTCAGGATGGCGACCTGCTCGGGGGCGGTGGGTTTTGCTTTCAGGGTGGCTTTGGGGTGGACGAGCAGGTTGATACCCTCGTCGGACAGGTGGGTGGTTTGCCCGTCCGATTCGACCACCAGGGTCATGCCGTTGTCCTGGCGACCGAGGATGGGGGGGGTGGGCAACAACATGGCAATCACCTTATCCTTGATCATTTTGCCGATTCCATCCGACGAGGAGCGGATGGCGGAGACGCGGATGCCGGTCGAGTCGTCGTTCTGGGCGCAGATGGCGTAGATGAGTTTGGTGTAGACCAGCGCGTTGGCGGCCAGATCCGGGATGGTTTTGAGGAGGTTACGATCGATGGGGAGGGGGCGCCAGCGCTTTATCGAATCCGGGTTTTCGGTGCTGTCATAGTCGTTTTCCTGCTTCTCGTACTCGGCTTTTCTGTTATTGACCGATTCGACGACCCCAAGCGTTTCGTTGATCATGTCGAGGGCGAGGTTGGTGATGACCAGGCCGAGATTGGCTTTGGTTGTTCCGCTGGTCTTGGGGAAAAAGCCCCGCGTCCCCAGTGAGGCCGTTCCCTCACTGGAACTGAGCAGGAGGCGTTCCTTTTGTTCACTCATGGAAAGCAGGGTCAGGACGCTAAAGAGAAATTGCGTGGGCCCGTTGCTCATCGGGGCGGAGATTTTTTCGGTCGAGCTTGCCAGGAGGGGGATATCGACTTTGGAGACTTTCAGGGACTTGGTGATGGTGCTAAACAAGGCGCTGCCGACTTTACCCAGGGTGGTGAGGATGTCGCGGCCGGCGGACACGGAATTGTAGAAGGTATTGGCGTTGGTGGCAAAACCGCCCATGCGCGAACTGTAGAGGCGGGCGTTCGAGTTGTAGAAAGTGGTGTTGTGGGTGAGGTAGGTGGAGGAGTAGTCGGAGATGGCGTCGAGGAAGGGATTGCCGCCTGGCGAGGAGATGGTCCAGAGGTCGATGTTGCGGTCCAGGGCGGAAGTGAACTGGGAGCCGTTTTCCCGCTGGAAAACGGTGGCGTTGTAAGGATGTCTGGAGAGCGAATGATTGTTCTTGCCGGCGCCGACGATTAGCGGGCGGTCGGGGTTGCCGTGGTCGAAGGAGACGACGACTTCCGTACCCGCGTTCAAGGGGGCGCTGTCGGTCGAGTTGACGCCGACGCCGGGCACCAGGGAGCGCACGGGGCCGATGCTGCCGTCCTTGCCGGCCGTTTTCGGCATCGGTTCGACCCCTTCCAGCCAGAGGTGGTAGGAACCCTGGCCGGTCACGGCGACGGCGTAGTTTTCCAAATTGCTCAGGGGAACGGTGAAGGCGGTGACGGTGCCGGCGATGCGGGGCCAGCGGGTGGTGCGGGGGGGGTGGTAGGTGTCGACGCTAGCGTATTTGATGCTTTGGAAATTGACCCGGTAGCCGACTTCGGGGAATTCGTCCCAAATGTCCCGGGGGGTGATGTTGAGATCGGCGGCCAGGTCGGCGGCGGCGGCGGAGTGCCGGGCGGTCAGGATGAAATGGCTTTCCGTCAGCCATTTGGGGTCATTGTTCCTGGTGCCGGAGCCGTCACCCCTGAGTAGAAATGCACGCCCGGGGGCGAAGCCGGGCAGGTTGGCGGTGCCGGTGAAAAACCGCGCCACGCTTTTCAGGCCTTCCATGCGGGTCTGGACCAGTTTGTTGCCCTCTTCAGTGTCGGCAAAAAATTCGTCGTCGAGGTGTAGGGGCGGCATGCCGGTGTCCTCGGGGGAGACGGGATACCTCACCGTCAGTTCCTTCTGGGACAACTTGGTGGTGTAATCGTGCGCCGTCACCTGCGAGGGAACCGACCCCAGGCGTTCGCGCAGGGAATACAGCCCCAGGTTCGAAGGCGCCGACTTCGCCATGTTGGTGTACTGGCTTTTTCCCACGCCCAGGGGAATGAACGCGGCTTTCTCGTTTATGGCCAGCACCTCCTCGTGGTAGGCCAGCCTGCCGTTGCCGTCCCGGAACTGCCCGGCGTCGGAGAAGAATTTGAAAATGAAATGCCAGCCCTGGCGCTCCACCCAGCGCAGCAGGAAATCGTAGTCGTTCTCCCGGTATTGGACGATGAAGGGCAGGGGGTGGTTGAAGGTGGGTTGATAGGTCTTGTCCTCGTTGTCTTTCATGAAGGAATGTTTTACCTTGCCGTCCCAGGCCGTCAATAGTTTGGCGACGGCGTCCGAGGGCTTGATTGTTTTCTCGTCGCTGCTGTCTTCCGTGCTGGTGATGTAGACGCGGGAACTCGTCGAGGCGGTCATGTTCCGCGCCTTCGGCCCGGCGTCCAGCAGGAAGAAGCGGTAGACCAGCCTTTCCCCCGAGTCGGTCGCGTGCTCGCCGGAGTCGCCGAGATTGGTGCAGTCGTGCACCTGGGCGTAAAACACCCGGTGGGTGGCGGAGGCGCATTTCATGGCGCTTTCCGTCGCGGAGGCTTGGATGTCGTATTCCATTTCGCCGGAGGCAAATTCCCATTTCGCCTCGAGGGCCAATGTTTGTCCCAGGAAATCCCCGACCTTTGGGGTGAGGGACGCGGGAATCGCCAACAGCACGGTCAGGTGGTATAACCGGTTGACGCCTTCATCGCAGATAAAGGCGATGGCCAGGGATTTATTTATATTGGCGTTGGCGTCGGCGGGAAATTCCAGCTTCAATTTGAGGGAGGGCATGTCGGCATCCTTTGCGTTGACTTTGCGAAACGTTTACTATACCGAACGCCTATTGAAATTGTGAAAACGTATCTCATCGAGTCATACTTCGTCAGCTCGGTCGGAAATAACTTTTTCTGCCTAGCCGCCGGCTGAAAAAGTGATTTCCGCCCTCGCTTCCTCGTCTGACACGATG
>JAVBRG010000065.1:0-7529 GCA_031548195.1 Planctomycetota bacterium | reverse complement strand
CTCGCCCGCGACGTCCACCAGTCCACCTCAAATAAATAAGCGCTGGCCCTCGCCCGCGCGGCCCGATGTGCCCTGGGGGCCGCGCGTTTGTTTGTCCCCTGGTAATTCGCCGCACCCCCCCCCCTCCCGCCCCTCACTTCTCGTGTTTCTCCGGCAGGTTGTCCTCGTAAATGCAGAAGCGGTTTTTCCCCGCGTTCTTCGCCGCGTACATGGCGATGTCGGCGTATTTAATCAGCACGTTGTAGTCCTCCGACTGCCCGGGGTAAAGGGCGATGCCAATCGACATTCCCACCCGGTATTTCTGGATATTCGGGTCAATCGCCTGTTTCTGGAAATCGGTCAGGAGCCGTCCCGCGAAGGCCGAGGCGTCCTCGGCGTTGGTGACGTGCGGAACGACCAGGATGAATTCGTCGCCGCCGATGCGGGCGGCCACGTTCAGCTTCCCCGCGCCGGGCCGGTAGACCTGGGTCGAGTGCCGCTCCATGTGGGAGAATTTCGAGAGATAGCCGCCGATGCGCCGGAGCAGCGCGTCCCCGGCGTCGTGGCCGGCGGTGTCGTTGACGCCCTTGAAATTGTCGAGGTCGATAAAGAGGAGGGCGAAGGGATTGCGATCGGCGCTCTGACCCATGCGGCTCAGGGATTCGAGGAGGAAACGCCGGTTCGGCAGTCCGGTCACGGTGTCGTAATGGGCCAGGCGGGTGAGATTGTCCTGCATTAGCTTGATGCGGTGCAGGAGATAATGCAGGAGGCCGAACATGATGGCCATGACCGTGGCGACGACGCCGATCATGAGCCAGGTGTTGCGGCGGGACGCGGCGATGTTACGCGCGACCAGGCGGTCGTCGGTGTCGGCGGCGACGATGCCGATGACTTTTTCATCCTTGACGATGGGCACGGCGCCGGTGTTGAAGCTGCCGTATTCGTCCTTCAGGTTCATGACCCCCGAGGCTTCCTTGCCGCGGAAAGCCTCCATGTGCACGGGGGCGATGGGGTAGTCCTCGAAAACGGCGGTGTCGATGGCGTCGGTGTCGAAAATGAAAATATAGCGGTCGCCGATTTTTTTCAGGGCGTAGATGTATTTCGCCTCGGTGGAATTGGCCAGTTGCCGCAATTTCTGGAGGGTGCGGTCGTAGGCCGGATTGTTTTCGACGTCCATGGGCTGGTTGAAGCCGGCGAACTGTTCGGGGTCGATGATTTCGCGTGCGCCTGCCGCAATGGAGATGAGTTGCGACTTGATGCTGTCGAACAACAGCGCGCGGCTGTCGTTCTGGTCTTTCCAATTGATGGCCAACATCAGGGCCAGCAGCACCAAACAAAAAATGGCGAAGCCGTATTGTATAAATTTCTTCATTTCATTAGTCACCTTTGCACCCGGTTCCATCCTTTCCTCAATCTTATTGTATGAGGCCAAATTCATTTTATCAACACTGATTCTTCATGGCTACCGTAAATTATCGCCGGCGGATTTTTCTTCGCCTTGCCTACCATTTTGGGGCGCCACCGCCGGCCGCGGCCCGGGTCTGGGCGGGTGGGGCGGGAGGCGATGGGGGGGCGGCGGACGCCGAAGCCTGGTTCGCCGGCCGGGCCGGGGCGGGGTGACTGCCGCCGCCGTGGTCGGCCGGCGCGTCGTTGACGCCGCCCATGGCGCGGAAGGGTATTTCGTAGCCTTCGTCCCTGCACATGCCTTCCATTTCATCCAGCCGGCTGGTATTTTTCAGGGCTGTTTCGAGGTCGATTTTCCCTTCCTTGACCAGACGGAGCAGGGCCTGGTTCATGGTGGCCATGCCGGATTGCGAGCCGGTTTGCATCGCCGAGTAAATCTGGTGGATTTTATCGGCGCGGATATTGGCCCGCACGGGCTGGGTGGCGAGGAGGATTTCCTGGGCGACGCAGCGGCCTTTGCCGTCGGCGGTTTTGAGGAGCTGCTGGCAGACGACGGCTTCGAGGACGAAGCCGAGCTGGGTGCGGATTTGCGATTGTTGATCCGGGGGGAAGATGTCGATGATGCGGTTGATGGTCTGGATGGCGTCGGAGGTGTGCAGGGTGGCGAAGGTGAGGTGGCCCGTTTCCGAGAGTTCGAGGCCGGTCTGCACCGTTTCCTGGTCGCGCATTTCACCGATGAGCACGACGTCGGGGTCTTGCCGCAGGACGTGCTTCAGGGCGGAGGCGAAGGTGGGGGTGTCGGCGCCGATTTCCCTTTGGGTGATCATGCAACCCTTGTCCTGGTGCACGAATTCGATGGGGTCTTCGATGGTGACGATGTGGTTTTCGCGGGAGCGGTTGACGTAGTCGATCATGGCGGCGAGGGTGGTGGATTTGCCGGAGCCGGTGGCGCCGGTGACCAGGATGAGGCCTTTGGGGATGCGGCAGATGCGTTCGAAGATGGGGGAGACCATGCCGAGCTGTTCGAAATTCTTGATTTCGGTGGGAATGGTGCGGATGGTGGCGCGCAGGCGCCCGCGCTGGTAGCAAACGTTGACGCGGTAACGCGATACATTGGGGATTTCGTAGGAGCAGTCGAGGTCCTGGGTGGCTTCGAGGCGCTGGATTTGTTCCTGGTTCAGGAGGGAGTAGATCAGGCGCAGAGCTTCCTCCTTGGGTAGCGGGGGGATGGAGAGGGGTTTGAGTTCGCCGTGCAGACGCATACGGGGTACGGCGTCGGCGGAGAGGTGCAGATCGGAACCTTTTTGCGCCGCCATGAAGGTGAGGAGTTGCGGCATACTGAGACCGGATGTTGACATGAAAGCTTCCTTGCTGATTGCGGTTAGGGAAAGGATCGGCGGGGCGATTTTCCAGTATAACGTAAACGTGCGTGAAAACAAGGCGGGATAATGGATGTGTACCGAATGAGGTTGAAAGCGGGGTTGTCGCCGTGGGCGGCCGGAAAAACGGTTCCGCTCTTGTGTCGGGCGGGGTAATCGGGTATATTGTTGGTTCCGGTACCTCTCACGTCGGTTGCGGCGGGGGGGAGGTGATTTTTTCCGCCACGCGCGGCGGCGTTTTTCAGCCGATAGGGAGAGAATACGATGAAAGCGAGCGAAGGAAAGCTGGGACGCGTTTTTCTCCTGCATCTGGAGGGAAACGAGGACGCGGTTCGGGTCGTCGAGGCTTTCGCCATCGACAACGGCATAGTGGCGGCGCAGGTTTACATCATGGCCAGCCGCAATTACGCCGGGCTAATCGCCCAAGACCCCGATGGCCGGATTCAATTGCATCTGCACGGCGCGGAGAACGGCATAAACCCCGACTGGACCGACGCCGATATCCTCATTCAGGAAATGCACGGCCTGCGGTTCCGCCGGCAGGTCGACCCGATCACCGGCCGGGGGATCTTGAGCAAGGTGGCGGGTTCGAAAACGCGGTTGGTGGAAAAGGCGGCGCCGGAACCGGAGGTGGCGGGACCGGGGACGGTTCCCGTTTACCTTTTTAACGCTGAATTCAATTAGGACGGCTGTCAGGAGGGGGCGGAATGGCGGTGAAACCGGCAAACCGGAGCGCAAGGAAGTCGCCGCGGGACATTGCCGCGGCTGAGGCGCGGGCGCGTTTAGCCAAACGCGCCAAACGGACCAAATTCTACCGTGAAAACAAAAGGCGCATCGTCCTGTTGTTCCTGGGCGGCTTAACCCTGCTGATATTGGCGGTTTTTACCCCGATCGGCCCGGACATGTATTATAATAACATCCAGAACCGGAAATTCTCCAGCCCGGGAGCGCTTGGCACCGGGGTTTTGAATGATTTATACAAACTGGGCCGTTTCTATGGTCTGACTTTCCGCGCCGAAAAGGCGAACGGCTGTTATGACGAAATCGGCAAAATGTATTACGGCTTCACCTTTACCGAATATTCGCAAAACCCCGATGAAGCCATGGACAGGCGTTTCGAGGCCCAGCGCCTGAAGGATAGGGGTGAAGGCAAGGGGCCGCCCTATGCCGTTTCCCCGGGCGATCTCACCGCGGTCGGCGAGGCGCTCTACCAGATTGCCGATTGGAACCGGTCCTTCCGGCCGCGCCAGTTCGCCCGGCGTTTGTTCGAATTGTACGTGGAAGATTTTTACAAGGATCATCCCTCCGCCTGCCACCCGGACACCACCCGCCAGGCCAAATTGGCGTTTGACCGGTTGAGCGGCAAATAACCAGGATGGGGGCCGGGGTGTAATGGCAGGGCGACGATGAGCGCATGGCGATTTTAATGGGGCAGCAGCCCGGCGGTTACCGGGCTGTCAAGGCAGGGGTTATTTATGACAAACGGCAAGGAAACGCCGGAAGCGGCAGCGGTAAGGGAAGCGTTGGACAAGAAACGCACCGAGGAACGCGCGCATCCCCCCAAGGCGATGGATCATCTGGCCCTGGCGCTGATGGTGGGGATCGGGGCGGAACTGCCGGAAGCGCTCGAGGGCCTCGCCCACCTCCGCCGCGATTTCGTGGACTGGAATGAAATTCGCGTCGCCCGGGTGCAGGAATTGTCCAAAAGCATCGGCGAATATCCGTGGGCCGAAGCGGCGGCCGGGGTCCTGAAAGAGGAATACAACGCCTTTTTCGATAAAAAAGGGGCGCTGGGCTTCGACTTCCTCGCCACCGGCAAACCGGCGGAAAGCCGCCGGGCCCTGGTGCAGTTCCTGCCCTGCCTGGCCAAAGGCGCCCAGTCCATTCTCCTGTTTGAATTTTGCCCCGGCGCGACCCTGCCCCTTTCGGACGAAGGCTTGCGTTCCGCCCGCAAGGACGGCATTGGCGGCAAAAATATCGACAAGAATCAGCTTACCCGGATTTTGACGGAATCCCTCCCCCTCGCCGAGGCGGCGGAACTGGTGCAGTATTGGGAGCTGGAAGCCACGGGCAGCCCTTACAGCGAGCCGTTGAAAAAAGACGCCCACCTGGCGAAAAAAGCCAAAAAAGGTCTGATGAAAGTCAAACCGGGCAAATGAATGGTATACAGGTTAAAATCCGAAGGGTCGGCAGCGCGGTTTCAACATTAAGTTGAATACCGCGTTTTTTATTGACAAAATGCCGCCTTTTGGTCATGCTGAAGGCATGTAAAATCAGAAGCCGTGGATGGTCGCGTTTCTTCGCCCCGTGATGGTGGAGAGTACGTCGCCGGTGTTGGCGAGGGGGGCTCTCAGCAGGGCCGCCGTCGACCCTTGGCTGTTTCCCGCCGTGAACGGCGGAACATTTTCAGGTGGCAGCTTAACCGCTGGTAAGGCTCGGTTACCGGATCGTGAAAAAGCTGTTTTTTTTGTGGCGTTGAATGGCGATATCCAGGGAGAACATGGTGCCGGAACTGAAAATTGGTTTACCGAAGGGCAGTTTGCAAGAATCCACTTTCGCCTTGTTGCGTGCGGCCGGCTGGGACTTCAACGTCGGCGGCCGCAGCTACTATCCGACCTCGAACGACCCCGACCTCAAGGCCATGCTGGCCCGGCCGCAGGAAATGTCCAGGTATGTCGAACGCGGGGTGATGGATGTGGCGATAACCGGCCTCGATTGGACGCTGGAGAACGATTCCCAGGTCGAGGTGTTGGAGCGTCTGGTTTACGCCAAGGCGACCCGCTCCCCGGTGCGGTGGGTCCTGGCGGTGCCGGAGGATTCGCCCATTCAATCGGCCAGAGATCTGGAAGGTAAGGTGATTTCCACCGAAGTGGTGGGTTTGGTTAAGAAATACCTGGAAAAACACGGTGTTAATGCGAAAGTGGAGTTTTCGCACGGTGCGACGGAGGTGAAGGTGCCGTACCTTGCCGACGCCATTGTGGACGTGACGGAAACGGGGTCGAGCCTGCGGGCCAACCGTTTGCGCATCGTGGACACGGTGGAGGAGTCGGTGACGGTGGTGGTGGCGAATCGGGAGGCATTGCGGGACGGCTGGAAAAGGGCGAAGATGGAGGCCCTGGTGCTGATGCTCAAGGGCGCGTTGGCGGCCAAGGAGAAGGTGCTTTTGAAGTTGAACGCCCCCCGCCGGAACCTCGAGGAGATAATCAAGGTTCTGCCCAGCATGCATTCGCCGACGGTCAACGATTTGTCGGATGCGGATTGGACGGCGGTGGAAACGATTGTCGATTCCAGCGTCAGCCGCACGCTTATCCCCGATTTGAAGCGTTTGGGCGCCACGGGCATTTTGGAATTGTCGGTAAACAAAATTATCCCCTGAACGATTGTCCCCTGGACGGACTTTTAAGGAGTGAGGCGGATGAGAAGATGCCACAAATGCGGCGAACCCTGGAGTAGTCAGGGCGTACCCGGTTCCCGAGAGGATTGCCTTAAATGCGGTTCGGCGCTGCACGCCTGCGCCAACTGCCGGTTTTATGACGCCAAGGCATTGGAGTGGTGTTTCGAGGTGATGGCCCGGCCGGAAAAACCCCGCTCGGCCGAGGATTTCAACATCTGCTCCTGGTTCCTGTTCCGCGACCCCGACGAAGAGCGTTTCGACGCCGAAAAGTCCAAATCGGCCCGCCTCGCCCTGGAACAGCTGTTCAACAGCCCCCAGCCCGCCCAGGCGCGGCATGACAAGGTTTCGTGAAGGCGGGAGGGTACGGATTATGGCTTTTTTTGTGCGCCGGGAACCGCTTTGCATTTGCCTGGAAGGGTAAATCTGTTATATATTATCGGGGCGCTCCGCAAGGGGCGCCCCGATTGTGGTTTATAATCGAGTCAACCGCACAGTCAATGGGGAGATACGCATGGCCGGACATAGTCATTGGTCCAACATCCAGCATAAAAAAGCGGCGAAGGACAAGAAAAAAGGGAAAGTCCTGTCCAAGCTGGTCAAGCAAATCTACACGGCGGTCAAGGAAGGCGGTTCGGGGAAGCCCGAGGAAAACCCCCGCCTCCGTTTGGTCCTGGACAAATGCCGCCTGTCCAATATGCCGAAGGACAATATCAAACGCGCCATCGAAAAGGCGGTCGGCGGTTCCGCCGGTTACGAAAACCAGACCTACGAGGGCTATGCCCAGGACGGCGTCGCGGTGGTGGTGGAGTGCCTGACCGACAACGGCCAGCGCACCGGTCCGGAAATTCGCTTCATCTTCGACCGCGCCGGCGCCAAAATCGGCAAACAGGGTTCGGTCCTCCACATGTTCCAGCGGAAGGGCGTTTTCCAAATCGAAAAGGACAAGGCCACGGAAGAGCAGCTCATGGATTTGGCGCTCGAGGCCGGTGCGGAGGACGTGGTGGATCAGGACTCCTTTTTCGAAGTGTATACCGATCCGATCGCGTTTCTCGCCGTCGGCGAAGCCCTGGAAAAGGCCGGGATCGAAACCCAGGTCTCGGAAGTGCAGTTGATCCCCGACAACCGCATCGAAGTGGGCTACGAGTCGGCCCAGAAAATTTCCAAGCTTATCGATCTCCTCGAGGAAAACGAGGACGTCCAGAACGTTTACACCAATTTCGACGTCTCGGCCGAGGCGGCGGCGCAATTGGAGGCGGAGGTGGACAAGTAAAGGGCACCTCTAAAAAGAGCATTTTTAGAGAGGCCCTGAACAGGAAAAACCATGATCGCGCCGGAACTTCTCCGCAGCCTGAAACGCATCGCCAGCCGCGCCA
>JAVBRG010000142.1:0-10995 GCA_031548195.1 Planctomycetota bacterium | reverse complement strand
CACCGCCCGCTCGCCTCGCCGCAGCAAACCGTACCCCCTGCCCAGGGGCGCCAACACCCGCACCTCGTAACCCGCCGGCAAAGCGCTCAGCCGCCGCGTCCCCCCCCCCACCAAGGCGTAAACGAAAGCGAAGCCGTCCGGCAAATATTCGGAGGGGGCAAAGGGACGGCGCAGGAAAAATTCCCCTCCCTCCCTCCCCAGCCGCAACTGGAAAAACTGGCCCGGGCTGAACACTCCCGCCAATCCTTCGGCGCGAATCCGCATCCGGTAATGCCCCTCCGCCACCGGCGCGTTCTCGACTATCACCCCCGCCGCATCCATCATCCCCCCGGCCTCGGCCCGCTGCAACCCCAGGGTCTCCGCCATGACCGCACGAAAAATCCGCGCCAGCGCCTCCGGCGGCATCGAACCGTCCGACAATCCCGCCACCCGCGCCAACACCGCCTCCTCCCGATCCGGTTGACAAAGGGGCAGTCCCGCCGCATGTTTAAGCCGGCCGATTTCCCGGCCGGCTTTGGCGCGCGCATCCAGTATTTTCACCAGTTCCGCGTCAAGCTCGTCAATCCTGAGACGGACCGCGTCCACGGACATGCTCAACCCTCCTCTATGGAAATGCCAAACTCACCCGCCAGATGTCCCGGAAACGGGCGGTGAGGTGCATCGACATCACCGTCTCGTCCGGATAACGCACCTCCACATACGCGTCGTACAACTCATCGCCCCGGGCGCGTATGCGCAAATTGGTCAATTCCCCCCGTTTACGCCGCCGCCAACCCTGCCAATAGGCATCCGCCTCCGCCCGGGCCGGCAAACCGAGCCGCCGCTCGAACAGCCAGCGCGCCCCCCCTTCGGCGCTGTCGAACATGTCGTCCAAAGCGTCGGCCGGGTTCTCCAATTCCCCCGACCGCACCAGGCGGAGAATATCCACCTCCGCCCTTGCCCGGGCCAGTATCGCCGACTCCGGGCAATAGGCCAGGGTGTAAAGGAAATGCCGCAAGGCCGCATCCGGATCGTTCAGGCGGTGGGCCAGCAGGTTCGCCAAATTGTAATGCGTCCGCCAGTCGTAGGGATGGTTCGCCAGGGCGATCTCGTAATACTCCCGCGCCGCCGGGAAATTGCTGTTATGCACCGCGTTCAAACCCAGCCGGCGGGCGCCGAGATTACGCCGCTCCCAACTGACATCCCGGGTAAACACCAAATAGGCGGCGACGACCGTAATCAACACCAACGCCGCCGCCAGGATCTGCCGGCTCCGCTTGCCCGGTCCCTTTTTGGCATAGCGTTGGGACTCTATGCGCAAATTGCTGTTCACCAAGTGGCCGCCCTCTGGTTGATCTACAACCCTTCCGTCTCCGTCTCGCCCTCTTCCGACATCATGCTGAAAATCTGCTGGTTGTCGTCGCGGCGCCGGGCCATTTCCTCCTGTCCCCGGCAGGCCACGCAAGTGGTGGCGGAGGGAAGGATCTTCAGGCGGGAGGGGGAAATCGCGCAACCGCACACTTCGCATTCGCCGTAGGTGCCTTTTTCAATCTTTTCCAGGGCAATGGTGATATCCTGCAGCTCCTGGTCGTTCGCGGTGGCGATTTCAAACGACAAATCCTCGTCGTAGGCGTCCGTCGCCTTGTCCACCTCGTCCGCCGCCTTCGATTCGGCCCGCTCCTTCTGCATGGCGAGTTCCCTGCGCATGCCGGCCAACAAGCGCTCCCGGCGTTCCAGCAGGGTCACCTTGAGGTCGTCCTTCTCCTTTTTCGACAAGCGCCGGTCGGACGGCCGCGCCACCGTCTCCTGCTTCTGCAGGGCCGGGCGGCCCAGGGTCATCACGCTGGGAGCCAGGGACAGGGCCGGCTTTTTCGAGAGGCCGCGAATCCCCAGGCCGGCGTTCAGGAACGCCGGGGCCGGCTTCGCCTCGGCCGCTTGGGCCGGAGCGGGGATGATGTCGGTGTCCCGGGTTTTGCCGGCGGGTTTCTTGCCGGGGGCCTTCGCCACCTTGTCGTCCTTTTTCTCCTCGGCCTTTTCCGCCGCCTTGAGGCGCTGGGAATCGGGGCCGGACTTGGGCGCTTTCAAACGCTGGGAATCCGGTTCCTTCGTCCGGCCTTCCCCGAGGCGTTGAGAATCGGAACCCGCCGGGTCGTCCTTTTTCAGCCTGGCCGATTTGCTTTCCTCGCTTTTGGGGTCGGCCGAACTTTTCGCGGTCTTCGCTTTGGTCATAATCTCTTCCCTAAACTAAGCGCCTGGTCCGGTCCGCATGTTTCCGTTCCCACAATACGGACCAAGCCAATCCCACCCATTGTTAATGGTATGTCTCACCCAATGCCTTGCCCATGCGTGCCGGCAGCAAAAACACCGGCCCCGCATCTCCCAACCGGGCGTAACACATGTTCCTGCCCGCCGCCGCCCCGATGCTAAGCTGAAACAGCCGCTTTTCCCCGCTTTCCGGTTTTTGGGGATCGGCGGAACTATAAACTATGGCGGTAATTTCCGGCCGGTCAAGACCAAATTCGCCAATATCCCCTTTTCCATCCGAGACAAAACCTTCCGACTTCAGTTGACTTAACTCCAGGAGGACGTTTATGAAAGCGTTGTTGTCGTCCATCAGCGGCTGTTTGTCAACGTCCAGGCGCCACCACTGTTCGTTGACATCGTTGGCGTTTCTAATGTAGGTCATAGTCCCTCCATCCTTCGCTATTTCCACCCGGGTCCAGGATTTCGGCCGCGAATCAATGACTTTCGCGGCACGGTAGCGGTAGGGCGGCAGGCATAACAGGTAGGATAATTCACCGAACGTTTCCATTACCGCCGGTTCGCTCGACAGGGAAAAGGCGAAGCCGACCTTCTCCGGCAGACCCGGTAACGCCTTTAATTCCAGCGGTTCCGCCCGGCCGGCCAGGTATGGCTTCCCCGTCGGGAGATTCCCCTCCCGGTCGTGGGCATAAATCGTTAGGACCACCGGTTGAGCCACGGCGCCCGGCAGGCGCGGGGTTATCCGCCAAGCCGGATACTCGGTCAGGCTTTCCGTCTCCGCCCCGGGCGGCAGGTCGGCCAGAAACGTTTTCACCCTGACGTTCGAGAGGCCGGTGAGGAGAGCCGAGAGGGGACGCATGTTGTCGTTGGGGTCGGGGGGGTCGACCGGAAAAGTCTGGACCCCGGCCGACGTTTCGAGGGTGCCCTGCCAGCGCTGCCCGGCCGCGTCATTCACCGGCAGGAGGGTGAGTTTTTCCGGCTCGGGGAGGAGGCGCTCGACCACAATCGACTCGGGGGTTTTCCCTTCGAGCAGATCCAGGGCGCGTTTCCGGTAGAAATTCCGCCACAGCACCGGATGCTCACGGGCGACGTCGATGGAGATTTCCGCCAGGATTTCCGCCGGCAGGCTGAATATGGGATTGCGTCCCGCATCCCTGATGTATACGTGTCCGGGCTCGGCCTCCTTGCCGATTTCGATACGGCGGCGCACCTCCCCTTCCGGCGCGTCGTACCAGACCTCGATACGGGTCGAATCGGGGGTGAAGCCGAACCATGCCAGATCGCCCGACTGTTCGGCGGCGATGGCGTCGCCGCGCAGGCGATCGAGCCAGCGCATCAGGAGGTCGAGGCGCGCTTCGTCGACCGGCCACGGTATGGGGAGAGTCTGGCGCCAGCCGGCCGGAGTGCGTTCGAGGGTTATGGCCAGACTGGCATCGCCCCCTCCCGGCACGAGGGAGATCCGCTTCGGCTTTAAGCTGCCGGGCGGGCTGGCGAGATGCAGGTTGCGGAAACGCTCCTGGGGCCAGTCGAGGAAATTCAGGAGATCCTGGTTCACTCCGTAGACCGGCTCCGGCGAATTGTCGATCACGGCGGCGCGGAGATTGTTTTGCACGTCGCCAAAGGCGAAGGAGACTTTTTGCCCCGACTGGCTGGTGGCGGTCAGGGTGACGGCCTGCCCGGGGTCGGGCGCTTTCCGGCCGCTCTGCGCCTCCCGCCAGGCAAGGGTGGCCAGCGCCTCGACCGCCTGGGCGGCGGCGGGATTCAGGCTGTCCTGAAGATCGTCCCCGACGCGGATTTGCCACTCCCCGCCGGGCTTTCGGGAGAAAACGAGTTCCTCCCCGCCCGGGCGCTTGATGACGATGCCGGCGGCGTCCTGCCAGGGGAAGGGGAAAAGGCGGCGGGAGCGGTTGGCGCGCCAGTCGCGGGAGTCGCGGCGGCTGAGGGCGAGGGAGGTCAGGGTGAGGGCCAGGGCAAGGACGATGAAGATCAGGGTTCGGGTTTTGGACATTTCCGGCGCTCCGTTGTCATACTGGCGGTAAGTGAAATCGCAGTTTGGATTGTGCCTGCGGCGCAGCGTGGTCTTTCACTCCCGCCTGAGCCACCATACCGACACTCCCGCCAATACCCACGCCAAGGGCAGGCCGACCAGGGCAATCCACATCAAGCCCCGGAGTTGCGCCCCGGTCAGCCACAGGCGTCGATCGATCCAGGCCCGGGCCGGCATCTCGCCCGTTTCCTCGCGTCCCGCCAGCCAATGCACCATCGCCAGCATGAGCGCTTCGTTCGCCCCCCGGCCGATGTCGGCGTCCGACACCATCCGCCCCGACGCCATCACCACCAGCCGCGCCTCCCGCGCCTCCCCCTGGGCTGCCGACCGGTAGGCGAGGGTGAAGGGACCTGGACGCTTTTCGCCGCTTCCCATGGCCGTGGAAATGGCCTCGGGATAGGACTCGATCATGCGTTCGCTGGTCCAGCCGTTTTCCGTGACCCGGGGATTGTCGCGTATCGACCGGGCCAGGGGGAAGACCAGGCCGACCGCGCCGCCGCCTTCGCCGCCGCCGCGGCTTCTCCCCAGGGGAGCCAGGGCTTGGCCGTGATCGTTGTTCTTCTTGTCCTCGATGATGTCGTCGCGGTACGACCCCCCGAGTTCGAACAGGAGATTGTTCAGGGGATCGTCGGCGGCGGTGTAATCGGGGCCCGCGCCGGGGGCCAGCACCAGGAGGCGTCCCCCGCCCGTGAGATAATTACGCAGAACCTCCGTTTCCTCTGCCTTGAAATGCACCCTCGGCGAGGCGATGACGAATACGTCGCAACTGGAGGGGATGCCGCCGGTTTGGGAGATGGAATGCTGGCGGACCTGCATGTTGGCTCCCGCGAGGGCGCGGGCCAGGCGGGAGGCGGTGCGATCGGGATGGATGCCGCCGGCCAGGGAGCTTTCCAGATGGCCGTAGCTGAATAGAATGCGCGGCACCCGCGGATCGGCCAGGTGCATGACGGTTTGGGTGATGCGGCGTTCGCCGTCGTAAACCCAGCGGTCGTCGCCGGCGCTTTGCCGCCGCCAATCCGGCGGGGCGGCCAGGGAGGCGGCGGGAATGGCGATGCGACGCCCCTGGTAGTCGGCGACGATGCTGCCGGCGAGGTTTTCCGGTTTGATGTCCAGCTCTTCGGCGAGTTGTTTTGCGAGTTCCGGCTCGCGGACGGCGTCGGCGAAGGAGACGTTGAACTGGGTGTTGTAGTCGTGATAGCGTTCCAGCAGGTGGCGTGTTTCCACCGCCACCGGCACATCGTGGACGGCCAGGTCCTCGGGGAGGAATGAATAGAACTGCATGCGGCCCTGCAGGGAATCGAGGGCGCGGCGGGTGACGGGGGAGAGGGAATTGATGCCTTCGCGGGTGAAGTCCCAGGAGCGGTCCTGCAGGAGGGTGAGGTAGCGGAGGGGGGGACGGGAGTCGGCGAAAGTGCGCCAGGGGTAATGGGAGAGCCAGTTGATGTTTACCAGGATGACCAGGGAGGCGAAGGCGGTCAGATAGAGGCGGCGGCTGGCGCGGTTGTTTTCCTCGTAATAATATATGGGCGCCTTCATCACGGCGGTGTCGGAGATGGTGGCGTATTTGGGATTGCGGTAGCCGCCGGCGTCGTTCTTTTGCGCCCGGCGGGCGGCACGGAAGGTGAGAGTGGACCAGACGAACGCGCCGGCGGCGAACAGCAGGGGCAGGAACCAGGGCAGGGGCAGGCTGTCGAAGGCGGTGGTGAAGGGGTGTCCGCCTTCCCAGAAACCTTTGATGTGGATGATGGCGGCCTGGAGGGCGAGGAGCACGAAACCGACCAGGACGAGGAGATAGGTGACGGTGAGCCGGCGGCGGACGACGGCGGAAACGGGTTGATTGGCGGGTTCGCGGTTGTTGATGGCGAGCCAGGCCATGAGGAGGCAGAATGCGGTGACGGAAATGAAATAGACGCAGCCGCTGAGGTCGATTTCTCCGGAAATCCAGCGCCGGCAGTCGGGGAGGTAGCTCATGGAGTAGAGTAGATTGGCGGCGTTGCCGGAGTAGGGATCGAGGCCGGCGACGATGGCGAGGAAGAGGAGGATGCCGCCGGTTCCCGCCGCCGCGGCGACGGGCGAGGTGGTGAGGGAGGAGATGAACACCCCCAGGGACATGGCGATGGAACCGAAGGCGACGAGGGCCAGGAAGGCGGGGATGACGGCGTACCAGTCGAGGTTTCCGCCGTAGTCGAGGAGCACGGCGTAGACGAGTCCGTGGAGCAGATGAAGGAGGACGAACAGCATGGCGCCGGAATATTTGGCGAGGACGACGCTGAAGGTTCCGACCGGTGCGGTGAGGAGCGTTTCGATGGTGCCGTCGGCGTTGTTCTGGGCCAGCGAATGCATGGAGACGAAGGGGTAGAGGATGATGGAGGTGAATAGGATGAACAAGGCGATTTCCCCGAATTCGGCGACGGGGGTGGCTTGCCGGACGGTGGTCAGGTAAAAGGCGAAGGAGTCGAGCAGGATGAAAAAGGCGGTGGCGAAAAGTATGGGCGGATTTTTCAGGATGTCGGCCGCTTCTTTTCGGGTGAGCGCCAGGAATTTGTGCATGGGGCGGGTCCTTGGTGGAGGTGATGATTAAATAATCCGCAACAATCTCGATGTAGTTATCTTCTTTTCACAAAATTCACAAGCCAAGCCTCTGCTGGAAATCCCCGATATCCGTGCAAGTGACCGCCGCCAACACCAATTTATCCAGCCTCTCAACCTCGGTGCACTTTTCCAACGCCGTCACAACCGGTTCCGGAACCGAGCCAAAGCGGACACCCAAAACTGACAGGATCGCTTCGATCTTGCCTTCAGCCTTGCCTTTCGCCTCGCCTTTTTCAAGCATTTCATCGAGGAATGTATTTGCCATTTTGTTTCCCTCCGTAACGCCAAACAGTCTGTATGCCATATTTTTGGCGATTTCAAAGCAACGCGCCGGATGACAGAGCGCACCGGCATAGTGGAAAAATCCGCCTAACAGATAGCGCGCCCGCAAGTCGTTTCCCATGGATGTGAAGGTGCGCATAATCGTTTCATAGCGGTGTTGCATGGTCCCCTGCGCGCCGGCCTGCAAGGCTTCGAGCAGTATCCGCAAAGCCGGATCGTCCATATCGTCATTTATTGAGAGTCTCGCGGTATCTATCAAATGAATGGGGAAGTCCAATACCGCCGGATCCGCACCGGTTGTCCGGCAGATCAAATCCCGCATTCGCAAAGTTCCCTTCCATGGCCGGGCTCCATTATAGTGCAGCGTTGCCGCAATAACGCAGGAGCGCTGCGAAGGTTTGAACATCACTGAGGCAGAGCCTGACGAAACAGTCGTGCGGATGGGCGCGGAACAACATGAGGTCGAGCATCAATCCCCCTTTCACAGCCTCCGCGAACCGTCCAGCCTGCGCGAACCGGTCAGTTTCCTGAATATGTCCTCCAGCTTGATCGGTTCCTGGCGCATGCCGGTGATGAGCCAGCCGCGGCTTGCGCAGACGGAGGAAATTTCCCGGCGGAGATCCACCCCGGCGGGAGTGGTCAGGCGGACGGTGGTGACTTCCGAATCGCCTTCCGGCGGGGCGACCCCGATGGCCCGGACGCCGGGGATGCTCCTGAGGGCTTCCCTGACCGGTTCGAGGGTGATGAGTTCCAGGATGACGGTGCGTTCGTCGACGCTGTTGCCGCAGATATTTTCGAGGCGATCGTCGGCGATGACCCGGCCTTCGTTCAGGATGATGACCCGGTCGCAGAGCCGCTCGACATCGGAAAGGATGTGGCTGGAGAGGAGGACGGTGCAGTCCTTCCCCAGCCGCTCGATGAGGTCCCGCGTTTCGGCGGCCTGTTTGGGGTCGAGGCCGGCGGTCGGTTCGTCGAGGATGAGCGCTTCGGGATTGGCCAGGAGGGCGTCGGCGAGGCCGACCCTTTGCCGCATGCCTTTCGAGAGCTGGCCGATCAGGCGGTCGAGGAAGGAATCGATGCCGCAGAGTTTGGCGACGTCCCCGATGCGGCCGGGGACGGAATTCGCCAGCAAGCCCTTGATTCCGGAGCGGAAACACAGATACTCGCTGACGCGCATGCGTGCGGGGAGGGGATTGGTTTCCGGGAGATAGCCGATTTTATCACGCACCCGCGGGAGGCGGGGATCGAGGCCGGCGACCTTCACTTCGCCGTGGGTGGGGGCGAGGAAACCGGACAGGAGGCGCATGGTGGTGGTTTTTCCGGCCCCGTTTTTGCCGAGGAATCCGACCACCTCCCCTTTGCGGATGCTGAAGGAGACGCTGTCCAGGGCCTGGCGGGCGCCGTAGAATTTGTGGATATTGTGGGCTTCGAGCATATTTGGCATTCCTCTCGCGAGGGCAAGGCGCATTTTCCATAACACCCAACAGATTATCATTTTACCGGGGCTACTTCCAACAAAATTCGGAGAGACGGGACCCGCATGGGCATTCACCCACTGAAAATCGCGGCTTTGACTTTGGATAACAATCTGGTCCAGGCGCCCCTGGCGGGTTATTCGTCACTCCCCTTCCGGCTGTTGGCGTGGGAGATGGGGCGGCCGGGGCTTTTAGCGACCGAGATGATTTCGGCGAACGCCCTGTTCCAGCATTCCGACACCCAGGAGCAGTATCTGGCCAAGTCACCCCATGAGGGACCGGTCCTGTACCAGCTCTGGGGCGCGAACCCCGAGGCCCTGGGCTATGCGACCCGGGTGGCGGAGGAACGCGGCGCCGACGCCATCGACCTGAATTGCGGCTGTCCGGTGCGGAAGGTCCGGGCGGCGAACGCGGGTTCGAAATTGATGGAACAGCCGGAACTGATCCGGGATTTGGTCAAGGCGATGCGGCGTAACACCCGGCTGCCGGTGTCAATCAAGATCCGGGCGGGGACGGACGCCGGCAACTTCAATGCGGTGGAAATCGCCCGCATCGCCGAGGGCGAGGGGGCGGACTGGCTGACCGTGCACGGCCGCCACGCGAAGGAAGCGTATGGAACGCCCTGCCGCTACGGGGAGATTGAACGGGTGGTGCGGGCGGTGACGATTCCGGTGGTGGGTAACGGCGACGTGCGGGACGGCGAAACGGCGGGGCGGATGTTCGCGACCGGGGCGGCGGGAGCGATGGTGGGGCGGGCCTGTATGGGGTCGCCGTGGGTGTTCCGGCGGATTGTCGAGGAATGCGCGGGGCGGGCATTTACGCCGCCAAGCCTGGCGGATATCGGCGCGACCATCCTGCGGCATCACGATCTTCTGGCGGATCTGCTGGGCGGGGAGCGGGCGATTCGGCATTGCCGGAAGCTGGGGTCGTTTTATTCGAAGGCTTTCGCGGGGGCGCGGGAGTTCAGGAATTCCTTGAATTTTTGCCATAACCGCGAGGAATTGGCGGAACTCATCGGCAAGTATTTTGTGTAACTAGTGCGGTTTCGGAGACGGCTAATAATCGCCTCCGTTCCTCTTTTGCAAAAAGGAACGGAAGCCCGGCGAGCTCTTCCCGAGGTCCGTAGGGTATACCGAACGCCTATTGAAATTGTGAAAACGTATCTCATCGCGTCAGACTTCGTCAGCTCGGTCGGAAATAACTTTTTCTGCCTAGCCGCCGGCTGAAAAAGTGATTTCCGCCCTCGCTTCCTCGTCTGACACGATGATATACATTTTCACAATTCCAATAGACGTTCGGTATATATTGGTGGAGCCGCCTGGTCAGGACAACCCCGGCGCGGCAATAGGGGGCCTAACCACCCGCCTCTCCCCTTGACCGGTTAAATTGCACTTGCGCGCCCAGAAGAATCCTACGGACCCCGTGCAACCGGGACTTCCGTCGGGGTACCGCAACCACTCGCTCCGCGGAGAGCACTGACATCAAGAATGGGTTATAAGGCTGTTCACGCGGAGGGGAGAAAAAAATCGGGCGTTTTGCATTTTTTTTTGGGGGGGGACAATCGAACCTGGGTCCGCGGTTCGCCTGCAACTTTCACAAAAGCGGCCGCACCGTGCTACTGTACACCTCGGCCAAAAAAGCGTGGCCCGCCGCGTTCGGGTGCAGGCCGTCCAGATAAAACGCCCCGCCGCCCGGCTCCCGCCGCCGCTCCTCCACCGCCGACCAAAAATCCACCAAGGGCAGCTTGAAGGCGGCCGCGAACCTCCGAAGCCACCCTGCATACTCCCTCTTCATTTCCTGGGCCGCGAAAAAATCGACCACCCCCGCCCACTCCGCCGGAGCCTCCGCCACCTCCAGCGGAATCGGCGTGCAGATAATCGGCCCCAGTCCCCGGGCCGAACACTGGTGCGCCATCGCCGCCAAATTCGCCCGGGCCGGACGATCGTCCTGACCGAAATAGATGTCGTTCGAACCGCCGAGCAGGCTGATCCGCTCCGGACGGTTCGCCTCCAGCTCCCGGTGCATGCGGGACAACATCCCCGCCGTGGTGTCGCCGGGGACGCCCCGGTTCAACAATTCCACCCCCAGGAGACGGCCGGCCAAAGTCGTCCAGGCGGCGCTGCGCGGTACGCCGGAACCGAAAGTCAGACTGTCACCCAAACACAAAATCTTCATTGACGATTCCTTCAATACACGTTCGGTATAACTGGATTTTTGCTCTACAACGCGGCATTTGCGGGAACCGCATCCGCAAATGCCGCATGAAGTTAGGGTTATCGGCTACTCAAGGGGCGGTGGCGAAAAACCACTCGCAATTCCCTTTACCATGCAACCTTTTGATCACACGACTGTTGTGGA
>JAVBRG010000162.1:0-23958 GCA_031548195.1 Planctomycetota bacterium | reverse complement strand
GTTTTTTTGCCGCCAGCCTGATGGTTTATTTGGGAACGGTACTTTCCGGGGTCATCGGTTTTAGTATCGGCAATATTTCTGTTGGGCTTCTACTGGCGACCTTCCTGATCACGACGGCTGCCATGACGTTGGGAAATTTGCGGTTTTTACATCTTGACAACGTCAATGGCATTTTCTACGGCCTTGCCATGACCTTTTCCCAGAGCATCATCGGCTGGGATTTTGGGTCGCTGAAACTGCTTGCCATCATCATGATCTACGGAGTGATCGGTCTTATTTGCGGCTGGCTGTCCAATTCCGCCCTGAAAAAATGGGGGCCTTCCAAAGTCAACAATGGAGCAAAGGCTTGAAAACGGTTCAAAATCTTTGCGATCCTCAGGTTGCCCCGATTTATCTGTGCGGGGAGCGGGACGCAAGGACCGTCCCTACCGCGACCGAATTACCCATGTCCCAACATATACTCCAACACCTCCGCCCCAACAAACCCCTTATCCAACCGACAATCCCCAATCGCATGCGGCAACACCAAATTCACCTTGCCCTCCTGCCCCTTCTTGTCGAGCAAAAGACTCGCCAAAGCCGCATCGCCGCGAAGCAACCGCTCCCACTCCGGCGCCCCCCGGCCGGAAATGCCACCGCCCAATTGCCCCATACGAACCGGCAACTGTAAATCCGTCAATAAACCCCGAACCGCCTCACCGTCCTCCCGCGACAAAAACCCCTTCCTCACCGCAAACCCACACGCCATCGCCATTCCCACCGCCACCGCTTCGCCATGCACAACCCGGCCGTCATACCCCGCCAGTGTCTCCAGAACGTGTCCGAAAGTATGCCCCAGATTGAGAAGCTGCCGTCGTCCCTGATCAAATTCATCCTCGCCCACCAACCCGGCCTTGACCTCGCAGCACCGGGCGATATGGCGGCGGAGACAATCGTGATTGACCGACTTCAAGGCATTACGGTCCTGCCGCAGCAGGTCGAAAAAATCCCTGCCGCCAATGACCGCCGTCTTCAGCATTTCCGCCACTCCGGCCAGGTACTCCCGCCGGGGAAGACTGTCCAGAAAAGCCGGATCGATCAGCACCAGGCTCGGCTGGTGGAAGGTCCCGACCAGATTTTTCCCCGCCGCCGACTTGACCCCGTTCTTGCCCCCCACCGAACTGTCGACCTGAGCGAGCAGGGTGGTGGGGATGACCGCCAGCCGCAGACCACGGAGGAGGGTCGCGGCGACAAAGCCGGCGATGTCGCCGGTCACGCCGCCGCCGAAAGCGGCAAGGACGGTGTCCCGTTCGACGCCAAGCCGCAGGGCCGCTTCGCAAAGTTCGGCGTACTGGGCGAGGTTTTTGTTTTGCTCGCCCGGGTGAACATGCAGGGTCAGCCATTTTCCCCGGGTGGACCGGTCGGGCGGAAGATCGTAAAGCCGGGCCAAATTGACATCCGCCAGCAGCAGGTAATTACGTCCCGGCAGGCGCGCCTCGATTTCCTCCCGCCAGTTCAGCGGCAGATTATGCAGGATGAGGATGTCGTAGGAATGGGCGGGACGGGTCAGGGAAACGGTTAGGGTGGACATGGCTGCGGGATTCCTCAAACTGGAAAATTTTCGAATTGGGCCTTGCAAAATTACCATTCACACGGGCGCAACTTAACCCTGTTACGTCAAGCCGCCGAGGGGAGATTCCGCAAAAGTCCAAGGCCTAACAGCCCGGTAACAAAGAGGCGCATCGCAACTCTGTTACGTCAATCCGCATCCTGTTACGCCTTGAACCACCCCACACGTCATTCCGGCGTCGCAAGCGTTCAACCGGGGTGAGGCAGAACTCGCCGGAATCCAGGCCGATAAACCGTCGCTCCGCCGCTCGGTGGTTCCACTAAACGCCCTATCAGGGTCGGAACTTACACCTCCGTAAGACAAGGAGCAAACGCCACTGTAGCGATTGTCCATCGGCCTGGATTCCGGCGAGTTGCGCTTCCCCCCGGTTGAACGCTCGCGACGCCGGAATGACGTGTGGGGAGGGAACAACGTAACAGCGTACGGAATTACGTAACAAAGTTGAGATGCATCCGTAACAAAGTCCATTGCCGCCGCTTGATTCTCGCGAAAACCGCGAACATTAGCAAGACACCGACCGCGTCACCCGGCCGTTCGCCGTATAACCCGCACCTTTCCTTGCAAACCTCCCGCCGGATCGGTAAAATCTAAGCCTCGAAGCCCCGGTGTGCCCCGGGGTCGCCTTTTTCGCAATTCCCTTGGGGGGGAAGGTTTGCGCACGTTCTTCTTACGCCGGAACCGGGCCGTAACCGCCCGTCGTGACCAGGATAAAACCAGCGAACCGCAGCGCCGGTCCGGAGGCAGCGTTCTCCCGGCCGCAATTTTGTTGATCCTGGCGTTTATCGGCGTCAATCTGCCCGCCAGCCGTCACCCCCGCCAAGCCCATGCCGGCGAAGCCGCGCCGGGATCGTTACGCCCGACCAGCGCCGGCGTTTCCGGCACAAACGGCTCCGGCATAAAACCCCTGAACCAGCCCGGCCCGGGGGAGGGTATGAACAGCGCCGCCGCCGTCCTGCCCGCCGGATTAAACCTGGAGCCCGGCGGCGGTCAAGCGCACGGGAAAATCGGCGATCAGGCCGGCACCGCCGCCGCCGCTGCCGGCATGCAAAAACCCAGCGGCGGCGAAACGCCGAAACGGAAAAAGCCCCGCACCATACCCTCCACCCTCATCGAACTGGACGGTTCCATCTCCACCAGCCCCGACGGTTCGCCCCTAACCTTCGCCTGGACGCAAATCTCCGGTCCGAAAGTCGATCTATCGAATCCCGCTTCCGACAAACCGTCCTTCCGCACCGTCTGGCCCGGCACCTATGTCTTCGAACTGGTGGTGACCGCGAACGAACTACAGTCCGAACCGCATGTGGTGCAACTGGAAATCGAGGCCGAAAACCAGCCGCCGGTGGCGAAGGTCATGCCGGAAATCTGGGGACAGGTCGGCAAACTCCTCGAAGTCGACGGCGGCGCCTCCTTCGACCCGGAGGAGGAGGACCTGACCTACCAATGGCAAACCCTGACCCCCGGCCTAGACATCCCCCGGGACGCCCTCAAGAAACCGGTCCTCGCCTTCGAACCGACCCGGGACGGAGTTTTTGAAATTCAACTCGTGGTCTCGGACGGCGACAAATCCAGCCGCCCCGCCCGCTGCCGCTTGCACATCAACCCGAAGCCCCTGCCCCCGGTCGCCCGCGCCCGGGTGGTGACCCTGGGCGGCGCGGCCGCCCCCGCCAGCATGGCGGCGGAGGAAACGGCGGCGGAAAATGCCGCCCCGCCCGACACCGAAAAAAACCCGCCGGCGGCGGCTCCCGCAGCCGCCACAAATAAAAACTCCCCGGCGAAAAACGCCTTGACTGTCGGCGCCGACGCCGAATCGCCCCTGTCCCTGCCGGCGCAAAATATTTCGCTCGTCGAATCGGAAACGATCGCCCTGAATACACCCGCTCTAGCCTCGGCCGGAGCAGTCGCCGAAAACCCACTGGCCGCCGTGCCGCCCCGCTCCATCAGCCTGACCGCATCGCCCGCAGCGGCGCCGGCGTCCACGCCGGCCCCGACGCAAACGGCCAAGGTGCTTCCCCAACCCGCCGCCGCATCCGCCACCGCACCCGCTTCCCAAGCCCTGGCCGGCGCCGTTTCCATCCCGACCCCGGCGCGCCAGACCGCCGCCGCCGCCAAACTTCCTCTAGCCGCCTCGGCCCAGGAAAAAACCTCGCCTGCCGCCGCCCACGTTCTCGCCTCCCGCCTGAACGACTACGCCCACGACATCTCCCCCATGGCTCCGCCGGCGATCATGGACCCCCCCGCCCGGATCCCGACTCCGACCTTGAACGACCTCCCCGCCCCCCTGCCGCCCCTGCCGGTAGACGAACCCTCCGCTATCCTGAACAGTCCCGGCAATGTCCCCCTGCAACCCATAACGGCCATACCCGCCGTATCCACCCTGGCCTCCTCCCCCAGTCTTCCTCCGCTGCCGGAAATCAGCATCGGCAGCGGCCGCGACCACGCCGCCGCCGGGCTTTTGGCCCCACCCTCCGCCCTTCCGGCGGTGGACGCCCCGCGTCCCATCGCCCATATCGACGGTCCGGAAATAATCACCCTCGACAAAACGGTCATGTTGGACGCCCGTTCCTCAATCAGCCCCAGCGGCAACCGCCTCACCTATATGTGGCAGCAAAAGGCGGGACCATACATAAACTCCTTCGAGCGGGTTTTCGACGGCGCCGCCCAGCGTTTCCTGGCGCCGCGGGTCGGCGATTACGAGTTCGAGCTGGTGGTTGTCGACGGCGGGGTCGACAGCGAACCCGTTTACCACCGGGTGCGGGTGGTGGAGGGGAGGGAGCCGCCGGTGGCGGTAGTGCTGGCGCCGGCCCGGGCGAATATAGGCGCGGTGGTGCGGATGGACGCGCGGCAAAGTTACGACCACGAGGGGGATCGCCTGATTTACCGCTGGCGCCAGACCGGCGGCCCAGCCGTGCGGGATTATGTCGTCGACGAGGCGGCGGGGGACGCGGCGCCGGCGTTCCGGCCGGCCCAGCCGGGTTTGTACTCCTTCGAACTGATTGTCTCCAACGGCAAAATGAACTCGAAGGCGGTGGACATCGACATCGAGGTCGGCTCCGGCCGGCCGGCGCCGGGTTTGGCGGTGTCGGGGCCGGAGGTGGCCAATGCCGGGGAGCGTTTGTTCTGGGAGGCGATTCCCAGCGACGTGGACGGACACCAGGTGACTTTCCAGTGGCGGCAGCTGGAGGGTCCGGCGAAGGTTCTGGCGCAAATCGGCGGCAGCAGGGCGATGGTGGCGCCGCCGGCGCCGGGGCGTTATGTGGTCGAAGTGTCGGCCATGGAAGGGGGCGACACCCTGGCGACGACGCAGAAGGTTTTGGAGGTGTTCCGTTCGGTCGGGGGGGCGGCGCGGAGCGGTCCGCCGCAGCCTTTGGAACCTTTGCCGGAACTGCCCTCCGGAGGGACTGGCAACGACGCCCCGACGCCGGCGTTGAGGAAGATTCCGGAATTGTCGTTCCCCCAGGCGCAGCCGGTGGGCAGACGTTCGCGTTCGGCCCAGGTTTTGAAGGGCGGCAAAAGGTAGGCATGGCGAAGGCACAGCGTAGCGCCGGGGGTGAACTGGCGAAAAGTCCACTTTTTCAGGAGGCCACACTTTGACAGACATTTACCAGCGCAGACTGCGCATGGCCATGATCGGCGGCGGACCCGGCGCCGGCATCGCCCGGGCCCACCGCGCGGCGGCTTATTTGGACGGCGAATACGAGCTGGTCGCCGGCGCTTTTTCCAGCGACCCCGGCAAATCGCGGCAACAGGGTAAGGCGCTCTACATCGATCCGGCCCGCGCTTACGGCGACTGGCGGGACATGCTGGAGAAGGAAAGCAAACTCCCCTCCGACCGGCGTCCCGACGTCATCGTCGTCGTCACCCCCAATCATCTGCACCACGGCCCGGCCAAGGCCGCCCTGGAACACGGCTTCAGCGTCATCATGGACAAGCCGATGACCATGAATATCCAGGAGGCCCTGGACCTCCGCGAGGCGCTACGGAAATCCGGCAAGGTTTTCGCCCTAACCCACACCTACGGGGCGGCCGCGATGGTGAAACTCGCCCGGGATCTGGTGAAAAAGGGGCACCTCGGTAAGATCAAGCGGATTGCCGTCGATTACCCCCAGGGCTGGCTCCACCGCCTCGCCGAAGCCGAAGGGAACAAGGCCGCCGGCTGGCGGACCGACCCGCGCCTGGCAGGTTCGGGCTGCATGGGGGACATCGGCACGCACGCGGCGAATTTGTCGGAGACGGTCAGCGGCCTGCGTATCGAGGCGGTCGCGGCGGAGGTTTCGACCCTGGTCGAGGGCCGCTTGTCGGACGACGATTTCACCGCCCTGACGCATTGGGAGGGCGGGGTGAAAGGTTCCATCGCGGCGAGTCAGATTTCCACCGGCGAGGGGAACGGCCTGGCGCTTAAGATTTACGGCGACCGGGCCGGCCTGGCCTGGAACCAGATGGATGTGGATTTCCTCACCATCATGTATCAGGATCGGCCCTGGGAACGCTGGGGTCGGAACACTCCCTATGCGAATGCGGTGAGCCCGGCGGCGGAGCGGGTGAGCCGGTGTTATTCATTTCACGTGGAGGGTTATCTGGAGGAGTTCGCGAACATTTATTACAATGCGGCTTTTGCGATTCGGGCGGTTGAGTCGGGGAAGGCGCCGAGTGAATTGGAACTGGATTTTCCCGGAATCGAAGAGGGGATTCGGGGCATGGCTTTTATCGATGCGCTGCGGGCGTCGTCGGCGGCCGGCGGCGTATGGACCAAGGTGGCGCGTTATTGACGGAAGTTTTGCAAGTGGCGGTTGATCCGCCAATCGCCACTTGCAAAAATAATTTTACCGCACTTTTCCGCAATAAATCACCGTCAAAAATTCCGCCCCAACTTCAACTTGAACTCATCCTTCCGCCACTCGTCAGACCAATGATGCAGATAATCGGCAAACACCTCCCAGCCGCCCACCGTCCGCAATTCCACCCCGGCGCCAAAATGATAAAACAACTTCTGGCTCGGCTGGAACTCGATCTTTTGCGTGGCGCCCATGGGTGCAATCTTACTGGCGGACGCCGCATTCAAAACCCGCGCCCCTATCGCCGAATCCTCGAACTCGCGCACCGCGCCGGTAACGATTTTCGGAGAGAAAATGCCCCAGCACTGCGCGTAATCCTTCTTCACCGAAACCGTCATCGGCACCCGCAGCGACTTCGAAGTCACCCCTTCCATGGTGCCGCCGTAATCCGTCCCGCCGGGACTGTCGTAATAACTGTACGAATGAGGGTCTGTTTGCACCCGGCAGTAGTCGACGCCGATTTCCGGCAGAACCTTGAAGTCATTTCCCCAAAGAAGCGGCGCCCCGATTTTGCCGGAAAAACCGTATATCTGCGTGCGATGACGCGGCTCAAGCCAGTTTTCCTGGAAATACCCGCCGACTCCGTCGGAACTCGTCGTATACCCCGACCCCTCGTCATCGACCCGGCCGTAAAAGGCGGTGGCCGAAAACGGCAATTGCGCCATACAGGTCCCGCGGTAATGCGCGTTCAAACGGTAACCGGAAAGCTTGTTCTCGCGGTAATCGTCCGGCTGACGGCTCTGCACCTTGCTTTCCAGCCATTCCGCCGACAAACCCAAAGTCGAGTCAATCGTCCAGTCCTTCGTCACCCCCACGGAATAGGTCTGGCGATCCTGGCGGTACACGTTCTGCCCGCTCTCCCAGGGATCCTGGTTTTCCCTGAAAGCCTCGGCGCCGCCCCAGAACTTCACCCCCCTGGCCGGAAGCTCCGGAAAGGGCGGCGCCGCGAAATAGTAGGACGATTCCCGGCCACAGGCCTCCCCACCCCGCACCACCGTCGCCGAACCGCAGCCGCCGGTTGACCCGCCCTCGCCCAAACTCGCGAAAGCCAGCTCCGACGCCACGCCGCGCCCGGTTTTTCCCGCCGTTCGCGCCCGCTCCCGCGAGGCGACCTTGAAGCGCTTCATATCGGTGAATACCTCGCCTGGCCGAATCGCGCCTCCCGGCGGAGCCATGGCCATCAGGTCGTCGGCAGGCGGTCCCGACCGGCCGGCGGCGGCGACTCCGGACACGCCGGTGTCACCATCCGCGCGGGCTTCCTGTTTCTCGATTCCGTTTCCACTTTGCCGCTTCGCCCCAGCCGTTCTGCCTGGCCATTCCCCGCCGGGTATGGGTTTGGAACCGAAGGTGAGGCGCTTGGGATCCGGACCCGCCGCGTTTACGTCCCCCTCGGACCCGCCGCCGGGAGGCGCCGTAATCCCGAACAAAGGTTTGGCCCCGGCATCCGGCGGCGTTTGCAACTGGTTCGCGATGTAATCGGCCAAACGGCCGGTGCCTCCGTTCCGGCCCGCCGCCTCGACTTTCGGCAACCGGGCGGAATCGGAACGCGGCGCCTCTGTCACCCCCGGAATGTCCTGGTGCGACCGGACGCCCCGACGTATCCGATCCGCCAGTTCGCGGCCGTTTTCCCCGGCAAGAATCACCGGCGCCGCACGGTTCGCAATAGCCACGTTTCTGTCCCTGGCCCGTTCGGCGGCGGGAAACAGCAAGGCCGCAAACACCCCGGCCATGGCCAATCCTAGCGCAATCTTAATCCACATGACGTTCCCCCCAGAAAGGTGCCGCGGGAACCGGCGTTTAGCGGACCTTACCGGCCTATTTTTTTACGGTCCTACGCCAGTTCCCGGTAATTAATTGCCTCGGCGGCGACGCTTCTTTCACACGGGATAAAGGATTTCGAGCGCAAATTTCCCCGGCACCCAAATCCTCTTGCAAATAAACTTCAATGCGTTAACATTGCCTGGTAGCGTTAATACAAAATGAAGGAGCAAGGCATGTATCGCATTCCCATAACTTATCGTCAGCCAGCCCGGCAGCCAGTCGGCGGCGGCGGTATTTTCCGTTTTTTTTTGGTCCTCGTCGGGGTCCTCTGGCTGGCCGGATGCATGGCCTCGCCCCTGCAAAGCGGCGAACGCCGGCATCGGCATCGCTATCAGCAACCTGCCGGCCGCGACGCCCTGAACCGGCTGCAGAAAGCCGTAACCGCTTATATGAGGGACAACGATCACCCCGACAGCGGCCTCGCCTACGAGGCCAGCTTCGCCTTCGCCGGCGCCGGCCGGCCGCTGGCGGTGGGGGGGACCGGCTTTGGCGTCGCCGCCCTGGTGGCGGGAGTAGAACGCGGCTGGCTGGACCGGGCCGAAACGGCGGAGCGGATCGTCCGCATGGGGACTTTTCTCCGCGACAACGTCGACCGTAAAGCCCTGCACGGCGCATTCCCCCGCTGGCTTTATCCCGATAACGCCGGGACCGCCGCCGGGGACGCCGGCGCGGATTTAATCGAAACGGCGTTTCTAATCCAGGGGCTCCTCATTGCCCGCGCCTACTTCGACGCCGCCGGCGGGACGGAGCGGGAGCTGCGGGAGATTGTCGACACGCTCTGGCGGGAGGTGGAGTGGGACTGGTTCACCGCCGGCAAGGATGAAGGTTTGCATTGGCATTGGCGTGGGAAGGACGGCTTTCATCCGGACGGGAAAAACGCCGGCGCCGGCGAAGGCCTGGTCGCCTACGTTCTCGCCCTGGGTTCACCGACCCACTCCATCGACCCGGTCAATTACCCACATTGGCTGGAAGGGGCCGATCGCCCCGACCGCACGGTAGCCGGCTACCGACTCGGCGCTTCGGGGTCGGGAGGGGATTTTTTCCTTGACAGCCATTACTCATTTGTGGGATTGAACCCCTGGGAAATCGCCGACTCGCAGGCGCCGGAGGGCTATTTCCTCAGGAACGCCCGGCAAGTGCTGGCGAACCGGGGCTATTGCCTGTACGAGGCGCCGGAGGAGTATCGGTACCACCAGGGCTGGTGGGGGCTGGGGGCGTGCCTAACGCCGGACGGTTACGAGACTTTCTCCCCCGGCAACGACCGGGGCTATGTGGCGCCGGCGGCGGCTTTGGGGGCGTTTCCTTATGCGCCGTACTTCGCCATGCAGGTTCTGGCCGTCCTGGACGGAGAACTGCGGCGGATGGCGTGGGGCGGGAACGGGCCTTACGACGCGGTGAATCTGGCCGACAACTGGAGCGCCCGCGAGTACCTGGCCATCGATCAACTGCCGATTGCCTGCATGCTCGAAAATTACCGGAGCGGCCTGTTGTGGGATCTGTTCATGGGCCTGCCGGAGGTGAAGGAAGGTCTCGCGAAGGCGGGGCTGAAGCGCCCGGATTTGCCGGCCGGTTTTCCGGAGGCGCTGCGGCCTCTGGAGCCGGCGGAAGGGGGCGGTTACGTCGAGGGGAATCATGTGGCGGTGACGCATCCCGAGGGAAATGTTTACCGCATCCCCTATTGGGCGGACCGCGCCGGAGAGGCGGAATTCGCCCTTTACGACGCGGACGGCGGGGTGATTTGGCGGGGCCGCTTTCCAGCGGCGGCGGGCCGCAACTGGCTGGAAATCCCGCCGGATGAACTTGAGGAAAATGTTTACCCCGACGCCGAAAGCGCCGGGGCGGACGGCTGGGTGTTACTTTACCGTTTTGGAAACGGGGACCACCGCCTGCCGATAGAGTTCCGCCATATGCCCTAGGGGACCGGGTCCGGAGCCGATTTTCCAGGAGTTTTCGATGGCCCGGCTGACGTAATGCTTGGCGTTCTGGATGGCCTTCAGGAGGGGGTCACCTAGGGCGAGGCGGGCGGCGATGGCGGAGGAGAGAGTGCAGCCGGCGCCGTGGATATTGTCCGTGGGGACGCGGGTTTGCCGGAGCCATATTTTTTCATCGCCCATAAGGAGGAAATCGTCGGCGTCGTCCCGCCGGCCGCCGCCTTTGACCAGCACGTTTCCGGCGCCTTTCGCCTGGATGCGCCGGGCCGCCTCTTCCATGTCGGCGTGGGTTTTCACCTCGATGCCGGCGAGAAGGGCGGCTTCCTGGAGGTTTGGGGTGACGACGGCGGCGGCGAGGGCGAGGCGGAGCGTTTCCTGTTCCGCCGCCCGGTCAATCAGCCGGCTGCCGCTTTTGGCGACCATGACCGGATCCAGAACGATATTGACGGCATTCCGGAGGGCGAGCTGATCGGCGACGACTTTGGCGATTTGGGCATTGACGATCATGCCTATTTTCACGGCATCGACGCGGATGTCGGTGAAGACGGCCTCGATTTGCGCCTTGACGACTTCGGGGGTGACGACCTCGACGGCGCTGACGCCCCGGCTGTTTTGGGCGGTGATGGCGGTGATGACGGTCATGCCGTAGACTTCGAGGGCGCACATGGTTTTCAGGTCGGCCTGGATACCGGCGCCGCCGGAGGAGTCGGAGCCGGCGATGGCGAGGACGTTTTTCATGGTTTTTCCTTGCTATGGTTTCACGGTTCCGCGACCAGCCGCCGCGCCACCGCGGCGTCGGTGACCAGGGTGGTCAGGCAGCCGCCCCGTAGAGCGGCCCGGATGGCCTCGAACTTCCGCATTCCTCCCGCCACCCCCAAACGCCGGGGAATCCGTAGCATTTCCTCGAAGGAAATCCCGATCACCCGTTCCTCAAAGGTCGCCCGCACTGGTTTTCCGGCCGCGTCGAAGAAGCGTTGCACCACATCCCCGACCGCGCCGGAACGTTCCAGTTCCCGGCGTTCCGCCTCGGTCATGCGGTTGCCGCTGTCGGAAAGGAGCCGCGACGGCTCCAGGCAGCCAATCCCCAAAAGTACCAGGGAAATGCGGCTGAAAAACTCGAAAACATATTGGCAGGAGCGCTCCTTCGCGAGAGCCCGCCGCGACTTCTCGTCGGAACAAATCCCCGGCGCCAGGAGGAACACCGGCTCCGCCCCCGAGATCTGGGCGAGGCGTTCCGTCAGGCGGGTGGCGGCGCTGTTCGTGACCGACTGGCCAATCCCCCCCAAGACCTGGACAATGCTCTCCGTCACCCCCCCGGACACCGGGCGCATCGAGTTCACGGCGTAGAGGAGGGACTCCGACCACGAGGAAATGCCGATGACCCCGCACTTCGGCGCCACATTTTCAAGCCAGGCCGCCGCGCCGTCCCCCATCGCCTGCAGGAGGTCGCGTTCGCTCTCCCCGACCGGTTCGACCACCACTACGTCGGTCATGTGGTAAAGACTTTCCAGTTCAGCCTCGAGGTCGGAAAAAATCCCGTCCGGCACATGCACCGCCACCCGCACGATGCCGAGGCGTTCGGCTTCGCGCAGCGCCCGGGACACCCCGGCCTGCGAGAGGTCGAGCCGTTTGGCGATTTCCGGCTGCTTGAGCCCGCTTTGGTGGTAGAGCCGGGCGACTTTGGTGACCAGACGCAATTGGTCCGGCGTATAACCCTTTTTACCCGCCATCGGCTGTCCTCAGTTGTTCCGCAATAGAATGGGGGAAATCTGCTCCTGCACCGGGACCGGGAGCCGCAAATACACCCCCAGGGCCTGGCTGGGGCTCATCTGCCGCATATACACGAGCATTTCGCCGGAACTCATTTTCTTGTCGGTGAAGAGCTTCACCACCGCGTCCGGGGGCACCCCCGCGTACTGGTTTTCCAAAAGGGGAATCACCTGCTGCCGGTCGGCCGGTAGCATTTCCCCCAAGACCTCGGCGGAATAATCCGCCTTCAGGTGCTCGCGAAAAATGCGCGCCGCCTCGATGGGGCCGCCCTGTGAAGGGTCGCGGACGACCTGGGTCAGGAACAGCGCGACATCCCCCGCGTCCATTTCCGACAGGGTTTTCCGGAGCTTCTGGGTCGCCGCGTCCTTCTCGACAATGACGTTTTTCTGCCGTTCGTCGTCGAGGGCCTTCTTGATGGACTCCACCGCCCGCTTTTCGGCGTCCACCTCGCCCCGCAATTGGGCTATCAGCCGCTTCTGCTCGTCCAGGAGGCGGTTCAGAACCTCCAGGTTCGCCTGCTGGCGCTGCATTTCCTCCTGGGAGCGCATGGCCGCCGGCACCCGCGTCTCGGGGAGTCCTCGGTTACGCTCCAGTTCCGCCCGCGCCGCCGCCTCGTCCTTCGCGAACTCCAGGTAACGGTTATAGGTGTCCTCGGGGATGATTATCCGGTGCGTCCCGCCAATCACCCTGAGAATGCTGTGCAAATCCCGGGCGGTGATTTTGCCGCGGTAATACTGTACGGCGATAAGCCCCCCCAGACTGATGACCGACAAGCCGAGGATACTGAGGAGCATGTAGAACATGGTCGACATGAAGCGCATCGGTCAGCCCTCCATATCTTCTGGAAAACCGCCCGGGGCCTGGTCCTCGGCCAAATCCCCGCCGGCGAAACGGTCGTCGGCGAAGGGGTCTTCGCCGGACCCGATCCGCCCCGCCTCCTGTTCCGCCAGTTCCGCCGCCTCGATTTCCTCACGCACCCGCCGGCCCCGGGCCTGAATCGACAATTCGTCGATGACCGCCTGTTCCAGCTTGTCCTGTTCCTGGATGAACTCCTCGCGGCGCCGGTCCTTGAGGGTCTCCATCATGCGCGTTTCCTGCCTCGCCCCAATCATGGCCAACCGGCGTTTCTCGACTTCGGCCTCGAGGGCAGTCATGCGCTTCCGGCTCTCGGCCAGGGCGGCGTCGATTTTGCCGACGGTGGCGTAACTCGCCATCACCGACTGCACGGATACGGAATCCTCGAGGGCGTGAACAATTTCGTCCTGAACCTGGTCCCGCTGCTTGGCGAGATCCTGCTGCTTGACCTTTTCGACGTCGACAAGGCGCTTCGCCTCGAGGTAGGCGCGGCGTTTCTCCTCCTCCATGATTTCCCGGTAGCGGAGCAGACCCTGCAGATTGAATTGAAAACGCCTGGCCACGATTCCATCCCTCCGTGAGGGACCGAATCTTGTGCCAGGCGGGCATGGGGATTGAGTGGGGAGATTTAAATCTGTCGGATTCGGATCTGTCGGATTCAGGCCATGGGTATCAGTTCGACCACCACCTCGCTGACGCCCTGGTCGCGTTTGGCGGCGTGTTCCCTGTCCCGGTCCAGCCTACGCGCCAGCAACGATTCCAGGCGCAGGAGCGGCTGGAAAAATCCGAACACCCACATGGCCGGCAACCATAACCGTCGGCCTGTCCACACCCCTCCCGCCTGCCAGCCCGCCGCATTCACCCGTAGCACGCCCCTGGCCCTGAAAAGTAGGTAAAGGGATAGGTACAATGCGGGAAGCAGGATGGCCAACGCCAGCAAAAATTCGGTCTTGTCAATACTAGTCATAGTTAATCACCCGTCTGGAAACGACTCCCGGCCGATCTGGTTTTTTTCCTCCCCTATTCCCCGGGAGAACTGGAGTCGCGGGGAAGGAAAGCACTGCCCATACTATCGGCCGTGACCGCCGGATGACTGGAGCGTTTTTTTTCTAAACCTTCCGTTCCGACGGGATGAAGTTCCGCCACGGGTTGACGGATTAATAAATGGTACGGTTTTGGCCGCTCCGCTTCAAGCGGGAATGGACGCCGGGCGTTCCACCGAGCTACATCCTTGCCAAACACCGCGCGGTCGGGTAAAAATAAACTTCACCTTATTTTGTCACCATCCGCCAGTCAGGAGGAGTCAAGCAAAATGGAAAGCCCGGACTTCAACATAAAAGCGCTCGGCAAATGCACTATCCCCAATCCGATGGCGGAAGTGTACGGCAAGTATGTATCCTATGTCCCCAACGGCAGCCGCACCCTCTACGACACCCTGCTGGAAGACGTCAAACTGCGCGAAGGCGACAAGACCCTCCTCCCCTCCATGGAAGTCGCCGGCCCCCGCGAGAAAATCTACTTCGACCCTCGTAAATGCCGCGCCGGCGTCGTCACCTGCGGCGGACTCTGCCCCGGCCTCAACAATGTCATCCGCGGCATCACCCTCTGCCTCCACTACCAGTACGGCATCACCAAAACCTACGGCTTCCAATACGGCTTCGAAGGCTTCATCCCCAAATACAAGCACGACATCATCAACCTCACCCCCGATCTCGTCGACGCCATCCACAACAAAGGCGGCTCCATCCTTGCTTCCAGCCGCGGGGATCAGTCGGCCGAGGAAATCGTCGATTGCCTGGAACGTATGGACATCAACCTGCTTTTCTGCATCGGCGGCGACGGCACCATGCGGGGAGCCCAGGCCATAGCGGATGAAATCGACAAACGGGCGGTTAACATCGCGGTGGTGGGTGTCCCGAAAACGATTGACAATGACATCAGCTTTACCGATACTTCCTTCGGCTTTCAAACCGCCTACGCGGTGGCTATCGAATCGATTCAAAGCGCCCATGTCGAGGCGAACGGCGCGCCGAACGGGGTCGGCCTGGTGAAGTTGATGGGCCGGCATTCGGGGTTTATCGCCTGTTTCGCCACCCTGGCGCAACCGGACGTGAATTTCTGCCTAATTCCCGAGACGCCGTTTGAGCTCGAGGGTCCGTGCGGCTTTTACGAAAGTCTCCGTAAACGCTTGGAACGCCGCGGCCACGCGGTGGTGGTGGTGGCGGAAGGCGCCGGCCAGGATTTGTTCAAGCGCACCGGGGCGACGCTGGTGAGCACCGACGCCAGCGGCAACGTGCGGCTGAAGGATATCGGCACATATCTCCGCGACGGCATCACCGACTGGTTCAAGACGAAGAACATGCCGGTGAACGTGAAGTACATTGATCCGAGCTACAATATCCGTTCCGTCCCGGCGCGTCCGGTGGACAGCGTTTTTTGCGGTCAATTGGCCCGTCACGCGGTGCATGCGGCGATGACCGGTCGGACGGAAATGGTAATCGCGAACTGGAAGCAGACTTTCGTGCACGTGCCGATCCACACGGCGATCTCCAAACGCAAAAAAGTCGACCCGATGCGCGGCCTCTGGCGTAGCGTCCTGGAAACGACCGGCCAGCCCACCCTGTTAAACGACACCAAGTGCGAATTATGATCGGGAGGTATACGAATAAAAGCGGCGTAAATACTAATCACGGGGCGTAGCGCAGTCTGGCAGCGCGCCTGCTTTGGGAGCAGGAAGTCGGTGGTTCAAATCCACTCGCCCCGACCATATATAAACACCGCAACCTCAAATGGTTGCGGTTTTTTGTTGACTGTATCAAACCGATGATTTATGCTTCCCGCACCAATAGCCGCACCAATAGAAGGAGGAAGCATGCCAAAACTGAGTGATTTCCTTATTGTAGCGTTTCACGGCTCCCGCCTGAGCGGGCGCCGTGCGGGGAAGTAACCGAGAGAGCCACGACAACACCCCAGGTTGAATCCTCATTTCTCCAAAGGGGAGGAGGGAATTATTCCTGTTTCCCTACCGCCGACCTCGATCGCGGCATAGTAACAGATACAGACGCGTTCGTTATTACCGATCCCGCTTCGTTTGGAGCACGCTGGCGCTTTGCTCCGTAGAGGAAATTTTTTAATGAGATAACTTCGTTATCCATTAAAAAACTATAACCGCATTTCACAAGGGGGCTGGTTGCGCCCCCTTTGGAACCCCGCAACCAGCCATTCGGCTGGATTCTATTGAACCGCCTCTTTACCACTATTCCGGCTTCACCGTACTCTGAACCTTAAACATCCCCCCATCCACCCCAATCACCTCACCCGTCACATAACGCGCCCCATCACTGGCAAGAAACGCCACCAAACACCCCACATCCCCCACCTCCCCAAAATAACCCGCCGGAATAAACCCCAACTTCTCCCCCCCACGCTCCCGAATCACCCCCGCCGTCATATCAGTATCAATAATCCCCGGCGCATAAGCATTCACCGTAATCCCCCAGCCACCCAACTCCCCCGCCAACACCCGCGTCATAATGTCAATCCCCGCCTTCGAACAACCATAAGCAATCAAACCAATGTCGGCCAACCGACCGGAAATGGAACTGGCATTGATAATCCGGCCAAAACGCTGCCGCTTCATCACCGGAATAACCGCCTTGCTCATAAACAAGGCACTGTAAAGATTGGTTTTGTTTATGTGCTCGAAAAAGGATAAATCCATGTCTTCCAATTTCTTGTAATCGAAAACGCCGGCATTGTTCACCAGCACGTCCACCCTGCCCCATTTCTCCTCCACCCCCGCCACCACCCGCGGACACGCCTCGCTGTCACCAACATCGGCCTGAATCAACATGACCTCGGTCTGCGAAGACAATTCCTCCCGCGCCGCCTCGGCGTTCTCACGGTTGCGATGGTAGACTATCGCCAAACGCTTGCCGGACGCAGCCAAAGCACGGGAAATCCCCAAGCCGATACCCCGGGCGCCGCCGGTTACGATAGCTACGCGCTGCTGTTCTTGAACCATGGTTTTCCTCCCGGTTAATTTTTTTTGCGAATCACCCGGCCGGCATATGCAAACAGGTAAAAAGTGCTTGTTGCAGGAACCCGGGCAAACCGTCAACCGACGCTTTGCCATAGGGTATCCGAAAAAGCGTGTCAAGGCGAAAACTTATTTTCCCGACCCAGACGTTTCCGGAAGACAAAGTAGGCAATGCCAACCGGGATATAGGCCGCCAGGGCAAACGCCGGTGCCCAGGACGGAAATATTCGGCAAAAAACGGCACAGGGCAAAAGCCAGAGGACAAGGATTGCAACAACGGCCGACAACACCTTTTTATGACCCCAGCGTTTACCCGCGAGTTGATAGACGTGCGAAGAATGGCTTTCATACCATTTTTCCCCGCGCCGCATGCGCCCCAGCAAGGTCAGGGTGGCGTCGACGATAAAGACGGCCAGAAGAATGGGCCAGATCAAAAATCCCTGCCGCTGACCGGAAGTGTGAAGCCAGGCCAGGGCAAAGAGAAAACCCAGGAAACCGCTGCCGGCATCGCCCATGAACATTTTCGCCGGCGGCCAGTTCCAGGGCAGGAAACCCAGGACCGCCAGGGAAGCCAGCAAAAGCGGCGCCGCCATCGGCAAACCCCAAAAGAGAACCGCCCCGAACAGGCCGACGCCTATGGCCACGGCGGCGGCAAGACCGTCCAGGCCGTCCATGAAATTATAGGCGTTGATCAGCCACAGACCCGACACCAGGAAAAACAATTTGAGGGGCATGCTCCAAGCAAATCCGCAAGATCCAATCACCATTCCGTCAACCATTCCGTGACCGCCCCCCATTCCCGCCACGCACCAGCCCCACGCCAGGATTTGGACCAGGAGGCGCGGAAGAATAGGCAGACCCTTCCGATCGTCCAGCCATCCCGAAAAAACCAGGAGGCCGCCGCCAAGCAGGAGATCCCCCGACAGCCCGGATTCCCGCCCCTCCCCCGCCATAATCCGCCAAAGGGGATACGCCAGCATGACGACGGCCGCGAACCCCACACCTCCTCCGGTGGGAATGGGAAGAGAGTGGGCGCTTCTGAGAGTGGGTAGGTCGAGGAGCCGGTGCCGCCGGGCGTGGGCATGTGCGACGGCGGAAAGGATATAGGCGGCGCCGGGGATAAGGGCGGATAGGGCGCAGACAGTCGTGAAGGTCATGATGGATTCATCCAAAGCGACGGGGGCGTAAATGCCATTTCCAGCCCCTGTGGCGCGTTTCTCCATTTTTTCCGAAGGAAAGTCCGTCTAACAGCGGGAATGACGTCCTGAGCCGCTGTAACGCGTTTTAAGGGGATGTGGCTGGAGGGTAAAGCCTGTATTGTCGCCCAGCCCTGCCAATCGAGTTTTTAATGGTGCGGTTTAACCGGTCTTTTGGAAAGCCCAGGCAAACCGCCGAAAGGCGATTTGGCAAAAGGCAAAAGCCGGGATAAGCAGCGCAAACCGTCGTTCGCAGTTAGAATTTAATATGGACAAACACTTTTCGAAAAATTGGCAATTTTCTTGCCTTACAACAACGGTATATACCTGTGGTATAGGTTTTATTTTGGTTATATTAGGTTTAGCGAAAAAATTCGTTTGCAAACCCTTGAAAAACATAGACTTACAGAGAGGGGGGCGGCCTGTCATAACACCAAAACGGGTCTGATATAACACCAAAGCGGCCTGTCATAACACCTGCCCGGCCTGTCATAACACCAAAACCTCTGCAAAGCGGCCTGTCATAACACCAAAAAATCGAAAAACGGGTCTGATATAACACCGTGGTGGGTCTGATATAACACCAGGCCGGTTTGCGGTAAAAGGAGGGTTTTTGAAAAAAAAGCGAAATTTTTTTGAAAAATTTCGCGGGGGGAGGGAGAGGTGTTTTAGTGGGGGTTTGGTGTTTGGCGACAGTGTTTACGGACTGTCATAACACCGGCGGTCACTGCTTTGCACGTTGAAAGCGGAAGACGTCGTCCAGATCGACTTCGGCATTTTCGAATTCACCCTTTTTGACCAGTTCCCTTATCGCCTCTTTGAAAGCCGCCCGGAATTTGCGCGGCTCCCGGGTCTGGCCGCACAGCTCCTGGATGTGACCCAGGCTGAAACGATGTTCCCGGTCCTTCGTGTGGGTGACGGCGAAGGACTGAATCCAGCTGGCCAGATCCGGCCGGACCTCCAGGGTAAAGCGCCGGTCGAGATTGACGTAGCCGAAAGCCTGGTCGTAGAAAAAGGCGAAGGACGATTTGGGGATGTGGAAAAAATACGCGCCTGTTTCCTTGTCCAGCTGGGGGGGGCCGATGAATTTGAAGGTGGCGGTGAAGCGGTCGGTGTCGACCTCGACCAGGCAGGAGGCCAAACGGATCAGCGACTGATGCAGCCATTTGTAATTCGGACCGCTTTTGACCATGTGGATCGCTTCCAGGAATTTGGCGCGGTTGATGAGGACCTGCGCGTTTTTGCTTTCCTTGGTCCTGACCGCCAGGTCGGGATTCCCCGGAGTCGACTTGACGCTGTACTCGTCGTCCTCCGGTGTTTTCCCCGCCGCCAGCCGGTAAGCGTGCAGGAGCACGTTCTGATCCGACATGTCCAGTTGTTCGCCGTGGTATTTGAGGGTCACCCCGCCCTGGGAAGCCAGGACGGCGCCTTTGTGCATGGTTCTTTTGCCGCGCTTGATCGGCGAAAACAGCGACGAGCGGGCCAGGTGATTGTTGATGGGGGCGGCGCCTTCGGGCAGCAGGGGTATGCCGCTCTTTTCAAAGAGGGAGAGTTGCCGGTCGAAATCCCATTTTTCCATTTTGGCCGCCGGGCCCGCTTGCGAAGGAAGTTTTAATCTCACGGGGGGTCCTTTTGCAGAACGAAAACCGCGCGTCACGGGGCGCTTATGCGTCCTTACGCCGGCGTGCGGCATGGAGCGGTCCAGAAAGGGGATTATTGATCCGCCCGGAGTTGATCTTGCCGATCTTTGTCCGGCCGTCAAGATCGTGGTCGCCAAATGCTGGCCGGGGAAACACGCCCGCCCGCCTGGGCGCCGTTAAGAGGGGGTTTTCCAAATGCGCCCGGCCGGGGCGGCGGGGCTCAGAAATTCACCCCGATGGTGGCCGCCACCCGGTGCGCATTGAACTTGCTCTTGCCGTCATAACGGTAGTCGACCCCGACGTCCAGGTTCTTGTACCGGTACTTGACGCCCGCGACGACGTTCCAGCCGTGCCGTCCCGGGGCCATGCCGTTGACCGCCACCGCGCTGCCGCCGACGTAATCGTAACTGATTTCGCCCCGGGCGCCGTCATTCCTGAAGTTGTACGAATAGCCGCCGCCGGCCTTGACGGTAACGCCCGCGTGGCTGCCTAGCCGGTGTTCGTAACGCAGGGCGGCATCCACCGGAAGCAGGAGCGAGTCCGACTTCATCCGCCCGACCCGCATGTCGAAAACGCCGCCGGAAGCGTATTCGGAGCCCCGGGAAGCGGACCAGAACAGACCCGCCGCGGGAGTGAGGGTCAGCTTACAGGTGATCCGGAAATCGTAACCGAAGAGGCCGCCAAACCAGTAGCTGTCGGTGTGGTTCCTGCCCTCCTGGGTGCCGAGCCGCTCGCCGAGGTATTCCTTCCATTGGTTGCGGCCGTGGGTGTATCCGCCGGCGACATTGGCGAAAACTCCCCATTGGCTGTAATACTGCCAGTAGGCCGAGGCGCCGTAAGTCCTAATCTTGTTGTCGTCGCTGGCGCCTTTCCGGTGGTAATCGCCGTGGGCGAAGGTGAAGGCGGCGCCCAGGGCGGTATTGTGGGTGATTTTCCGGTCGTAACCGAGGGACATGCCGCCGGCCCGGTAGGTGTACCCCTGGTAGCCGCCATTCCGGTCCATATCCTGGCGGATATAGAAAGGGGAGGCCCAAATGCGGTTGGCGGTGCCGCGGGAGCAGGAAAGCCAGTTGAGGGAGGCGGCCGCCGTCCCCGACGCGACCGCCGGCTCGTTACGGAGTTCCGCCAGGTGGGTTGAAATGGTGCCGCCCGAACCTCCGGAGGCGAAATTGAAGCTGTCCGCCTCCCCCGCCCCTCCCGAGGCGGCGACGCCGTTCATGACCGCGAGGGCGTTTTGCGTCTGTTCTCCCGAAAGCCGGGCCGGGCCGGAGTTGTTGCTGGCGGCGGAGTGGAACACCAAATCCATGTTTCGGGCGGTCCGCTGCAAGGCCGCGTTCGAGGAATTTACGGAAAGCTTCGCCTGTTGCGACAAATTCGCCACCGCCGGCAGAAACGTCCCCCCGGACGATTCATAGACCAGCGTGCGGGACGTCTCCGGCGTGATGAAGCCCTTCGACGCCACGACAAAACTTTCCTGCACCCGCATTACGGTCGCGGGGCTGCCGGCCTGCTCCGGCGTCATGTCCCGGGTGACCTCGCCTGAATCGGTCGCCCCCGCCCATGAAGCCATGCCGCAGAAAACCAGCGCCAGCATTGGCAAAGTCCAGGCCCTGTGCGTGAATAGCATAAACGTCCCCCGTCCCAAACCGTTCCGGATATTGGGTACTTTCCAACAACGTGCGGTTCCTTTTACCGATAAATCGTTGTTGAATATTTTGGGGGGAAACGCTCCAGTGGTGATGTACTTTTTGTGGTCGTGCGACACCGTGGGCATGACTTATTGGCTGAAGTTTCGCAAAACTTCAGGTTCAGGGAAGGGGATGGATGCTTCGGGGGGACGGGCTTTGGGGAGCGTCCCGGGTCGGGTGGGCGTCTCCTACCCCCAAACCCAGGAGAACGCAAAACACCGGCGTCACCCCCGCCGTGGAGTCGTTACTTAGGGAGCAGGCGAGGTAGGCCAGGAGCGAGAGCAGTAACGGCAGGCGGAAGGGCCCGGGCCCGCATAATACCCGTCCATAGGCGTATGCCGCGAGGAGGCAGTACAAGGCCAGGCCGATCATCCCGTTCTGGACCGGCGCGGTCGCCCAGATGCCGTGGCCCTTGTCCTCGTTCCGGCCCTCGGCGTAACGCTGCCGGCTCAGGAGGTCGTCATTCGGGAACACCAGGGCGAAGGAACCGGGTCCGTGGCCGAACCAGGGGGCGGCGCGGACCAGCGGGGGGAGCCTCCCCCAAATGTAGCCGCGTCCGCTCATGAGCCCTTCCCGGCCGTGCGGGCGGTAGGTGGCGCGGGGGATTTCTGCGCGCAGTTGCCGGCTTACCGGGTCCAGGGCGAAAATTCCGGCGCCGACCGCCAGGAAGGGCAGGTCCACCCCCGGCGCCAGCAGGCGGACGTTCCCGGAGTCGCCGCAGCGGAGGGTGCCGGCGTCCACCCCGGGGATTTCGGCCACCCGCCAGCCGGGGGCGTCGTCACGGAAGGCCAGTTCGCGGCTTGCCGATTTTAGCGGATAAAATATCCGCCAGGTCTGGTCGTCCCCCCTCCCGAGGGACAGGGCGCTTTCCGGCAGGGCGATTTGTATGCGGTTGTCCTGCAGCCCCACCCCCCGCACCTGGTGGGCCGCCCCCCGGTCGGGGGCCGGGACGGGCATGACCCGCCGGACCAGCCGTTCCGCCGCCTGCCGCATTTCCGGGAAGCAGGCCAAAAGCAGGAGAAGCGTCACCGGAACCGCCAAAAGGGCCGGGACGGATTTTAGCGGATAAAATTTCCCCGCCCCCCTCCCCCCGCGGACCGCCCGGCGTAAAGCCCCCGCCAGGCAAACCGCCGTCAGGCCGGCCGCGACCAGGATGGCCGCGCGGGAATTGCTGAAAAACAGGGCCCCGGCCGACAGCCCCGCGGTGATCCGCCAGAAGAGGCGCCAGGGGGGACGCGTCTCCGCGGCCGGCATCCCCAGGGCCAGGGCGTAAACCAGGGCCATGAACATGCCGAAGTGGTTCGGCTGAAACACCGTGCCGTAGGCCATGCGGCTGTCGGCGAAACGGAAAAGGAGGTCGGGGTACTCCGCCCCCATCAGCCATTGTCCCGCCCCGGTGCGCCAAAAATGCCAGCCCATCCCCTCCCCCAGTCCGTGGACCGCGTTCAACATCCCGACGCAGCCGATCAGGCGCAGGAGAAGGAGCCTTTCCCCCGGCCCTTCCGGCATCTCGGCGGCGTACCACGCGCCGGCCAGGTAGGCCAGCAGGACCAGCGCCCCCTCGTAGGAGGTGACGTACCCGAGCCAGGCCGTGACGGGATATTCCGAAAGGAGGGTGGAGACCAGGACCGCCGCCATGGCGGCGGCCACCGCGCCCCCCAGGAAAACGAAACGCGGCCGCCAGCCGCCGAGGAGGCGCGCCGCGGCGTGAAAGAGCATCCACAGGCCAATCCCCGCCACCGCCACCGCCTTCCACCAGGAGCGGGTGTCCCCGATGAAGCAGTCGACCCACAGCCTCGCCGCCTCGGGCGGGACCGCCACGTACTGGAGCCGCACCAGGAGGGCCGGGAGGAGGATGAACAGGGCCAGGGGCGCCAGGCGGGCGCCGGTCATGCGGTCAAGGAAGAGGCGCGCCCGGTTTTTCATGTCAATTTTTCGCCGACTGCAGGGCAATGGGGAGCGATACCGCCACCCCCCGCCACACCCCCGCCCCGGTTCCTTCCGAAGTGTACACCGCCCGCAACACCCCTCCCCCGGGCGGCAAATTCCGCAGGAGGGGCGTCAGATCCCCCGCCAGGAATTCCTCGCCGGGTTGCAGGACCGTCGGCTTTCCCGTCCCGCCGCCGCCGGGAGGGGGGTCGCTATGCCCGGCCGGGCGGCGGATGTGGACGAAGAACTCGCGTTTTCCCGGGTCGGGGATATAGACGAAATACTCCACCCCGGAAAAGTCGAGGGTCAACGGACCGGCGCCGGCGTTCATGAAGCATATCGCCAAACGGCGCCCGCCGTCCCCGTCCAGTATTTTCAGGGCGAGGAACAACCTGGGCGAGGCCAGCCGCAGATACGCCTCCCGCATGGACAATACGCATGCCGCCCCGACCAGGAGTGAAAGGGCCAGGGGCAGGAAAGGGGAATGGGGTTTGCCGGTTTTCGCCGTGTGCATCTCCGTCGATTTTTTCGGGAAGTCCACTCCCCCCGACTTTAGTAACCCCCGGCGCCCGGGTCAAGGTTAAACCACCGGAAAGCGAATCGCCCCGCCGCGGCAAATTTATCAGCGAAAAAAATTAACCCAAAAAT
>JAVBRG010000003.1:0-51025 GCA_031548195.1 Planctomycetota bacterium | reverse complement strand
ATTTCACCGCTTCGGCAGCGGTCTTCCCCGTGTCGGCGACCGCTTTCCCGGCGGCGCCGGCCCTGTTTTTCGTCTCTGCCCACAATTCTCCGGCCGCTCCGGCGGCCTTCTCTTCCGTAGCCTTTGCTGCGTCGACGGCTTTCTGCGCCGTGGCAACGGTTTTGTCCTCGATTTTTCCGACCTTGTCGGTGATGGTCTTGGCCGAATCCGCCACCGCCTTGTCGGCGTCGCCGACCGCTTTTGCGGCGGCGGCCTTTTCGGCGGCCGCGGCCCGGGCGGCAGCCCGTTCGGCGGCGCTGGGGCCATTCAGGATGTCGTCGCCGATCTTCTTCGCTTCGTTCTGGACGGCTTCGCCGGCGTCCCCCAGGGTCTTGGCTGCGTTCTGCACCGTATCGGCCGCCGCCGCCGCTTCGAGGGTGGCGGCTTCACGATCGGCCTGGATATTCTGCTCCGCCTTGGCGACCGCGCCGGAAATGGCGTTGTGGAGTTCCTGATTGACCGGCTTCCTGTCCTCGGCCTTCTTCGGGGCGTCGGCGTTGGTCAGGCGGTCCGAGAGTTTGTCGCTGATGGTGGCGGGGCGTTTTTCCGCTTCGGTTTCGCCGGCGCTGTTCGGGGCGTCCTTCGCGACGCCGCTCCCCGGGACGCTGCCTGAGGCAGCGTCCTTGGAAAGTTTGTCGGCGTTTAGTTCCGCTTGTTTACGTAGGGTGTATTCACTGGTGTCGGGAATGTAATTGTCGGCGTGGGGGACGATGATTTCGATATCCTTGTAGTCGCCGGAATAGGGTATGGAATTGGTGACGTACTGGGTGGCCGTGCCGGACGACAATTGGCTGGCGGCGGTGGCCGCCGGGGCGGCAACATAGGCGGGGGCGGCCGGCTGGGCGTATTCGACGCGGCCGCCGGAGACGTAGCTTTCGCTCATGGGGAGAACGCCGTCGGCGATGATGTTGCCGCGGGTGGGGGCTTCGCCCATTTGAATGTTGGCCGGCACAAATTGCGAGGACTGAACGAAGGTGTCGAAGCGTAGCGTCGTGCGGATGGGGCTGGTGATTTGCACGTAAATGGCGTAGTTCTGACCTTGGGGCGGAGTGGCGAGGACGTTCCGGAGCCGGAGGATGGCCGGTTGACCGGGGGCGTAGGAGTAGCTGTCGGCCTCGAGCCTTACGCAGGAGCAGGAGGTGAAGAGCCGGCCGATGGTGATGGATTGATTGCTGGGGCGCACTATTTCAAAAAGCTGGGACGGGGCCAGGTCGCCGTAATTTTGTCCGCCGGACCCGACGGGAGTGATGTAAAATCCGCCTTCCGACATGACGCCGGACATGGCTTGTCCCATTTGCGAAGTGACCGCGGCGGCGGCGGCCGTGGAGGCGACGGCCAGCGTGAGAGCCAGCACAATCAGAATACATTTGGATGAACCGCGCATGTTTTGGGTCCTTTCCGTTTAGATTTTTGCTACAGTTCCCCACACCCTTTGGAACAACATAAGCTGTCCTTGGCTGGGGCCGACCGTCCATTAAATGTCGAGTAAAATATGCCGATCGGGCCGATTTCCGGTCCGAGGGGTATATATGTTGCCGTAAATTTTCATATAGACAGCATTCTATTGGCAATTGCCGAAAAAGTACATACAAAAAAAAGCGTTATCCGGAGGAAGTGTATCCGAAAGCGGCGTCTTATCTTGGAAAGGGTGCAGCGGAAGGCGATTAGGCCTGGTCGGAAAAGCCGCCCGCCGCCATTTATAAAAGCCATTCCCCGTTTTGGGGAATGGCTTGAAAGGCTGTTCCGTCAAGTGTGTTTTACCAGGAACTATAGCTGTCGTCCGGGCCGCCGCCCCAACTTAGGTTCAGCCCCATCGGAGTCGGCCGCCTGGTCCAGTAGCTCTCCTCCCTGGTCCGTTGATGCGCCCGGAGCATCGCCGCCCGGGGGGAGTCGGCGTCGCCGGCATAGCCGCGGTATGCGGGGGGGCTGTAGGCGGGAGCGGGCTGGTAGTAAACCGCGCCGCCGCTGGCGGGGTAGGATGGGTAACTGCTTCCATAAGTCACGACGGGACCGCCCGCCGGAGCCGGGTACCCCGCCGGCGGAACTGTGGTTAAACTGCCGTCGGGATTGCGGTAGTAGATGTTCGGGTCATGCACCACCATGCCGCTGGAAACGCCCGGAGAACCGGTAACAACCGGCGGATAGTAGTAGACTTGACCGTCCAGCGCCTCGGCGCGGTCGCCGCCGAGAATCCAGACGGCGACGAGGGCCAGTGCGGCCAGCCACGGCACGGCCTTGCCGAAATTATACCTTTTAATCATGTTTTTTCACCTTTCCGAAAGTATCAGTAAATATTCACAATCACCGACATCCGCTTGAACATAGGGTCGGCCAGCATCTCCCGCGTCGGCGGGTCGTAGGGGAAGGCGTCAGTCAGGGTCTGTTCCGAAATCAGGCGCAGGGTGTCGTCGGAACCGTCAATAGGGTACAGGGTGCGGTACATCTCCAAAGTGCCGTCGGCGGCGATACTGAAGTTGATCCGGGCCTGGCCGGTGGCGAAATACTGGGGATAGAGAATCATGGTCCGATTCAGGGAGTCCTGCAGGCGGCGGGCTAGCTTGTTCATATATTCCGCGTATTTGCTCTGGAGATAACGCATGGTCGGGTCGGAAAACATGTCGACCGCCTTCGAACTGGTGTTGCGACGCTGGGGCGAACCGCCGGTACGGGTCGGGGCGCCGCCGCCAATCTTCTTGATCGTCGGCTGCGGCCGGCCTTCGCGGGCCTGGCGCGCTTCCTGCTGCTGGCGCGCTTCCTGTTGTTGACGCGCTTCCTGTTGTTGACGCTCCTGCTGTTCCTGTCTTTCACGTTCCATTTGCCGCTGCAATTCTTGCTGGCGCTGCATTTCCTGTTGACGTTGCATTTCCTGTTGACGTTGCATTTCCTGCTGACGTTGCATTTCCTGCTGACGTTGCATTTCCTGCTGACGTTGCATTTCTTGTTGACGCTGAATTTCCTGTTGACGTTGCATTTCCTGTTGCTTCTGCAATTCCATTTGCCGCTGGAGTTCCTGCCGCTGGAGTTGTTCCTCCTGCTGTTGTTGCCGTAATTGTTCCAGCTGGCGCTGACGCTCTTGTTCACGGAGCTGTTCCTGGTAGCGTTCCTGTTGCTGCCGCTGGTATTCCTCGTATTGCCGCCGCTCCTCCTGTTGCCGTTCGAATTCGCGGCGCCGCTCTTCGAGCTGTTGCCGTTCGCGGAGCTGCTGTTCGAGAAGCTGTCGCTCGCGTTGCTGTTGCTCGCGGAGGAGCGCTTCCTGAAGCTCCTGTTCCTGGCGCTCCCGCTCGCGGCGCTGTTCCTGGAGAATTTCCTCGAAACGCTGATAATCCGGCGTTTCCGTCGGCTGCTCGGGACGCTCGCGCTCCCGGAGGTTTTCCTTGTAGGGATCGAACACCCCCTCGTCCGCCCGGGGAAGCATGGCCAAATCGACTATCTCGGAAAGGGGCGGCGCTTCCGGCGTCGGCTCCGGCTCTGTCGCGGACACCTCTTCCGGCGCCGGCGGGGGCGGGGGTTCCGAGATCGGTTCAGGGATCGGTTCAGGAATGGCTTCCGGCACCGCTTCCGGAGGCGGTTCTGGAGGCGGGGGGGGGCGTAACGATCCCGGCTCCGCCGGGACGGGGAGAGGCCGGGACGGCTCCGGCGGCGGCGGGGGAAGCGGCTCAGGTTCGGGCTCCGTGGCCGGTTCGGGCGCCGGTTCGGGGACTGGTTCCGGGGCCGGTTCGGGGACTGGTTCCGGAACCGCTTCGGCAGGTTCGACCGGTTCAGGGGGGGGCGGCGGGTTCGCGGAGGCCGCCGCCTCAACCGCTTCCCTAGCCGCCGACTCCTCCGCGGCTTCGCTGGCTTCCACCGCTTCCTGCGGTTCCACCGCCTCCTCCGAATCGTTCTCCTCCGGATTGTCCGATTCCACCTCGCGGTCGTGCGGACTCGGCGGCGCCTCGGCGGCGGCGGGAGGATTCTCCTGGGTGCTGTATTCGGGACCGGGTTTCCCGGGATTGGGCGAGAGGATTTCCTCGACTCCGTCGGGGATGTAGGGTTGATGGTTGACGGGGACTTCCGGCGCGTCGGCGTTTTGCTTCGCCTCGACATTCACCAGGGACTCCGCCTCGTGCGGGAGTTCCGGGTCGACCTCTTCATCCAGGGTCGCGGGATCGATCATCACGAAAGGGTAGGATTCCGTTTCCTGAACTTCCGCGACAGACGGCTCGGGTCCGAGGACCTGCAGGAGATAGGCGATTTTCGGCACCGCCGCCTGGATGATGAAAAAGGCGATGATCAAAACCAGGGCCAATAGAAGCGAGAGAAGAAGCGCGTCATGACGCCTCTCCGGGATCAAGCCCCGATTGCGGATTTTATCCAGTCGCTCCATATTACTTTTACAAAAAATGGCAACCACTTATACCGGCTTCGAAGCGAAATGCAAAAATCTGTTTCACCACAGAGGCACAGAGCATACAGAGGTTCACCAAGGGTAGCGATAACCGTAAACCATGGATAATTTCATGATTTTAGCATTTTCTTCGAGTTTTTAAAGTCCTTTGTGGTTCTCCGGCTCTCTGTAGCCTATGCGGCTTCCGCGTTGATGTCGCTTCCTGCGGCAAGCCCGGAAAATCCCAAAAAAACGGGACGCCCCAGCGGGCGCCCCATACATAATAAACACCGTGCAAATTTTTCTCAGGCTTCCTGATTATTCGGGTCGTTGACGTCGAGGCCTTTCGAAATCAGCTTGTCGAGGCGATTGCGCTCCCGCTCCCGCGCAACCACTTCGTCGAATTCCTCGTACCATTCCACCACGAATTGGAAGCTCTTTTCTTGCTGACGGGAACGCAAATGCGGAGATGGACGCCGATTCTTCCAATTACGGCGGAACAACTCCTCCCGACGCTTACGTACCCCGTCCCTCCATTCCGTCAGTTTGTTCTCGGAAAACACGATTTCATCTTCCTTTTCGGAAACGCTCATCAGCTCCCCCCGAACGGCAATGGGTATACTCGAACCGACAGCCGAATACGGCCGCGTGTCCCGGGTTCCCCGCCCCAGCCAAACCCCCGTCTGGCAAAAATTTGGACGCGAAAACGCCCCGTGCGCCTCATCGCCACCGAACCGTAGCCGCTTGAGCGATATGGTTGTCATGGTATGAGTTTATGTCGCGTCTGGTAATGAATCATGCGTGACCTTGAGCGATTCTTCTCCCAATCGCAAAGAATGTTACATACGACAAAAGTTGAATTTTTGCAAGTTTTTTTTCGGATAAAAGTTATGCCTCCGAGAAAAGTTGTTTGCACCCACTCTGGAACCCTTTTCAGCTAAAAACTTACCGGGAAAACATAAAAAAAACCCCGCCGGCGGGCGAGGTTTTTTTTTACCTTTATGGCTTGGGACGGGTCGCTTACCGCTTGATGTTCAGGAGTTCGGTGATCATTTCGTCGGCGGTGGTGATGGTACGGGTGTTGGCCTGGAAGCCGCGTTCGGTAGAAATCAGCTTGGTGAACTCTTCCGACAAATCCACGTTCGACGTTTCCAGCTGCTGGTGCACGATGACCCCCGAGCCGCCGGTGCTGGCGTGGCTGTAACGGGCGTCCCCGGATGCGGGGGAGGCGTAAAAAAGATTCGAGCCGGCCGCGACCAGGCCGTTTTCGTTCGGGAACATGGCCAGACCCAGGCGGGCGATTTCCACATTGCGGCCATTGTCGTACATGCCGGTGATGACCCCGTCCAGGCTGACGGTGAAGTCTTCCAGCTGCCCGGGGGGGTTGCCGTTCTGGCTCTTCAGGATGAAGGAGTTCTCGCTCGCGGTGCAGGTGAGGGTGGAGAAGTCCAGGTCCTGCAGGGTGCCGGGGGCGAGGCCGTTCAAGACCTTGATCCAAATCGGGTCGTTGACCCCCTGTTTACCCTGATTGATGACGATGCCGTCCGATTCGGAGTATTCGGAGCCGCCGACGAAATTGCCGTTGGTGTCGAAGCGGACCAGGCCGGTCCCGACGTTCAGATTGGTCGAGAGGTTGCCGTCCTGGTCGGCCTGCCATTTGAAATCGGTGTCGTCGATGCAGTCGGCGTACCAGCGCCAAGTCGTGAAATCGTTCTCCTGCGAGACCATCGAGAGGTGCACGGTCGCCGCCTTCGGGTTCCCGAGGGAATCGTAGAAATCGAGGGTGAGGACGGCATGGGAATTGTCGGTCTTCGTCTGCTGGTATTTGCTGTCCTGGGTGAACATGGTGTTGTGCTGGATGCTCTTGTAGGAGACGTTGATGTCCTTCAGGTCATTGCTGTAGCCGAGATTGGAGACGATGGAGACGTTGAAGCTGGGCGCCTTGACGTCCTCGTACTCGGTGCCGTTCCAGCGTTTGTAAATCACTTCCGACACGCCTTGGCGGGTGTAGGCGCCGGCCGATTCGACCGGGCTGTCGTAGGCGTCGGAACCGTGGTTGGCTTCGCTGATTTTCGGCGGAACCGAGAGGAGGCCCATGGCGCCGCCCGAGGTGTCCAGGTTCGACAGGGTCGAGGCGAGTTTGCTGTTCTGGAGCGCCTTCTCGTAGCCGGCTTGGTCCCACTCGGCGACCTGGCCGTAGCCGAACATTTCCGGGGTGAGGTTCTGGGCCATCACCGACGGTTCATCGACGTCGCCGGCGAGGAAGGTCATGAAGTCGCCGAGAGTGTAGGACTTTTCGTTGTCGTAGGCGACCTGCCCCGGGAGGGTCGAGCCGGCGGCGGGGCGGTGGTAGACGAAGTCGGCCTTGATGGTGCTTTCGCCCTTCGCGAAGGAGACGTTGATGGTCTCGCCGTTCTTGATGTTGGCGTAGGGCTGAATCCAGGTTTTTCCCTTCAGGTACTGGAGGTTTTCCAGCGGGGTGTCGAGGCTGGCGGGGTACATTTCGCCGGGATAGGGGATATTATGGACGGTGAGCTGGGCCACGTTTTCGGGCCAGCCGGCGCCGTTGATGCCATTAGGCCAAGTGGCCCGGATGATTTCGTCGACCTTGACCGGGTCGGCCAGATCCGCGTCGGTGTAGGATCCGAACTTGGCGGCTTCGGTCATATTTGCGCCGGTGGACTGGTAGAACCAGGCGGGGAAGGTGAAGTCGTTCGCGACCGAGCCGTCGCTCCGGCCGAGACGGTTCGGGACCTGGACGCCGTAGGCGGCGGAAGTTTGGACATTGCCGCCGTTAATGGTATTGATTTCCTCCACCAGGGGGACGAGGCCGGGGCCGATGTCGGGGATGGTGGCGAGGTCCGCGACTTTCATCGGCGAGTCGAAGTTGACGATCGTCTTGTTGACGGTGTCGAGGGCCTGGTAGCAGTAGGAGGTGTCGGAGGTCGGGAGCATATCGGTGATGGTGTCCCCCGAGTAGCGGCTGATGCCGAACGAGTTCAGGTTGACGTCCTGGAGGACGTTGGAATAGGCCTGGTAGGTCTTTTCGGAAATCGCGAAGGTGGCGTTTTCGAGGGCGTTCCAGCTGGTGTCGACCTGCGAATTGGCGATGGGGTCGCCGCCGTTGAAGTCGGTCCACATCCAGGACTGGAGGTTCCCCTGGCTGGGATAGGAGGTGCCGCCGAAGAGGCGGGTGCCGAAGCTGGCGCCGTTCTTCGAATCGAGGTTGCCGGTGAAGCTGGCCTCCGAGGTCTGGGAGTGGCCGCCAATCGAGCCGATGGGGATGATGATGTTTTCCATCTTGGCGTCCTGGGGAATGGAAATCTTGCCGCTGCCGCTCTTCACGGCCATGGTCCCCTGGACGTAAAGACCTTCAATCGACATCAAGGCGCCGTCCTCGCCGAGATGGAAGGAGCCCGAGCGGGTGTAGGCGGCGGAGCCGTCGCCGTGGCTGACCACGAAGAAACCTTTCCCCTTGATGGCCATGTCGTTGGGGTTGCCGGTGTTTTCCAGGTTGCCCTGGGTGAAGACCTTGTTAATGGAAGCGGTGGCGGCGCCCATGCCCATGGCGATGGGGTTGATGGAGCCGCGGCCGGTGCCGGCGCTGGCGCCCATGGCGCCGCGAAGGGACTGTTCCAGCAGGGTGGCGAACTGGTAGACGCCTTTCTTGAAGCCGGTCGTATTGACATTGGCAAGGTTGTTGCCGATGTTGTCCATGCACTTTTGGTGGGTCTGGAGGCCGGTGATGCCGGTGGAAAGGGCTTGGCTGAGTGACATGGCTGTTCTCCTTCGCTGGGTCTCTGTAGCAGGGGTCGAGGCGTTTACGACGCTTTTGGCTGTTTTCTTTAGTGGTTTTTCCGGATAGCGGCGCTTTTTGCCGGTTTTCCTGACTTTTGTTCGCACTTCCCAGTTGAAGCAAAACGTTTGCCAATTGGCGCCGGAGACACGGCCAATACCTTACTTTCCCATGGAGGGGGGAGGCGTTTCAAAAAAAAAGTCACCCCGGGCTGTTGACACCCGGGGTGACATGCTTTTTGGGGGAGTTTTTGGCGAGGTTCCGCAGACCGGCGCGTAAAGTTAAAAACTTTCGCGAATCCACTTCCGCAAATCGTCGGCCAGCGCCTTCTTCGCCAGAGGGTTGGTGTACATCATGTGACCGCCTTCATAGATCTTCGTCGTGATGTTTTCCTGCCTGCCGGCCGGTATGTCCAGGTCCTTCATGCTTTGCAAGGCGCTTTCGGCCGGGGTTATCATGTCGTAGCGGCCCATGGCCAGATAAACCCGCAAATACGGCAGGCGGCGCATGGCCTTGGCCAGACTGTCGACGGTGCTGGGGTAACCGTACAGGCCCCGGCCGCCCTGGGTGAAGTCCCACTTCTCGAAGGCGGAATCGGAGGAAAAATGGTATTTGCGTAACGTTTTGAGACCCAGGGTCTCCGACAAAAAACGCCGGAATCCGGTCTTGATATTTTCCCCCGCCACCAGGTCCAGGGGATCCTCGGCATAGGAATGGCGGTCCTCCGCCGAAGCGGGGGCGGTCAGGCGCGCGTCGTAGAGGCTCAGGGTCAGGCCCCTGTCCCTCAGAAGCAGGCGGGAAATGTCGTCCGACCCCACGCGGAATCTCCGGATTTTCACGTCATCCACCGGTATCCCGATGAAACGGCTCAGTTCGCCGGCGAGTTGATCCAATAACACCGGCGGCAGCCGGTTCCCCTGCCAAAGCGCGGGCAGCAGCCGGCTCAGGCACCATTCCTCGACTTGGCCGGTCAATTCCTCTTCCGATAACAATTGCAGGGCCGCCTCCAGCCGGTGGTGGTAATGCGCCACCGCCGCGTACACGGGAAGGGTGACGATGACCGGCGTGTAATTTTCCAGCGAATATTCGAGTCCCACGTAGGAGGTCGCCGGGGAAATCAGGATAATCCCCGAAGGCGCGGCGCCGATTTTCGCCAGCGAACCCGCCAAACCCGCCGCCCTCAGGCCGCCGTAGCTCTCGCCGCCGATGAACAGCCGGGCGCCCCAGCGTTCGTTCCGGTCCAGCCAGACCCGCACGAATTCGGTAATGCTGTCGATGTCCTGGTCGACCCCCCAGAATGGGGCGTATTCCGCTTTCGCCTTGCCGCCGCTTTTGCCTTTATCCTCGGTTTTCTCGGCCTCCTCGCCGTCTTCCGGCGGCAGGGCGTAACTGTAGCCGGTCCCCACCGGATCCACGAAAACCAGGTCGGTTACGTCCAGGAGGCAATCGGGATTGTCGACCAGTTTGAAGGGGGGCCTGGGGACTTCGACCCCTGTTCCGGTGAAGGGGAAGGCTTTTGGGGCGAAGGAGGCGGCGTGCAGGTACACGGACGCCGAACCCGGGCCGCCGTTAAACAGGAAGGTCACGGGACGCTCGCGGTCGCCGCCGGCTTTGATGTAAGAAGTGGAGAAGATGCGGGCCTTTTCCTCTCCCTCGTTGTCAAAAATCGGGGTCATGCCGGTGGTGGCGGTGTAGGCGAGTCCGTCGGGAAGGGTCAGCTTTTTTTCCGCGTATTCGGGGAAAAAATCGTTGTCCTTGGCGGCGAAGGCGCGGTCGCGATCTTTTTTGTCCTCTTTCCCGGCGGCGTCTTGGTCAGCGTTTTTTTTGTCGGTGTCCCTTTTGTCGGCGTCCGGGTTGTCGTCTGGTTTGAAGTCCGGGGCGTCGTCGCGGTCTTCGGGTTTGGAACTGCCAGCCAAGTCGGCGGATTTACGCGGCGGGGCGTCAGCCGTAACGGCGGGGGAGTGGAGGCAGGTCGTCCACAGCAGCGCCGCTGTTAGAAGAAGGGAGGCGGGGATGATTTGGCGAGGCATGGTTTCTCCTGTACGTTGGCAAGGAAATTAAAACAATAGGGCTGCGTAAGGCCAGTTTTCACTTCGCGTCCCATAGCCCCTTTTCGATCTTGACCTCCTCCTGGAAATCACTGTCAAGCCAGCCCGCGCGATTTTTCGAATAAAACCTCAAGCCCCGCGCCGTCACTGTGCAGAGCGATGGGGTCGGAATCCCCGTTAGGACGCCGAAATCATGCTCCTGGAATTCCCCCGGCTCCGCTTCCGCCAGTTCCGCCTCGGCCGGGGCGATTTTTTTCTCGAACCCGGGGCAGGAAACTTCCAGTCCGGCGTAGGAGATTTTCGTCAGGGTGTCCCCTTTCGAACCGTCGCCGGCGGAGGCGAAAAGCCCGACCAGCGCCTGTCCGCCGGAGGCTGCACGGAAGATCAGGATATGGTTGACGCAAAGCGGCACGGCCGGCCGGGCGCCGGCGGGCGGGGGCGTTTCCCCCTGGACGGCGGCGATTTCCCGCTTGCGGCCGGCCAAATAAGCGTCCTCGCCGATTTCATGCAGCATTTCCAGGCCTTCCAAAAACGGCAGCAGCTCCCCGGCGGCGATTTCCTCGCGGGTTATGCCCCTTTCCACATCGATTAGGCACTGGATGTCGTTTCCATCCAAGAGGTCGGCGACTCGGCAGAAAGTGACGTAAATGTCCTCGCTGTCGCGGCGGTTCCGGTAAAAAACCTCGCTCCCGGCGTCACGGATGACGCGGTAGGATTCGAGGTTCAGGCTTTTTTGGGGATAGCCGTCCCGGTCGGGATCGGGCTGGAGCAGGGCGTGGTGGAGGATCTTTTCGTAGGGGCTGGTTTTCGCTTCCAGGGAGAAACGTTTTTTCAGGAAAGCGAGAACCTGGTCCGCGCTTTTCCGGCAAGGTTTAAGCCAATCGGCGTACTTTCTCTTCAACGCTTCCAAATCGGGCGGTCTGCGGCAACAAAAAGCGCTCGGCGGCGCGGGCGTTTCTCCGGCTTCCATGATTTGTCCTTTCCGGGATATAAAAATCGGCACGGCATGTCGTCCGGCGGATGACACGCGGCGCGGGAATTGATTATATCGGGGAACCCGGGTTTTGTCGCAAGGCGTTTTATAACACGCTTGCACATCAAAGAGCCCGGGTGATATGGGCTGGAGGTTATGGCGGAATAATTATTTTCGATTTTTTCGGGAAGTCCGCTTATTCCAAATAAAACTTGGCCGCCCGCTCGGGATCGCCGGCGTAACGCTCGGCGATGGCTTCCCCCAATTTTTTCCTGGTATCGGCCATGTCCGGATTGGCGGAGAATTTTTCCAGTTCCGTAAAGGCGAATTCGAGAAAATCGAGGCGTTTCCGCCGCCGGGGCGGGGATTCCGTCTTGTCCACATAATGCAGGTAATATTTGAAAATCCCCGGGGCGTTCTCGGCAAAGAGGGCGGCGGCGGCCGGACTGTTGATTTCCCGCAAGAGCAGTTCGAAAACCGTCTGCGCCTTGCCCGTTTCCTCGGCATTGTCCAGGTAGGGAATCATCCGCGCCATCAGGCGGAACAGTTCGTTGTTCAGGGCGGAACGGTGAGCGATTTTACCGATGTCCATCAGCACGGCGTAGGCGTCGTTCCAGCGTTCGGCGCGGACGTAATAGGTGGTGAGGTTGATGATGGCCCGGGCTTTGGCGACGGTGGCGTCGTAACCGGCCGGTTCGTTGGGGACGGATTCGTAAATGCGCCGCGCGGCGGCGAGATTGTCGCCCCGGCAGAGGGCGAGGATGAGCAGATTCGCCGCGTTCGCGCGAAGGCGGTTGATTTCCTCGTCCTTGCCGAAATCCGGCATGCGGGCGAATACTTCGGCGGCCGACCCGAGACTTTCCTCTTCACAGTAGGTTTTTAAACGATTGAAGCCGGCCCGGACCAGGGCAATGTCCGGAGGGGGCAGGGCGGGTTCCGGTTTGGTTGCCGGAAGCTCGGGGAGAGGGGGCGGCGGAAGGGGCGTGCCGTCCAGGGCGCGGGTGGAACCGAGTTCGGCCAAACCGACGGTGGGGGAGGAGTCGGGGGTTAGCGTGGGAATGTTGAAGTTGTAATCTTCGCTCGCCGGCTGGCTGGCGGAGGCGTTTAGCATGGGGTCGGGTAATGTATAGACCGGTTCCGGGGCCGGGTAGGCCGGAACGGAGGAGGGATAGGCCGATTCGGAGGCGGGGTGGTAAGCCACCGGCGTGGCAGCGGCCGGGACGGCGGAAACGGCCGGAGCGGCGGCGGCAGGGTCTGGCGTTGCGGCGGGCGGCTGATTCGGCGCCGGATTTTCCGGTCGGCTCGGCTGGGGCGTTTCCTCCTTTCGGGGAGCAAGTTCCTGCGGCGGCGGCAGGGGAACGGGGAATTGCAACTGGGGTTTACCCTGGGTGAAGTGGGAATCCGCATCCGTCTCGTCGTCCAGGCTTTCGGCGGGAGTTTCTGGATCCGGCATGTTGTCGGGTACGGCGAGGATTTCCTCCGCTTCATCTTCCGGTTGGTGTACATTTACGGCGATGCCGGCGACCGGGGCCTCACCGGAGGCGGCGGCTCCGGAGACGACCGCTGCTGCTGCGGCGGCGGCGGTAGACGGGGCGCCGGCCGGCGGTAGAGGTTTTGGGGAAGACGGGGGGGGGGCGTCTTCGGCGGCAGCGTCGTCTTCGGCGGCGGGGCTTTCGCTCGGCTGGGGTGCGGCTGCGTCATCCCCGGCCGCGAGGTTTTCCCGGGAGTTTTTCTTTTCAAGCACCGGCGTGGGAGCCGGGGCGGGGTTTTCGGAACGGTCCGGAGTCGGCGCGGCGCTGGCGGCGGCGGGCGGCATTGCGGACTTCTTTTCCGCTTCCGGCTTTTCCGTTGGTTTAGTTACCGCCGCGCTTTTTTCCGGTTCCGCGAGGGTCGACTTGGGCGATTCGGGCAGGTCAGGGGGGAGGGCCAGATGCAGCGGAGCGGCGGCGGCAGATTCGTCGGCGGGTTTCGCAGCGGAAGCCGGGGGTGGCGGGGCAGAAAACGCTTCTTCCGGTACAATCGGGGACGGTTCCGTGGTGATTGCCGCCGGGATGTGTTCAGGGGTTATGGTCGGGGCTATGGTCGCCGTCGAGGCGAAGGGGTCGGACCCGGCTAGGGCGGCTGGAGTTACCCCGGCGATGGGCGACGCTTCCGATTGTTGGTTCAGGTAAGACTGGTAATCGACAAAACCGCCGACCGAGGCGTAAGGATCGCCCGATGCGGCGGACAGCCCTTGGTTATACACGGCTTGATAAGGTGGAACGGCGCTGCCGCCGGAAAAAGCCCCGACGGCGGCGGGAACTCCTCCGCCCGGGATGCCGCCGGCGTTATGAGCCAGGGTCGCCGGATTCGGGTACAGATAGGAGCCGGCGGCGGGCTGGGCCGGAGGCGCCGATGCAAGGGGATTGACATAGGTGACGGCGGGAACGCCCTGAGCCGCGTAGACGGCGGCCGGAGTCGCGTACAGTGGGGCCGGCGCGGCGTAAGGCGCGGCGGCGGGTGGGGTATAGGCGTTGGCGGGCCAGGTGATGTTTTGTGGCTGGGCGGGGTAAACGGGCGGTGGAACGGAAGCGGCCGGATTCTGGAATAGGCCGTAGTACATGGGGTTAACAACCGGCTCGGCGGCGACGGAAACGGTCGAAGCAACGGCAAAAACTGGTATGGCGGCGACGGCAAGCAAGAGTTTACCGCCGCTCCGGAGTAACCTGCGGCGCATGGGTAATCCTTTCTTCAGGTGGGCAACATGTCGGGAGTTCCTGAAATTCTAGTTTAAGGATTGCGGGGGTGGAATTCAAGGCGTTGGCGCAAGTGGGAGAAAGCTGGGTGAAAGGTCGGGGTTCGGCGGCCGGGGGAAATGGAGCCGGAACGACCTAACCAATGTCCTCCGATCCTGAAATACGGGAAAACGCCAGTCTAGGCTACAATTTGTGCGACACCATGGCGAACCTGACGGTAAAGGTTTGCCGTCACAGGCTGAAAACCAGGTATTATTCCGTTTGGCAAGGATTAATTGGGGCGGACGTTTTTTCTTGTGCGGGGGGCACGAAATGTTATCATGTTTTATGGCGGTGGTTGACAAACCCGGCTGAGGCGGTTTTTCGTGCTGATGTAACTTTTTCTCCGATACCCACCGCTAAAGACGGTTTATACCCTATGAGCGACGGCGATATCGAACAATATCTGCAGGAAATCGGCCGCTTCCCTCGCTTGTCGGAAGAAGAGGAGATTGAACTTTCCCGCCGCATTCTCGACGGCGACGCGAAAGCGCGCGAGGAAATGATCGAGCGCAATCTCCGCCTCGTCGTATCCATCGCCAAAACCTACTCGAACTGCGGCCTGGTGCTCCTCGACGTCATCGCCGAAGGCAATCTCGGCCTCCTGAAGGCGGTGGAACGCTTCAACCCCGACAGCGGCCGGCGTTTTTCCACTTACGCCTCGTGGTGGATTAAGCAAACCATCCGCCGTGCCCTGTCCTCGAAGGTGAAAAACGTCCGCGTTCCCACCTACATGGCGGAAATGGTCATCCGCTGGAAAAAAGTGTCGTCGGAGCTGGCCCAGGAATTGAACCGGGCCGCCACGCCGGAGGAAATCGCCGACGAAATGAGCCTGAACGAGGAACGCGCCGGCGCGGTCCAGAAAGCCATCGGCGCCGCCCATTCGTCGTCCTTCGCCAATTTGTCCAGGGGACGCGACGACGACAGCGATTTGGACGAACTCCTGGCCCAGGCCGGCAAACGCTACGACGACCGGGACCACCAGTCGGGGGACAACGACGAGGCGAAATTGGAGCTTCTGTTGTCCTGTCTGGACACGCGCGAGAAGGAGGTCATCTGTATGCGTTACGGAATCGGGAGGGAGGAAGCCTTGACTTTGGACGCGATTGGCTATACCTTCACTCCGGCGATAACCCGCGAGCGGGTAAGGCAGATTGAGACGCAAGCCTTGAAGACGATGTTGCGCATTCTGGACGAAGAGGAACGGAAAGCTTAAAGGTATGGGGAACAACACCGAAGTGCTCGTCAAGAGCATCGTCGATTTGCCGACCCTCCCGCAGGTCATCACCACCCTGATGACCATGCTCGACGATCCCGACGCATCCGTCCGCGACATTAATAACATCATGGGTAAAGACCAAACCCTGGTGGCAAAAATGTTGAAGCTCGTCAACTCCGCCTTTTACGCCATCCCGAAACGGGTCACCTCCGTCTCCCAAGCCATCTCCATCCTCGGCTTCAAAACCGTGAAGTCCATCGTCCTCTCCGCCAGCATCATCGGCATGTTCGACGGCGACGACGAGGATTTCAACTACCAGGAGTTCTGGGCGAATTCCCTCGGCGTCGCCACCATCAGCCGCTACATCATCCTCAGCCTCTCCGACGACCCGCTTTCCGGCTGCGGGGTCCTCCACCCCGACACCGGCTTCGTCACCGGCCTCCTTGGGGGAATCGGCAAGGTGGTGCTGGAACAATACTGCCACGACGATTTTTCCATGATTATCCAAAAGGCGAAAACGGAAAAGCTCTCCTTCAGCGAAGCGGAGAAATCGGTCATCGAAACAAGCTACACCTCCATCGGCTATTGGCTGGTCAAGAGGTGGAACCTTTCCGAGGAAGTGCAGGATCCGATCAAATACCAGGATAAAATCGACGAGGCGCCGGTGGAGTATAAAACCATGGCGGCGGTAATCGCCCTGGCGAAATATCTCTGCCGGCTGAAACGTTACGGACAGGCGGGCGATTTCGACGATCCCCCGAAGCCGCCGAAGGCGGCGGCTTTGGCACTGGCGTTGTCCAAGGAAACGCTCCCGATGCTGACAGGCGGCCTGGCGGACGAGTTCACCAAGGCCGAGGCGTTCTTATCGATGATTCGGAGCTGAGGCATGAACGGCATACTGCAATGCATCGGCGGCACCGACCTGATTGATATGGTCAATTTCGCCCGGGAAATGCGCTTTCCCGGGCGAATCCTTGGTAAAAGGGAAAGCGCCAATCCGTTCGGAAGCGTCAAGGATCGGGTCGCCCTGGCCATGCTGGAGGCGGCGGAAGCGGACGGCTTGCTGACCCCCGGCGGGACGATAATCGAACCCACTTCGGGAAATACCGGCATCGCCCTGGCGGGAATCGGGGCGGTCAAGGGCTACCGGGTCGTCCTCACCATGCCGGACACGATGAGCCGGGAACGGCGGACCCTCCTGACCGCCCACGGAGCGGATCTGGTCCTGACCGATGGACGCCTGGGGATGGCGGGGGCGGTGGCCAAGGCACGGGAATTGTCCAAGGGGATTCCGGGCAGTTTCATTCCGGATCAGTTTGCGAATCTCGCCAATCCACAAGCGCATTACCGCAGCACCGGCCCGGAAATCTGGGACTCCTGCCAAGCCTCGGCCGGCAAGGGCGGAGTCGATATCTTTGTCGCGGGAGTGGGCACTGGCGGCACCTTGACCGGAGTCGGCCGTTATTTGCGGGAACGTAACCCGCTGGTGAAATTGTACGCGGTCGAACCGGCCGAATCGCCGGTATTGTCCGGGGGGAAGGCGGGGCCGCACGGCTTGCAGGGAATCGGGGCCGGGTTTGTGCCGGAGGTACTGGACCGGAGTCTCATCGAGGCGGTTCTCCCGGTGACGCTCCGCGAAGCGCGGGAGGCCCTTCGGGCGGCGGCGCGAAGCGAGGGGATTTTACTGGGCATTTCTTCCGGGGCGGCTTTGGCGGGAATCCTGGCCTGGGCCGGGCGGGGGGGGTGCGAGGGGAAAACGGTGGTGACCGTCCTGCCGGATTCGGGGGAGCGTTACCTTTCCACCGATGTTTTCGCGCCTGAAAACTGACCGCCCGAAGTCAACAGCCCGGTAACAAAGGCGGCGGCACCGGACTTTGTCACCGGGCTGGCAAGGTTCCGGCCGGGATAACCGCCTCATCGCGACAGAAGAATATGAATCCCCTTCGGGAGCCGTGGTTTGGCGCCCCTGGCGGGATGCGCGTGAGGGGTTTTTCCCAAAGGGACGGGTAAACCATGCCCATCAATCACCTTCGCGGCGTTATGGCCGTATGCTTTTTATGCCTGGGCTTCACTGTCGCCGCCGCCGCCGACAGTATCATCGTGGAAATGCGTAAAGTCACCCCCGAAGGCCCCGGCCAGTCAATTGGCCAAGTGACAGTTACCTACAGCAAATTCGGATTGGTCTTTTCCCCGGATCTCCACGGTCTTCCCCCAGGTCTGCACGGTTTTCACCTGCATGAAAAACCCGCCTGCGGTTCGAGTCGCGGCGCCGACGGGGCCTTGATCCCCGGCGGAGCGGCCGGAGGGCATTACGATCCGAACCAAACCGGTCGGCACGGTACACCCTGGGATTTGGACGGACATCTGGGGGATTTGCCGGCGCTTTATGTCGACCCGGACGGCCGGGCCACCTTGCCGGTGCTGGCGCCGAAGCTGCGGGCGCTGGAGGACATCGAGGCGCGTTCGTTGATGATTCATGCGGGAGGCGACAATTATTCGGATCAACCGGAGGCGAATGGCGGCGGCGGAGCGCGTCTCGCCTGCGGAGTGTTTCCGTGAATTAGGGGCTCTAGCCGCGCCGCCGTGACAATTCCTCGCGCACCAGTTGCAGCGCCCCGTCCCGGTCGTCAATCCGTCCCTCCAGCCGGGCGTCCTCCACCATGCGCAGCAGCCGCCCCACTTCCGGACCCGGGTTCACACCCAGGCCGATTACGTCCCCACCCCGAACCAGCGCCGCCGGTTCCGGCTCCCGCGCCTTCTCGCTCCGCCATTCCCCGAGACCGTAATACCAGTTTGCCAGCATGCCGTGGGAGGCCACGCAGTCCAGGCGGTGCAGCTCCAGATGCATGGGGAAGCTGTCCTCCCGCAGCCAGCGGCGGAGCTTGCTTTTCCGCATTTTCCTGAGGGTGGAAAAATGGATGTGGCGGCGAACGAGATCGTAAACCGCCTCGGTCACCCGGCGGGGACGCCGGAGCCGCTGGAGAAATTCCACCGCCATTTCCGCCCCCAGGAGGTCGTGATTATTGAAGCGGATCCGGTCGGACACGCTGAAGGTCGCCGGTTTGCCGATGTCGTGCAATAGCCCCGCCCAAGCCAAAGTCGCCCCCTGCCATTCCTCGAGCGCCTGCCGGCATTCCCGAATCCCCGCGGCATACTCCTCCGGAGAGAACTCCCCCCGTTCCATGCCCCGCGCCGGGTCGAGATCGGCCGGAGCCGGTCCCGGCGCCTCCGCTTCTCCATCAATGCAGGACGAGGTATCGGTATCAACCTGCCTCTCGGCATTGGCCCGCGTATCGGTATTGGGTGTGGCTGAGGCCAAACCCGGTTCGTTCCTCCCCAGAACGGCGGCGTCGTTTAAACGCAGTAACAGCAGGGTGTGTTCCCAGACATCCCCCTCGGGATGAAAATCCGGCGGTTGCCTGACGTCTCGCAAAGCCGCCAATTCGGGGAAAAGGCAGTGGAGCAGCCCGCTTTTCTCCAGCATGACGAAGGAGCGGCGGGAAGCGCCTCCGACCAGCATCGCCTCGGTCTCGGCGGCGAGGCGTTCCGGCGCCACGCTCGCGGCCAGGGCCGCCAAAGCGGAAAGCGCCCGCCAGGTTTCACCTTCGACCCGGAAGCCGGTCCGCGCCGCGAACCGCACCGCCCGCAACAGGCGGAGGTGGTCTTCCCGGAAACGCCGTTCCGGTTCCCCCACGCAGCGCACCAGCCGCTTTTCGATATCCCCCACGCCACCGACGTAATCGATCACCTTCTGTTCGAAGGGATCGTAAAACAGCGCGTTCATGGTGAAATCGCGGCGTTCCGCATCTTTCTCCGGCGTGGAGAAAGTCACCCCTTCGGGTCGCCGGCCGTCGGCGTAATCGTGGTCGGAGCGGAAGGTCGCGGCTTCGTAATATTTGCTGGGGGCGCCTTCAATCAGCATCACCCCGAAGGCCCGGCCGATGGCCAGGGTTTTGGGGAACAGGCTTTCAATATGGGATGGATTCGCCGCGGTGGCGATGTCGTAGTCCTTGGGTTTGACCCCCAGCAGGCTGTCCCGCACGCAGCCGCCGCAGAGGTAGGAGGGGTGGCCGGCCTGACGCAATTGGCGGAGGATGGCGAGGACGTCCTCGGGTGGGTCGATGCGGAGGGGGGAATCGGCCATGGCGGTCAGGTTCCGTTCTGGTCTTGCGGGCCGGTCGTGGTCACGCCGTCCTCAAGGGCCAGGGCGGCGACGCCCCCCACGTAGTAGCTGGAAGTGAAATCGATCATTTTCCGGCGTTCCTCGGTTATGCTGAAGCAGGAACCGATAATATCCATGTCGCCGTCCAGAAGGGAGGGGATGAGCCGCGAAAACTCCATGTCGGTTATGACCAGCCGCATGCCGATACGGCGGGACAGGCGTTCCATCAGTTCGATGTCGAGGCCGACCAGCCGGCCGGAGGAATTCACATAGCAGAAAGGCGCCGAAACGGAACTGACCCCCAGGCGGAGAACTGGGGCGTCCACGGCTTCGGGCAAATCCGGCAGGACGCGAGTGGCGTCGTCGGGACTGTCCAGCCAGCGCTTTTCGAGATCCGCGATCACTCCCTCCTCAATCATGCTCAAGAGTTCGCGGTTGATTTTATCATGAAGCTCCTTGTCCTCGTAACGGGTGGCGAAGGCGTAATTGTCGTCCTGGATGTGGCCGTCGACGCGGCGGAGCCGGGGGTCGCGGGCGGCGTAGTAGCGGACGACCGGATCGTCGTCGATGATGGCGTCGATTTCCCCGGCCAGCAGGGCGGCGATTTCGTGCTCGTTGTCGTCGAAGTAGATAATCTGGGTGAAATCGAGGGCGTCATTAATGGCGTTGTCGAGTATGGTGCCGGCCAGGACGCCGAGGCGTTTCCCTTCCAAATCGCCGATGTTGCGGATTTCTCCATTCGTGGTAGGCAAGGTGGGCGGGGCGGCGCCGCTTTCTTCACCGGCAACGGCGGTCCGGGAGGGGGGATATGGGAATATGTATGAAGCTATGCCGGCGGCGAGGATCAGGTAAAAGGATAAAGGAATGAGGCCTGGAACGCATACAAAAAGTTTTTTCGGGGAAATGATATCTGTTTTCCTCGGCTTCAGCATGTTTTTACTCCTCTGCCCGTATGGTGAAACGAACCTACCAGGCGGCTATTCTTTAGTTTACCTCCTAAAAACGGAAAAGACAAGGGCGCTTAAAAAAACTGCCGTTTGGGTTTTGGCGGGTAATTTTTCCCGCCGGGCGCTATTCCCCGCCCCGACCCAGCCTGGCCCTGAGTCCCGCCAGCCACTCCAAACGTTCATCCTGCCGCGTCGGGGTGTCCGCCTTTTCGATAAACTCTCCCGGAATCTCCTCCAGGAAGCGGCTTGGCGCCCGCTTCACCTCTTTACCCCGCACCACCCGCGCCCGATTCCACAGGAGGACCAGTTCCCGCCGCGCCCGCGTGAGCGCCACATAAAACAGCCGCCGCTCCTCCGGCACGTCGTCAGCTTCGACGGCGTTTTTGTGGGGGAAAATATCCTCCTCGAGACCGGGCAGGTAGACGACGGGGAATTCCAAACCTTTGGCAGAATGCGCGGTGATGATCCGTACCGCGTTCTCCCGATCCTTCTTGTCGCTGTCGTCCTGTCTCCCCGCCAAAGCCGCCTCGGCAAGGAAATCCCGCAATAATTCCCCCGGGCCGGCCGCGGCGTTCGCCTGCGCGTATGATTCCAGGGATTCCCCGACCTCCAGCGCCTCGTTCCAGCGGGACGCCGCCTCCAGGGGGTCGCGGTACAACGCCTCCACTTCCTGCCGGTAACCGCTTTCGGCCAGAATGTCCGCGACCAGTCCCGCGTAGCCACCGTCGTCGAGCCGTTTCCGCCAGCGGATTATCTGGGCGTGAAAACTCCGCATGGCCTCGCCCGCCTTGGCGGAAATCCCCTCGACCCGCTCCGGGTGGGCTAGGAGGTCCTGGAGCTTCCGGCCGTGTTTCAGGGCGTGGGCGGTCAGCTGATCCAGGGTCTTTTCGCCGATGCCCCGGGGTGGTACGTTGATTACCCTCAGCAGCTGATTGTCCGCCTCCGGATTCGCCGCGACGGCCAGGTAGGAGAGGACGTCCCGCGCCTCCTTTCTATCGAACAGACTTTGGCCGCCGATGACCCGGAAGGGGATTTTGCCGGCCAGGAACTCGTCTTCGAAGGGGCGGGATTGCGAATTGGCGCGGATGATGACGGCGTAATCGTTCCAGTTCGATTTTTCCCGGCCGGCTTCCCGCACCCTTTCGCGGATGTCCCGGGCGACCGTTTCCGCTTCGTGGAATTGATCGTTCGCGGGAATGAGCCGGAGGGGTTTGCCGTCGCCCAGTTTCGACCAGAGATTTTTCTCGCGGCGGCCGGGATTGTTTTTTATCACCGCATTGGCGGCGGAAAGGATATTGCCGGTCGAGCGATAATTCTGTTCCAGGGCGATTTCCACCGCTTGGGGGAAGTGTTCCCGGAAACGCAGGATGTTACCGGCGACCGCCCCCCGCCAGGCGTAAATGGACTGGTCGTCGTCCCCGACCACGGCAAGATTGTCGAGAGGCGCGGCGAGGAGGCGCACCAGTTCGAATTGGACGCTGTTCGTGTCCTGGAATTCGTCGACCATGATGTGCCGCCAGCGGCCGCGCCAATGGTCCAGGGCGTCCCGGTTCGTGCGTAATAGCGTCAAGGCTTGCAGCAGCAGGTCGTCGAAGTCGAAGCAGTTCTGCCGGCGGAGGGCGTCCTGGTAGCGGCGGTAGACGGCGGCGAGGGTGAGTTCCTCGTCGTCGGTGGCGGCGCGGTCGAATTGTTCCGGCGTGGTTCCCTTGTTCTTCAGGGCGCTGATTTTCCGGAGGGCGTCCTCGGGTTTGGGGGCGGCGGAGGCCCTGAGGGTCGAGGCGGCTTTTTTCACCAGGGACATTTGCTCGCCGTAATCGCAGATGGCGAAGGAGGGGGTGTAACCGAGGGATGGGGCGTCGCGGCGGAGGAGTCGGACGGCGAGGGAATGGAAGGTGGAGACGACCAGTTCCTTCAAGCCGAGATTTTTCGGGGCGAGGGGAATCAGGCGCGAGCGCATCTCGTTTGCCGCCTTGTTGGTGAAGGTTACGGCGAGGATATTTTCCGGCCGGTGACCGTGGCGGAGCAAGTGGGCGATGCGTTCGGTGACGACGCGGGTTTTCCCGGTGCCGGCGCCGGCGAGGATGAGGAGGGGGCCGGCTGCATGGCGGACGGCGGCGAGCTGCTGCGGATTGAGATCGGGCATGGCGGTCCTTGTAGGATGATTATTGGGCTATGGCAAAACTTCCGGCAGAACATTCTATGCACCACCGCCCGCGACGGAAGCGTTTCTTTCGGGTCCGACGAAAAAGGGGCCGGCGGTGCTTTGCCGGGCAGCTTTCGCTAACTGCCTTTTATTATTTATTATTGTCGTTTTTTGGTATTGGGATTGACGATGGATTTGATATGCTATAAAATGACAATAAAAGAAAGAAAATGCGAACACATTATCTCAATCACGGGCGATGCCGGATTTCTGGAGGAACGGGTATGACCAGGAGCGAAGTGGGGGTGTGCGTGGTGGGTTCGGGCCGGGCCGGAATGATTCACGCGGTGAATTTCGCCAAAAATGTGCCGGGGGCCAGGCTGAAGGCGCTGGTGGATCCGGTTATCGAAACAGCCGCCAACGGCGCGGCCGAACTGGGGATTGAGCGCTATTACGCCAGTCACCGCGACGCCTTGGGGGAAAAGGACATCGACGCCTTCGTGGTGGTCGCTCCCACCAAATATCACCGGGACATCGTCCTCGATTTGACGGCGGCCGGGCGGCATGTCCTCTGTGAAAAACCCATGGCCATGATCGAGTCGGAATGCGACGACATGATTCAGGCCGCCGCCGCGGCGAAAGTGGTTTTGCAGATTGGTTTCATGCGCCGTTTCGACGCCGGGTTCGAGCGGGCCAAGGCGGTGGTGGATTCCGGCGAAATCGGCGAGGTTGTGATGGTCAGGTCGAACACCCGCGGTCCCAGCGTGCCCCAGCCCTGGATGTACGATCTCGCCAAATCGAACGGTCCCCTGGCCGAGGTGAACAGCCATGACATCGACGCCATGCGTTGGTTCGCCGGCGGCGAATTCGCCACTATTCACGCCATCGGCGGCAATTACCGTTGTCCCGACGCGCGTCGGGATTTCCCCGATTTTTACGACAATGTGGTGGCGGTGGCGACTTTTTCGAATGGCGTGCAGGGGATGCTGGACGGCGCCCAGGGCGTCGGCTACGCCTATGATGCGCGGATGGAAATTCTCGGCACCAAAGGCTGCGTCTTTATCGGCCGGGTCAGGGACGAATCGGTCCTGGTTTGTACGGCCAGGGACAAGTCGGGGCATGAAGCTTTGATCGACAGTTGGCGTGGCCTTTTCAAGGACGCCTACCTGAGGGAGGACACGGCCTTCATCGAAAGCATTCTCAACGGCACGCCGCCGCGGGTTGGCGGACATGACGGCAAGATGGCGGTGAGGGTGGTGAATGCGGGGAATTTGTCCATTAGGGAAAAACGCATTGTGGCGCTTGCTTGAAAAAATTTTCGTAGAGGAAAAATCATGGAAATGCTGGCGGCCAGACTTTACGGCAAGGACGATTTAAGAGTCGAGAAAATGCCGGTCCCGGAAATCGGCCCGGAAGAAGTGCTCCTCAAAGTCAAGGCGGCGGCGGTCTGCGGCACCGACCTGCGCATGCTCAAAAACGGCGCCGCCGGCGTCGACGCCGGCCACCCCCTGGTCCTCGCGCACGAACTGGCCGGCGTGGTCGAAAAAGTCGGCGACCGGGTCGAAGGTTACCGCCCCGGCGACCGGCTGGCGGTGGCCCCGAACATCGGCTGCGGCCACTGCGGCTTTTGCGTGTCGGGGAAAAGCCACCATTGCGGCAAATTGACCGCGCTCGGGATTCACCTGGACGGCGGCTTCGCCGAATACGTGCGCATCCCCGCCGCGGCGGTGCGGCAGGGGAACCTCGCGCCGTTGGGGGAGAAAGTCTCCTTCGCGGCGGCGGCGGCGAACGAAGCGCTTTCCTGCGTATACAATGCCTTCGAACGTTACCAGGTTCATCCCGGCGACACCGTGCTCATCATCGGCGCCGGCGCCATCGGCATGATGCACGCCCGCCTCGCCAAAATGGCCGGCGCGGCCAAAATCATCCTGAACGATCTCTCCCCCGAACGCCTGGCCGAATGCGCCCGTCTCGAACCGGCCCTGATCATCGTCACCGAAAACCTGCCCCGGCGCCTCGCCGACGAGACCGGCGGCAAGGGGGCGGATGTGGTCATCACCGCCTGCAGCGCGGTTGCGGCGCAACAGGCCGCCTTCGCCCTGGCCGGCGTGGACGGCCGGGTGAATTTCTTCGGCGGCCTCCCCAAAGGCAAGGAAAAGGTCGAACTCGACACAAATATCATCCATTACAAACAATTGTCCGTGACCGGCACGACCCGGGCCTCTCTGGGGCATTATTGGAAAACCCTGGGCTTTGTCGGGGCGGGGCTGATGGATCTGGATTCGCTCGTGACCCATCGCTTCCCGCTTAAGGACATCCAGCAGGCTTTCACGAACGCCGAAAAGGCGGTGGGGCTGAAGCAAGTGGTGGTCTTCGAGTGAAAGTCCACAAATAAGCCGTTTTTCGCCGTTCACAAAACTCATGGGGGACGACCATGCTAATCGCAATCGACCTGGGAACCCAGGGCACCAAGGCGGTTCTATGCGACCGGGACGGCAAGGTGCTGGCCGAAGCCTTCGAAGCCTCGAAGCTGATTCATCCGGAACCCGGGGCGGTGGAACAGGACCCGGAGGAAATGCTCGCCTCGGTCGTGCGTTGCCTGGCGGAAATTTCCGGCAAAGTTCCCCGGCTTAAACCCCAGGCCCTGTGCCTCTGCGGGCAAATGGCCGGGGTGATGGGGGTCGACCGGGAAGGCCTCGCCGTCACCCCCTACGACAGCTGGCTGGACACCCGCTGCGGAAAATACCGCCAGCCCTTCCTCGACTGCGGCGAGGCGAAAATCATCGCCCTCACCGGGTGCCCGGTCACCTACGCCCACGGCCCGAAAATCCTCTGGTGGAAAAATGAACGCCCCGACGTTTTCCGCCGCATCCACCGTTTCGTCCAACCCGCCGCCTATGTGGTGATGCGACTCTGCGGCCTCGGCGGGGACGACGCCTTCATCGACCATACTTATCTCCACTTCTCCGGCTTCGCCGACACCGCGGCGAAAAAGTGGTCTACCGACCTCTTGTCGACACTGGGCGTTGGGGCGGAAAAAATGCCCCGTATCGTCAAGCCTTGGGACCGGGCCGGCGGTTTGACCCGGGAGATGGCCGAGCGCTGCGGCTTGCCGGCTGGACTGCCGATCGCGGCCGGTTGCGGCGACACCGCCGCCTCCATTTTCGGCGCGGGGGTGGTGAAGCCCGGCAGCATGCTGGACGTGGCGGGGACGGCTTCGGTCCTTGCCTGCGCGGCGGGGGTGTTCCGGCCGGATGTGGGGAGCGGGACCATCATGTTTCCGAACGGGGTAATGGAAGGGACGTACACCCCGATGGCTTACATCAATGGCGGGGGCATGTGCCTGAAATGGTTCAGGGACGATGTCCTTGGAGGCGAGTTCGACTACGAGCGGTTGAACGAAATGGCGGCGGAAGTGGCGCCGGGCGCCGAGGACCTCCTGTTCCTGCCGCATTTTTCCGGCCGGGTGTGCCCGAACGACACCGCCGTCCGGGGGGCTTACGTCAATTTGCACTGGAAGCACGGCCGGGCGCATATGTACCGGGCGATTCTCGAGAGTATCGCCTACGAGTACGGGATTTACCAGGACATCATCCGGGGGTTGATCCCCGAATTGACCTTCCACGACATAACCGCCGCCGGCGGCGGTTCGAAAGGGCGGCTGTTCAGGCAAATCAAGGCGGACGTATTGGGTTTGCCGGTACGGACGATTAATCTCGCCGACACCTCCCTTCTGACCTGCTGCGCCGTGGGCGGGTGCATGGCCGGGCTTTACGAACGGCCGGACGTTCTGACAATGAGGGTGCTCCGGGAGACGGGCCGGGTGGAGCCGGATTTGGGCCGTCGGGAGTTTTATGCGGCGCGGCGGCGGATTTACGCCGGACTTTTCACGGCGCTCCGAGGGACTTTCGAAGAGCTGCATAAGTTGCCGCCGTGGGCTGCGAACGGTTGCCGGCCATGAAACGTCAGAAAAAATCCAGCCCGGACATGCAATCGCCCCCTGCCGACGAAACGCCTCTCCTCGCCCTGGAGCGCCGCGAGGAAATAATCCGTCTCCTCCAGGCGAAATCGAAAATTCTCGTGCCGGAATTATGCCAGCGCTTCGGCGTTTCTCCCGCGACCATACGCGCGGACCTCCGCAGTCTCGCCGAGGCTGGGCGTCTCCGTCGCGCCCACGGCGGAGCCATCCCCACCGAGAAAGCCGGCTTCGAACCGAACAGCCGCTTGAAAGCGGTCGAGAGAGTGGCGGAAAAACGCCGCATCGCCCGCCGGGCGGCGGAACTAATCGAGGACGGGGACATCATCATCCTGGACTCAGGCACCACCACCCTGGAATTGGCGAAATTGCTTTTCGAGCGTAATGGCCTGACCGTGGTGACGAACGACTTGGCCATCGCCTCCGCCTTGGAGGAGGCGCCGGGTCTGAACCTGATTTTGCTTGGCGGGGAACTGCGACGGGGATTTCAGTGCACGGTCGGACCGATGACGGTGGAGGGTTTGGTTCGCCTGAATGTGGACAAGGCCTTTTTGGCCAGTAACGCCTTATCCCGGCTAGGCGGTTTCACCACGCCGAACCTGGAGCACGCCGAAGTCAAACGCGCCATGGTAGCGGCGGCAACGGAACGCATCATGCTGATGGACAGCAGCAAATACGGAAAACGCGCCTTCGTGCATTTCGCCGCCCTGGCGGACATAGAAACGCTGGTCACCGACGCCGGACTCGGCGCCGAGGCGGTGAAGGAAATCAAGACGGGGAATGAAAATGTAGAGGTGATTCTGGCGGAGTGACCGCTCTCACACCCCCAATTTCCGGACGATGTTCTCCGCCGCCTGACTACCCGCCCTCAGCACGCTCTCCGCCGTGAACCCGCCGAGATGCGCGCTACATAGGACCTTCGGATGCCTGGTTAACGCCGTTTCGCCCGGGGGTTCGGGGTCGAACACGTCCACGGCGTAGCCACGCACCCGGCCCGAATCCAAAAGGGGCAACAGCGCCTCCTGGTCCACCAGAGCCGCCCGGGCGGTATTCACCACCACCACGCCTTTCTTCAAAATCCCCAAGCGCTCCGCGTCGAGGAACGGCTTCTTGTCCGCCGGCATGTGGAGGGACAGGACGTCGGCGGAACGGAGCATTTCCTCCAAATCCGCATAGCGGAAATTTTCCCGTGCCGCCATCGCCGGATCGGGCATGATGTCGTAGGCGACGACCCGCATGCCGATGCCCAGGGCCATGCCGGCGAGAAGTTTCCCGATTTGACCGCAACCGGCCAGTCCCAGCGTTTTACCCTGCAACTCGAACCCCTGCGTCCGCCCCCAGCCGCCGGCGCGGACCGAACGATCGCTCTCCGCCACGCCCCGCGCCACGTTGAGAATCAGTCCCAAAGCCAATTCCGCCACGCCCCGGCTGTTCGCACCCGGCGTGACCGCCACTTCGATGCCACGCGCCTTCGCGGCGACCAAATCCACGTTGTCCACGCCCACGCCGTTCCTGGCGATGATGCGCAGCTTCGGCCCGGCATCCATCAGGTCGGCCGTAATCGGCTCGACTCCAGCCAGCCAGCCCTCGCACTTGGGGAGAACCTCACGTAATATTTCCGGGGTCGGGAGTTTTCCCGGACTGGGGATGAGCGGCGTGTGTCCGGCTTCCAGAAGCGGGCGAAGGGCCGGATGCGCGGGTTCGGAAATGGAACGCGGAGTAACGAGTATGTTTGCCATCGCTTTTTTCCTTACTGGCTCAGATTTTCCCCATGGCCCGCATTTTCTTCAGATTCAAATAGCCGTCAATGACGATGACCGCCACCAGGGTCAGCCCCACCACCACGTTCTGGAGCTGGGTGTTCATTTCCAGAAGATTGAACATGTTCGTCAGGAGGGACATGAAGGCGACCCCGAGTAGCGCCCCCAAAGCCGACCCCTTGCCGCCGGCGAAGGAGCCGCCGCCGACCACGCAGGCGATGATGCAGGTCATGTGGATGCCCAGGCCCATGTATTGCGACGGACTCTGAATCCGCGCCACCGCCAGAAGACCCGCGAGAGCGGCCAGGAAGCCGGTCAGGGCATAGCAGCCGAAGATGATCCTGACATCCGAAAACCCCATCAGCCGCGCCGCCTCGCGGTTGCCGCCGACAAAATAGAGGGAACGGCCGGCCCGGGTGTAACCGAGAAACAGGCTGAAGACGACCAGGAGAATTAGCATTATCCAGGTCATGTAATAGAGGCCGTGCACTTGCCCGGAACCCATGTGGATGAAGTCGTCGGAAAATTTCCCCAGCGCCCGCACCGTGTCCAGCATGGTCATGGCCGCACCGTAACAAATGTACTGGGTGCCGATGGTGGCGATAAGCGCGTTGATGCGCAGAACCGCCACCAGATAACCGTTCAGGCAGCCGACCAATAAACCCGCCACCAGCACCAGGGCAATGATGACCGGAAGGGGAAAACCAAAAAGCGCGAAGCGGGCCGAGAGAATTCCGGCCAGGAGCATGGTCGAACCAATCGACAAATCGAAGTAGCCGCAGATCAGGAGAAGCATCATCCCGAAGGCCATGATGGCGGTGGGGGCGATACTGGCCTGGAGGCTTTCGAAATTCCCCCGGGTCCAGAACACCTCGCCGGTGAGGGTCAGGACCAGGATCAGGATGAAGCAAAGCGCGGCGGATACCGATTCGTTCCGGCCGAAAATTTTCCCTAGCATTGCACTAAGCCCTTTTCGCGTTCAGGCGGACGTCCAGGTAAATAGCCAGTACCAGAATTGAACCCAGAATAATCTGTTGGACATAGGTGTTGATATTGTAGGAGGTCATGCCGTTCTGCAGCATCGACACGAAGAAGAGGCCGAGCATGGTGCGGATCATGCTGCCCCGCCCCCCGAAAATGCTGGCGCCGCCGATGACCGAGGCGGTGATGATGTTGATTTCCAGATTGCTCCCGATGGTGACATGGGGGTGCGCCATGCGGGCGGTCATCAAGGCCCCGCCGAAGGCGGACAAGGCGGCCGAAAGCATGAAGCACAGGCACTTCACCCGGTTCGCGGAAAGGCCGTAGAGAACCGCCGTGGCGACGTTGTGGCCGATGTAGTAGAGCTGCTTCAGGTGGCGGGACCGCCAAAGGAGGAGTTCAAAAATCAACGCCACCACCAGCATCAGGGGAATGGTCCACTTCACCCCCTGCCATTCGGCGGAGGCGAATCGGCGGAAGGCGGCGGGAAGCTGCCGGCCGCTGAATTTGGTGATGAGAATCCAGTTCACCCCCTTCACCGCCATCATCACCCCGATGGTCACCATCATCGAGTTCAGGCGGAAACGGGTGATAAGGATACCGGCCGCCAGCCCAATCGCGGCGGCGACCAGAACCGCCAGGGGTATCGCCACCTGCATCGGCAGCTTGTAGGAAAATACGAACAGCCCCATCATGGCGCCGCCGAATCCGAAAAGGGAACCGACCGAAAGGTCGAGTTCACCCATGATAATCAGCAGGGTGAAACCGATGGCGGCGAAGAAATTGAAGGACACTTCGTAGAAAATCGAATGGATATTGGAGAAGGTCAGAAAGGAGGGACGGGTGAGGGAAAGAAACAGGAACAGGGCGGCGGAAAGATAAAGTATCATCCAGCCGCTGAAATCGAATTTCTTCTTCTCGTTCTCCTGAAGGGTTCTGCCGGTTTGGGCGCTCATGACCGCTTTTCCTCCCCTAAGACCTCGTCACCCCCGACCGCCGCGTAACGCATGATCGCCTGTTCCGTGAATTCGCCGGCACGCACCTCGCCTGCCAGCGAATTGTTCCGCATCACCAGAATCCGGTCGCTTAAACTCATGAGTTCGGGGAGTTCGGAACTGAACACCAGTATCCCCACCCCCTTCGCCGCGAGGTCCAGGAGAAAGCGGTGGATCTCCGTCTTGGCCCCGACGTCGATGCCGCGGGTCGGTTCGTTGACGATGAGAATTTCCGGCTCCGGCACGAGACAAGCCGAAAGCATGACCTTCTGTTGATTGCCGCCGGAGAGATTCCTGGGCCGGGTCGACAACGAGGGCAGGGCGATGGAGAAGGCATGCACGAATTTGCGCGCCGTGTCGGCGAGACCCTGGAAATTGATGAAACCGCCCGGCCCGGAATAACGCTCCAGGACCGGCAGCGACAAATTGTCCGTGACCGGCAGGTCCAGGAGCAGGCCGGCGATTTTCCGGTTGTTGTTCAGGTACATGACCTTTTCCCGGGCCAGCCTGCCCGGGGTGAGGGGCGCGACCGGCCTGCCCTTCACCTCAACCGCACCGGAGTCCCGCGACTCGAGGCCGTAAAGCATCCGGGACAGCTTGTTCACGCCCGATCCTTCCAGACCGAAAACGCCGACAATCTCGCCCCTTCCCAATTTCAGGCTGGTGGGCTTGAGGGCGTTCTTCTTGGCGAGGCTTTTCACCTCCAAGAGCGTTTCCGCGTCCGGCGCCGCTCCGGCGACGCTTTTAATCCGGTACAGGCTTTGTCCCAGGTCACGCCCGACCATGTTGTTGATAAGATCGTTCTCGGTGACCGTGCCGTCGTTCACCAGGGTGGTGACGAAACGGCCGTCGCGGAGTACGGTAATCCGGTCGGAAATGGCCATGATTTCCTTGAAGCGGTGGGAAATGTAAATCACCGTGATGCCTTCACCCTTCAGGCGGCGGAGGATGGCCAGGAGTTTGTCGGCCTCGTCGTCGTTCAGGCCGGAGGTCGGTTCGTCGAGGATGATGACCTTCGGCTTCGCCACGATGCAGCGGAGAATCTCCACCATTTGCTGGCCGGCGAGGGTCACGGAAGCCAGGGGCGTTTCCGGGCGAATCGTCTTCAGGCCGAAAAGTTCCAGCTGGCGGTGGGCTTCGGCATAAAGGTCCCGATACGAGATTAGGGATTGCTCGCGGCGGTAATGCGGGAAGATGTTTTCGGCGACGCTCAGGTTTTCGAAGACAGCCAGCTCCTGGTGGACCATTTGAATGCCGAGGGCATGGGCGGCGGCGGGGCTGTAGGTTTTTATGCGTTGACCGGACAGCTGAACGGCGCCGGAGTCCGGTGCCGTTTCGCCGCCGAGAATTTTCATGAGGGTGGATTTGCCGGCTCCGTTCTCGCCCATGATGGTGTGGATTTCACCGCGGCGGATATTGACGGAGACGTTGGCGAGGGCTTTCACCACGCCGTAGCTTTTCGAGATGTCTTGAATCTGCAGGAAATCGGCGTCGGGGTCGGGCATGGGTCGCTACCTGTTCGCTGATGTTGAAAAAAAGTGGAGGGCGGCCGCTGTTCCGGCCGCCCTCGGCGAAAGACTCAGTGATAAAGCGGGGTGTCGTAGCTGTCCATCTGGTTGTGGTCGAAGTTGTCGACGTTATCTTTGTTGATGACGACGTTGGCGGTGTAGATGGCCGGGGGGAAGACGCTGATTTTGGCGTTCTTGTTGTTGCTGGTGATGGGAATGTCGTGGAAGCCGTACTTGGTGATCATTTCCAGGAAGTCGACGGCGAGGTAGCACATCATGGCGGTCCGGTTGGTGAGGGAGGCCTGGACGTAGCCGGACTTGATGTACTCGAGCATGGCGTCTTCGCGGTCGGCGACGATGACGGTGAGGCTGCCGGGCTTCTTGCCGAGTTCTTCCATGGCGGTGCCGATGGCGGCGCCGCAGGCGGAGTCGAGGCCGACGAAAGCGGTGGCTTCGGGATGGTTGTTGAGGAGATCCTTGGCGGCGCGCAGGCTCGCGGTGGCTTCGCATTCGCCGTCCTGGTCGCCGACAATCTGCCAGCCGGTGCCGGCGAGGCGTTCCTTCAGGCCCTGGAACTTCTGGTCGATGTTGGTGGAGCCCCAGTTGCCGATGACCAGCAGTTTACCGGATTTGCCGCCGAATTTCAGGAGCTGGTCGGCGGTTTCGCGGCCGGCTTCGACGTTGTCGAGGCCGATGTACATGTCGCCCTTTTCGCCGGATTCGGCTTCGACGAGTAGAATCGGAATGCCCGCTTTCTGGGCCTTGATGATGCCGGGGTTCATGGCCGGGTCCCAGGCGACGGTGATGATGCCGGCGGGTTTCTTGGCGATGACCTGTTCCAGCGCTTCGCAGGCGGTCTGCGAGTTCCAGTCGTCGGAGCCCTGGCGGATGATTTCACAGCCGAACTTGTCGGCGGCATACTTGAAGCCGAGGTGCATGTCGTAGCAGTAGGGCTGGCCGAGGCCGGGGGCGACGTAGTAGTAGGTGTTGCGGGAACGTTCGCCGGCGATGGCGACGCTCAGGCAGAAGAGGACGGCGAGGGCGGCGAGGAAGGTTTTTCTCATGTCTGGTTCTCCTAAAAAAAGTTAAGGAACAATTTCAGGCAAATCAATTTTTGGCCGGGCCGATTGGCGGTGCAATCGACCCGGCGCGTAATCCTAGTTGAGTTCGATGTAGGCGAGGGTCTGCGGATAATCGTGGGCGCTGTTCACCTTGCCGTCGTCGGTGACCATGTCGAAGCAGCTGAGAATCAGCTTGCCGTCCCAGATGATCGGTTCGCCGGGCTGGTCGAGCTGGCCTTCGGCGCCGTTCGAATCGGGGCTCTGGGCGATGCGGGTGACGCGGCCCATGGGGGTGACTTTCGCGACGGCGTTCGGGGAGAAGTCGGCGACGTAGATGTTGCCGGCGCCGTCGATGCACATGCCGTCGGTGGTCATGAGCTGTTCCTGGTTCTGTGCCCAAACGAGGTTCGACTTCACCGCACCGTATTCGTTGAACATCAGCTTGTTCACGGCGCCGTCGCCGAAGTTGCCGACGTAGAGGTTGCCGCGCTTGTCGAAGACGAGGCCGTCGACACCGTACTGGATGTCGGGGTTCACGGTGATGAAGGTGGCGATGATGTTGGCGTCGTCAAGGGTGTTCTGGACGACGATGCCCTTGGCGTCGGCGGGGAAGCAGTAGAGGGCGCTGACGAGTTTACCCGAGAAATCCTTGACCCGGTTCATGCAGCTCTGGGTGACGTAGAGGCGGCCGTTACGGAACTTGACGCCGTTCGGGTGCTCCATGCCGGTGACGACTTCGGTGACTTTGGCGGGCTTGTCGTTCTGGTCGAATTCGATCTTCAGGATGCGGCCCTGGTCGACGCATTCGGGACGGCCGGTCCAGCCCTGGTTGTCGACGAGATAGAGGTTGCCTTCGGGGTCGAAGTCGAGGCCCATGGGGCGGGCGACGCCGGAACGGGGATTCACGGGCACTTCGAACCAGTTGTGGACGCGGCGGTCGCGGTCGATGCGGACCAGGCGGCCGGGCATGGAGAGGTCGCCGAAATTGGGGCAGGTGAGAACCAGGTCGCCATTGGGGTGGACAGCCATCGAATCGGGGGTGGCGACGAGATCCGAGGGGAGGGTGACGAAGAGCTTGGATTTTTGCAGATGGTCGGGGACGTTGTAGCGGAGGCGATCGGCGGCGGGAGCGGCGAGGGCGACGCAGAAGACCAGGGCGAGAGCCAGGGCGGCGGCGGTGGAGCGGTGCGACATGGTGTTTTTCCTCCTGAAGAGCCAATAAAGGAATTCTTCCTTGGGCGTCCCAAGGTAATCTGCAGAAATAGGGCGGGGGTGAAAATAGTGGCAATTGCGGCAACGTGGGGTTAGTGTCGGCGAACAAATTTGTCGGGAAAATTTTTATTGTTGGCGTGAATTAAAGCAAATTGTCTGCCACTAGTAAAAATTGCGGATCTTTCGACCAAAATGTCTGAATTTTTAGCTGAATTCCCCGATGGAAAGGGGGATTCCGGTACAAAACAATAATCATACCATTATTACGGAGGCGTTTCCCGTAACTTAGCGTTCGGTAAATTACACGTTTTGAGAAACCGTAGCACATTTTCCCGATTTTGGCAAGGTTAACTTTCCCAATTGGCGAAAATTCCCGTCATATTGCACCGCCACCCCCGCTTCCGGAGCGGCCGGAGGCCAATCGTTGGGGAGGCAGCCGCTGCGGACGAGTAGAATCTTGGGGCGTATTTTTCGCGCTTCCACGGCGATTTTTTCAAAGCGCTGCCGGGTGGAGGCGTTCCAGTCGCGGTGTTCGCCGTCGGCGTTGAGGCCGGGATGAAATACCAGTTGATCCGCACCGGCGTATAGCATTTCCTGCGCCTGTTCTTCCGACCCGATTAGGGCGGAGGTGAAAAAACCCGCCGCGGCGGCTTGGCGAATCAGTTCCACTTCACGGGTATAGCCCATATCGGCCGCGTCGAGAAAAGCCTTGTATTTACCCTCGGCGTGGAGAACACTGGGAAAGTTTTGGATAGCCGAAAAGCCGGCCTGGCGGAGTTCCTGGAGCAATTGTCCAAGGGTGTGGAATTGGTCGGAGGCGAAGGCGGCGGCGAAAACCGGCAGCGCTGCGTCGCGGGGCGGGGGATTGTCCATAACCACCAGGTTGGCGTCGGCGTAAGGCAAAAGGCCGATAACCGAAGCCGGCAGATCCTGGAAAAAAAGGGCGGTGTGGCTGATTAACAGCCAACTGGCGCCGGCGTCCGCCGCAGCGGGGAGGTCGGCGGCCAAACCGACGATACCCCAGAAAGGGACGCTTTTTTTGCCGGCGCGTTCGAGAAATTGCTGGATGGCTTTCTTGTTCATTTGGGTAATGGCCTTACGCAAAACGAGAAAGGATGGGGAGTTTTGCTCAATATGAGCAAGGGAATATACGATTTGTCAAGGGAAAAGACGACACGGGAGGGCGGGACGGTCGACAAAGGTGACGTTTCTTGTTTGACGTAAAGCAATGCCGGAGGTAATATAAGCCGGAACATTGCATTTTCTGGGATTATTCGGGAAAAGCGGACCGTGTTCGCTTCACTATTCCTGAAATAGCCAGGGCACAATTCGCATACCTGACCAAACCGGCGGGATTAAACGATAACGTTGGCACTAAATTTGCATCTCTACCGGGGAAGCGTTTCACATTCTTGTTCACCAGATACATACTCCAGCCTACACCCTGTTCGCCAGCGTCTCCGCTTTGCACCGGACCGCTATCCCCATATTTACGTTATCCCCAAAACCGTTTCCATAAACCCCGGGAGGAAGCTCCGCCATGACTATCGCCGGAACCAGCAAAAAATCCCATACTTTCGAAGTTGACAAATTGAGCGGTTTCATTAAAGGCTTTCCGCCGCTGCAAAGAAACCTCTCCCACCTGAAAGGCATCTTTAACGACACCGCCGCCTACGCCGCCATGCTCGCCAAGGAAGACACCAAGGTCTACGACTTCTTCGATCTGCAAATCCCCGAAACGGCCGACGACCTCGCCCTCGGCACCAGTCTGGTTTATCCGGGCAAGGTCGGCGACGAATACTTCATGACCAAGGGGCATTTCCACACCATTCTCGGCGCAGCCGAAGTCTACTATTGCCTCGAAGGCCACGGCTACATGCTGATGGAAAGCCCCGAAGGCGACTGGGAGGCGGCGGAATTGAAACCGGGCGCCGCCGTCTACGTGCCGGGCCGCTACGCCCACCGGAGCGTCAACATTTCCCCCAACGAAACCTTGAAAACCTTCTACGTCTTCCGCGCCGACGCCGGCCACGATTACGGAACCATCGAGAAAAACGGTTTCCGCAAATTGGTCGTGGAAAGAAACGGCAAGCCGGAATTCGTCGACAATCCCCGCTGGAGAACTTGATGTCACGTCTTTTATTGGCCCATGATTTGGGCACGACCGGCAACAAGGCGACCCTGTTCAGTGAGGAAGGCGGCTTAATCGCCAGCACCACCCACGAATACGGCACCGACTACGCGCCGGGCGGCTGGGCGGAACAGGACCCGGCCGATTGGTGGACCGCCGTGTGCGCCACCACCCGGAAGCTGATGGAGCAGCACGATCCGGCCCGGGTCGCGGCCATTTCCTTCAGCGGGCAAATGATGGGCTGCCTCTGCGTGGACCGTGCGGGCAAGCCTCTGCGTAAGCACATGCTTTACTGTGATCAGCGTTCGACCCCGCAGGAAGCGGCCTTCAAGGAAAAAGCCGGCGGCAGCCGGGTCTACCGCATCACCGGCCACCGCGCCAGCGCCTCCTACGGCGCGACCAAATTGATGTGGGTGCGGGACAATCAGCCGGAAATCTACAAAAACACCTACAAAATGCTGAACGCCAAGGATTACCTCACCTACCGCCTCACCGGGCGGATGATTGCCGAGCCGTCCGACGCCTCCAGCACCAATCTTTACGATCTGGTCGCCGGGACCTGGTCCAGTGAACTCGTCGCCGCCGCCGGTCTCGACGGCGATAAATTGCCGGAGATCATCCCTTCCATCGGCATCGTCGGCGAACTCACCCGCGACGCCGCCGAAGCCATCGGCCTCCGGCCGGGGATTCCGGTGGTCGCCGGCGCCGGCGCCGGGCTTTGCGCCGGAGTCGGCGCCGGTTCCGTCGCGCCGGGTCTGACCTACAATTATCTTGGGTCGTCATCGTGGATTGCCACCACGAGCGACAAGCCGCTGTACGATCCGGAAGAACGCACCTTCACCTGGGCCCACGCCGTGCCGGGGGCATTTCACCCCACCGGCACCATGCAGACGGCGGCCGCCTCCTATGCTTGGCTGAAGCGGGAAATCTGTCACGAGGAAGCCCAAACCGCCGAAGCGTGCGGGCAAAGCCCCTACGAATTCATGAACCGCACCGCCAGCTCCTCACCGGCCGGCGCCAATGGCCTCCTTTTCCTGCCCTACCTTTTGGGCGAACGCACCCCGCGCTGGAATCCGATTGCCCGGGGCGGCTGGGTCGGCCTCACCATGACCCACACCCGTGGCGACCTGGTCCGTTCGGTCCTCGAAGGGGTGTCGATGAATCTGGGGATTATCGTCGACATTTTCCGGCGTCAGGGCCGGCCGGTCGACAAGATAACCGTCATCGGCGGCGGCGCCAAAGGCGAATTGTGGCGGCATATCATGGCCGACATCTACGATGTCGAAATCGCCCGGCCGAATTTCCTCGAGGAAGCCACTTCCATCGGCGCCGCGATCATCGCCGGGGTCGGGGCCGGGGTCTACAAGGACTTTTCCGTGGTCAATAATTTCTTCCGCATCGTCGACCGGGTGAGTCCGAATCCGGCCAACCGCGAAGTTTACCGGCGGAACAAGGCTTTGTTCGACAAACTATATGCGGCTTTGGAACCGACCTTCCCCGATTTTGTCGCGTAGTGTATAAAGGAATCATCCATGTCCGACGCCGGTTCCGCCGCTCCCGCCTCCGTGCCGCACCGTTCCCTGCCGGTAATCGGCCGCCTGCAACGCTGGGGAATTTGGGGGCAAATCCTGGCCTTGGCGATTGTCTTCCTGTTCTTCGGTTTCGGCTCGAACGGACGCTTCGTCTCGGTCGACAACCTGCACGCCATCATCGGCCTCGCCGGCATTCCGATTATCCTCGCCCTGGGCATTCACCAAACCGTCATCATCGGCGGCATGGACTTGTCCATGGAAGGGGTGGTGGCGATTTGCGGCGTGGCGGTCGGGCTCCTCTTAAAGAATAACGTAAACAGTAATGACATCGGCTTCCTTATCGTCCCCATAGTCATGATTATGGGCGGAATAATCGGCCTGATTTCCGGCGTGGTCCACACCAAATTGAAAATGCCTTCCTTCATCGCCACCTTGGGAATCAACTGGGTATTTTTCGGTATCGCCATCATGATTAGCGGCGGCCGTTCCATTCCCATTCAGGACACCCGATTTCAGAAGATCGTCACCGGCAGCGCCTTTTTCGGCATACCCAATATCGCCTTCATCGCCCTGGCTTTCTGGATTCTCTTTGAAATCTTCCAAAACCGCACCCGCCCCGGCATCGCCATGTACGCGGTCGGCGGCGACGAAACGCTGGCGAAACAAGCCGGCATCAATGTCGACCGCCTGAAGATTCTGGTCTTCATTTTGGCCGGGGTCGTCTACGGTCTGGCGGCTTTGTTTTTGGTCACCCGCCTGAACAGCGCGGCGGCGCGGGTGGGGAATCTCCTCCAGTTCCCGGCCATGACCGCGGTGGCGGTGGGGGGGGTGTCCCTCACGGGCGGCCTCGGCATGGCCCGTAACGCCGTCCTGGGCGCCCTGATTATTTGCAGTCTCAACAACGGCATGGTGATGATGCAGATTAACCCTTACGCGCAGGAGGCGGTGAACGGGATTGTACTGATTTCCGCCGTGGCGATGACGATTGACCGGAAGAAACTCGGGTTCATCAAGTAATAGGAGAAGCGCCTTGTCCTCGACTCCAAGTTCAACCCCCACCTCCGAATCCGTCGTTCTCATGCGGCGCATGTCGAAACGCTTCCAAAGCGTCGTCGCCCTGGACCGCATCGACTTCGAGGTAAAACCCCGCGAAATCATCGGCCTGGTCGGCGAAAACGGGGCCGGCAAATCGACCCTGATGAAAATCTTCATCGGTCTCTACCAGCCGGACGAAGGCGAGTTCCTGATTAACGGCAAACCGATGCGCTTTTGCTCGCCCAATGAAGCCATGCAGCACGGCATCGGCATGGTCTTTCAAGAAGGCTGCATGATTTTCAACCTGTCGATTCAGGACAATGTCTTCCTGGGTCACGAAGGGAATTTCCAGAAATACGGCCTCCTCGACAAACGCGGCATGCGCGCCCTCTGCCAGAAAATCCTGGCCCGGGTCAAGCTCACCCTCGACCCCGACACCCTGATCCGCGACCTAACCGCCGCCGACAAGCAGATGGTGGAGATTGCCCGCCTCCTGTGGCTGCTGGAATTCTACGGCGCTGAAAACCCCATCATGATTCTCGACGAGCCGACCACGGTCCTCCAGGAAAAGGAAGTAGCGACCCTTTTCGAAACGCTGAAGGAAATCAAGAAAACCGCCTCCATCATCCTCATTTCCCACCGCCTCGAAGAGGTCATCGCCAATTCCGACCGCATCGTCGTTTTCAAGGACGGACATTACATCGACCAAATGCCCTCCGCCCAAGCGGACATCCACCGCATCGAGGAATTGATGGTCGGCCGCGGCATGCTGGGGAACCATTACATCGAGGACAAGCAGCGGCAACCTGCGGCGCACGAACGCCTCCGGTTGGAAAACGTCGCGAAAGCCGGCGCATTCGAAGCGCTGTCCCTGACCCTCCATGAAGGCGAAATCCTCAGCCTGGTCGGCCTCATCGGTTCGGGTAAGGAAGAGCTCTGCAAATGCCTCTTGGGGGTCGAGCGTTTTGATTCCGGCCGGGTCGTCGTCGACGGTCAGGAACGGAGCATCCGTTCGCCCGAGGACGCCCTCGCCGCCGGGGTCGGCCACGTCCCCATCGACCGCCGCCGCGAAGGTTTGGCCCTCGACTTTTCCATCGAGGACAACATGAACATGCTCATCCTCGAACGCCTCCGTTCCTTCGGTCTGATTAGCCCGGCGCGGGAAAAGGAGAACGCCCGGCACTGGATGGCGGACATCCGGGTCAAAGCGCCGTCCATCCGCACCAAATGCGGCAATTTGTCCGGCGGCAATCAGCAGAAGGTGGTCATTGCCAAATGGCTGTCGTCCGGCGTCAAGGTGCTGGTTTTGGACCACCCCACCCGCGGCATCGACGTGGGGGCGAAGGAGGAAATCTACAAGCGGATTCGCCTTTTGGCCGATTCGGGCTTGAGTCTAATCATCATGTGCGACACGCTTGAGGAGGACATTGGCCTGGGGAACCGGCTGATGATCATGAAGGACGGCAGGGTGACGCGGGAAGTGGATTGTCCCAAGGAAAAGAAACCGACGCCGCAGGATATTATCGAGGCGATTGTGTGATTGTTATATTTTCATTCTGACTGAAAGGCCGACCCATGGCGGAAGCGTCCCTCGAACCCCCGAAATCCCTGGCCCGCCGTCTCAAAGACATCCCCTCGATCGTCTTCGCCGTCGCCGCCCTGGTTTTCTTCGTGGCTATTTTCACCTGGCGGAACTCCGCTTTCCTGACCATCTTCAATATCAACAATATCGGCCTCTCCGCCGTCATCCTGCTTGCGGTCGGCATCGGTCAAGCTTGGACCATCGTCACCGGCGGCATCGACCTTTCGGTCGGCGGGCTGATTTCCCTTACTTCGGTCATCTTCATGCTGACTATCGCCAAGCTCGGTTACTGGGCTTATCCCCTCTGTCTCTGCATCGGCGCGGTGTTTGGCTACATCAACGGACTCCTCCTCACCCGGGTGAAAATCCCCTCCTTCATCGCCACTTTGGGAACGGGCGGCATTTTCGTCAGCCTCGCCTATATTCTTTCCCCGAAAGCGCTGTCGGTCCCGGGGAAGAGCATGAAAATCGTCGACGTGGTGAACGGGGCCTGGCTCTTCGGATTCAAAAACGCCTTCGTCATCGGCGCAGCCTTTTTCCTGGTTTTCTTCATCATCCAATACTTCACCCCCATCGGCCGGAACATCTTTTACGTCGGGTCGAACGTCAGGATGTCCTGGCTGTCCGGGGTGAACATTTCCCACACCAAGAATATGGCTTTCATGTTCTCGGGCATTGGCGCCGCCACCGCCGGGCTGCTTCTCGCGTCGCGGCAATATTCGGGTTATCCCACTATCGGCACCCCCTATATCCTCAGTTCCATCGCCACCGTGGTTCTCGGGGGCACGGCCATGACCGGCGGGGCGGGCGGGGTTTTGAATACCCTCGTCGGGGCGCTTCTGATGGCGGTCCTGCAAATCGGCATGACCGTGGCGGAAGTGGACGTGTACCTGCAGCAATCGCTTTTGGGCGCGATGATCATTCTTTGCGTCTGGATTTCCTTCGACCGCAGCAAGGTTGAAATTGTCAAGTAAAGAAAGGGAGAACCGTCATGCGCGCACTAGCCGTCATGCGCCCGAATGAAATGAAAATCGTCGATGTTCCCGTGCCGAAGCCGGGGCCTTACGACATCCTGATCAAGTCGGAGGCCGCCTTCATCTGTAACGCCACCGACCGGAAGCTGGTCGAGGGGCATTTCCCCGGCATCGGCCACGACCAGTACCCGCTCCTGCTGGGTCACGAGAACTGCGGCATAGTCGAAAAAATGGGCGCCAAGGTGAAGACCTTCCAGCCCGGCGACCGGGTCATCGGCGGTCTGATTTTGCAGCCCGAGGGTAGCGAATTCAAGAGCGGCTGGGGCGGTAATTCCGATTACGTTCTGGCCCGCGATCACCACGCCATGCTGGCGGACGGCGTCGCCGACGCCGCGCACGGCTGGGATGAAATCTACCAGATTATGCGGAAAGTCCCCGCGTTCGTGCAGCCGGACGCGGCGGGCCTCCTCTGCACCTGGCGGGAAGTTTACGCCGCGTTTTCCGACTTCAATTTGCAGCCGACGATGCGGATTCTCATCTTTGGCGCCGGTCCGGTGGGGCTGTCGTTCATCCGCTTCGCGAAGCTGAAGGGCTTCCCCTTCATCGCCGTGGTGGAGCCGCAGGAGGCGAAACACGCCCTCGCGAAAAAACTCGGCGCCGACGTAATATATTCACCGAAGGAGGATTTCGTCGCCCGTTTCCAGAAGGACGCCGGCGGCAAGGCCGACGCCGTCATCGACGCGGTCGGACACCCTTCCATCACCAATTCGGCGTTGCCGCTCATCAAGATGGCCGGTTCGCTGTGCGTCTACGGGGTGATCGCCGACGACAATATGACGCTGGAGAAACACCGCGGGCCGTACAATTTCAATCTCCTGGTGCACCAGTGGCCGACCCGGGTTTACGAGGCGGGAGCGCAGGAGCCGCTGTGCGAATACCTGAAGGACGGCCGGCTGGCGGCGGCCGACTTCGTGACCGGACGCTACAAACTGGAAGAGTTCGCCGCCGCCTTCGCGGCTTCGCGGCAGGCGAACGCGATCAAGACCATGCTGACGTTTTAGGGTACAAGTGCGGATGGTGCCGAAACATTTTGCCCTTATTTCATCGCCATTCGACACAGTCGTAAAATTCCAAACCCCAAGGGAGATTCCATGAACACTCGCGTAAAAGTCGGCCTGGCCGGCGCCGTGCACGTCAATATGCCCGGGGACGATCGCGGCCTCATCACCAAAATGATTGCGGAAATCCGCGCCTTGGCCGGGAGCCTCGGCTTCGACCTGACTGTTTGGGACAAACCCATTCAGTCGGAAGAGGACGCCGACGCCGTCCGCCGCCGCTTCGACGCGGAGGAGGTCGACTTCACCCTGCTGGTGAACGCGAGCCTGCCGTTCGGGCGCATCATGCTCCCCTTGTCCAAATTGAAAAGCCGCCTCGGCTTTTGGTCCTTCCCCGAACCGACCCGCGAAGGCGTGCTGCAATTGAATTCCTTCTGTGGTGTGAACCTGATGGGGTCCCTGTTATCCCACTATTCGAACCGTTCCGGCTTCCCGGGGAAATGGTTTTACGGCGCGCCGGATTCCCCCCTGTTCCGCGACCGCTTCCGCCTGACCATCCGCGCCATGCAGGGGGTGAAAGGTTTGGCCAGCCTCCGCATCGGGCAGGTGGGCGGCCTCGCGAACGGTTTCGAAAACATGTATGCCGACGAACGCGACCTCGAACGGAAATTCGGGACCTACGTGCAGACGCGGCATTCGGTCGAGGAAATCGTCGAAAGGGCCAAGAAACTCCCGCCGGCGGCGGTGAAGGAGGAAATGGAAAAAGCGCGCGGCGAAGCCCGTGCCGTCAAGACCCCTGAAGAACATTTCGAAAAGTCGATTCGGATCTATCTGGCTTTTCAGGAATTCGCCAAGGAGAATCGCTACGACGCCCTGGCGATCAGCTGCTGGTCCCGTTTTCAGGAAGTTTACGGGATAGCGGCCTGCGGCGCCATGAGCAGGCTGAACCAGGCGGACATCCTGGCGGTTTGCGAAGCCGATCTTTATTCCACCATCTGCATGGCGGCGATGAAGGCGATGAGCGGCGGTAAGCCGGCCCTTAACGATTTGGTGGCTTTGGATGAAAAGGACTGCTCCCTCAACCTCTGGCACTGCGGCGTGGCGCCGGCCTGCTGGGCCGATGCCGGCGGCGTGACCTGGGACCGGCATTTCAACATCGGCCACTACGAGGGTGAAAAGTGGATCGGGGACGGGGTCGTCGCCGACATGCGCTTCAAGCCGGGACCGGTCACCATCGCCAGCATGGGCGGGCGGTTCGACAAGATTTTCGTGATGTCCGGCGACATGATGCGGGAGAAGCCGGGCTACTCCGGTTCCAGCGGCTGGGTGAATAATCTGGCCGTCAACGGGCAGAAAGTGGACATTCCGGTCCTAATCAACACTATCGTCACCCGCGGGGTCAACCACCATTACTCCACCGCCTACGAAAACCTCACCGAGGAATGGAACGAACTCGCGGCCTGGCTGGACCTTGAGGTGCTGGAACCGGTGCCGTACCAGCCGTATTTGCAACGCTAATTTATCCGCCGCGGCCGGGGCGTCCCCAAGCCGCAATTTTCGACGCCATTTTGTGGAGGAAGATTATGAAGAAGCTCTTGTCCGTCGCGCTACTGGCCGTGTTTGCCCTGACTTTCGCCGTGCAGGCCGGCGAAACCACTCTCGGGGTGGCGATTCGCACCTTGACCAATCCCTACCAGGCCAACTACAAAATCGGCGGCGAACTCTTCGCCAAAACCGCCGGCCTGCCGCTGGCCGTCCTGACCTGCGAAGGTTCCAGCGAAAAGCAGGTCAACGACATCAAGTCACTGGTCGCCCGCACCCAAGGCAACGTGGTCTTCATGATTGACCCCAATGAAGCCACCGACGTCATTCCGATTGCCCGCGCCCTCGAGGAAGCCGGCGTCTATTACGCGACCTGGTGGAACAAGCCGGAAGACATCGACGTGAAGGATTATCCGCACTGGGTCACCCACATGTCCTTTGACGGCATCTCGGCCGGCAAGTTCACCGCCGAAGAACTGTTCAAGTCCTTCCCCACCCCCGGCAAGGGCAAGTTCATCGCCCTCCAGGGCATGCTCGCCAATTCGATTGCCCAGGACCGCTTCGCCGGCATGCAGGAAATCATGAAGAGCTATCCGGACGTCAAATTGGTCGCCTATGAATCGGCGGAATGGGACCGCACCCGCGCCTACGAAAAGGCCAAGAACATGCTGGTCGCCCACCCGGACGTCGCCGGCATCTGGTGCGCGAACGATAACATGGCCCTGGGCGCCCTGGAAGCCCTGCGCGAACGCGGCCTGGCCGGCAAGGTCCTGGTGACCGGCATTGACGGCACCGACGAACTCATCGAAGCCTTGAAGAAGGGTGAAGCGGCGGCGACGGTGTACAACGACTCGAAGTTCCAGGCCGGCATCAGCCTGGCCCAGGCCTTGGCCGCGAAGAAGGGCGATTTGAAGGTCGCGGACATCAGCCCGGAACTGCGCCAGTTCTTCGCCGAGGCGGTGAATGTGAACCGCGCCAACGTGTTGGAAATCGAGAAAACCTACGTCAAGGGTTCCCCGAAGTACGATTACAAGGATTTCTTCGGCAGCTACGTCCGCACCATGGAGAAGTAGCAGAGGGTTTGGCGGGGAGATTTTCTCCGCAGAAGTGTTTTACCATTAACACGATGGCCGGCCTTTTTTCGGAAAGGCCGGCTTTTCCATGGCTGGCAGGTTGTCGGTCGGGCTGTTAAGTCTACCACGCGACTGTTGTGGGAAGCGCCTCCACAACAGTCGTGTGATCAAAAGGTTGCATGGTAAAGGGAATTGCAAGTGGTTTTTCGCCACCGACCCTTGAGTCGCCGATAACCCTAACTTCATGCGGCATTTGCGGATGCGGTTCCCGCAAATGTCGCGTTGTAGAGTTAAGACAATTTCGCCTTCGCCTCTTCCTGCCCCAGCCCCGCCGCCTTGCGGTACCATTTTTTCGCTTCGGCCAAATCCGCTTTGACGCCGAAGCCTTCGTGATAACAGCGGCCCAACTCGTACATCGCGTCCTCATCGCCGTAATCGGCGGAGCGGCGATACCATTTGGCCGAGAGCTCGGGGTTGACCGGCGTGCCATAGCCTTCGCGGTTGCACATGCCGAGGTGGTACATGGCTTGGGGACAGCCCAGATTGGCGGCTTTCGTGAACCAGCGGTATGCCTGGTCATAATCCTGTTTTACGCCGGCGATGCCGTAGAGGTAAGTGTGGGCGATGGAGTGCATGGCGTCGAGGCGGCCGGTTTGCTCGGCCAAGCTGCGGAAAAGCGCCAGGGCTTTTTCCCCTTCGCCGGTTTCGAGATACTGATCCGCTTGCGCGAATTGGTCCATTGCGAATCTCCTAATTTGCCCGGACGATATTGTCGGATTTTTCATCCGCGTGTTGGTCAATCAATTCCAGCAGTTCCTTGATAATCTTCTCCCGCATATCCCGGCTCAGCGTCTCGTCCCCGAACAGGTCCATGACCCACAAGCCGTCCGTCACCAGCATCGCCAGGGCCACCCGCTCCGGATTGGGGTAGCCGGAGGTGATTTCGAAGAATACCCGGCGTTTCATTTCCAGGACTTTGCCGCGCAAATCGACGTCGTCCAGCAGGGAAAGGAAGTTTGACATACGGGAGTCGCTCCGGGCCGGATTCCGGCAGGAGGCGAGGATGGTGGCTTTTAGAAGGCGATTGGGGTCGTCGGGGAGCTGATCGTAGATTTGCCGGCGGAGGGTTTGAAACTGCTGGCCGTAGCGCTCCAGCAATTGCACCAGCAGTTCCTTCTTGCTGGCGAAGTGGTAAAACAAACCGCCTTTCGAGACCTTGGCTTCCGCAGCCACCGATTCTATGGTGGTGCCGGCCATGCCTTGCCGGCGGATGACCCGCTCGGCGGCGTCGAGAATGTCGTCACGCGAACTTTTCCTGCCCATGGCCCGGCTTTCCGTATACAATTCAAGCGGGGTGTTTCAATGCCTGGTTGTTTACCGCATCCCCTGGAGTCACAATTATAGTATACCGGACATCCGGTACATATACAAGGGATAAATAAGCGGCGACATGCACAAAACCACGTGAACGCCAGATAAAACGGGAGTTTTGCCTAGTGCCCCGTAAAGCCTAAATTTACGGGGCACTAGTGACGTTAAAGCGCCGGGCTCTTCGACCGTTACTTGACAAAGCGCCAGGGAAAAGTTTATCAGCGCACAATATTACCAAAAATAACCACCACCCGACAAGCCAAACCCGGTCCGGTAAAGTATACTGCCTAATGTTATGGGAGGTCACTGCGACCACTGTGGAACTGCCCTTCTCTTACCCAGAGGGCGCTTCCAAACTAAAATTTCGAGCCGTCCGCCAGAATCACGGTCAGCGAAGGAGATCACATGGACATGCAGCAATGGAAAAAGGAAATGTTTGGAACCGGCGCCAAAAAGGCCATGCCCATCCTGTCTTTTCCCGCCATCACCCTCATGGACATCAGCGTTAAAACCCTGATTTCCGATTCGGATCTCCAAGCCAAAGGCATGAAGTTGGTCGCCGACCGTTGTCCCACCGCCGCTTCCGTATCCATGATGGACCTCTCGGTGGAAGCCGAGTCCTTCGGCGCCAGTATCAAGGTGTCGGACGATGAAGTGCCGTCGGTTATCGGACAGTTGGTCGCCACGCCGGAAGACGCCGCCAAACTCAAGGTTCCCTCGGTGACCGCCGGCCGCACCGGGCTGTATATCCAGGCCATCGGCAAGGCCCGGAAGCTCATCACCGACCGGCCGATTTTCGCCGGCGTCATCGGCCCCTTCTCCCTGGCCGGACGCCTCATCGACATGTCGGAAATCATGATCAATTGTTACGAGGAACCGGAGATGGTCCACACGGTTCTGGAAAAAACCAGCGAGTTCATTGCCAATTATATCGAGGAATACCGCAAGGTCGGCGCCAACGGCATCGTCATGGCCGAACCCGCCGCCGGACTCCTTTCCCCGGCCCTTTGCGACGAATTCTCCTCGAAATACGTCAAGAAAATCGCCGCCGCGGTAAAGTCCAAGGATTTCCTCTTTATCTATCACAACTGCGGAAACACCATTCCTCTCAAAGACACCCTCCTCTCCATCCAGGCCGACGGCTACCATCTCGGGAACGCCATCGATATCGAGGAAATGCTGAAAATCGTCCCGCCGGATGTGCTCGTCATGGGTAACATCGACCCGGCCGGCTATTTCCGCCTCGGCACGCCGGAAAAAATACGCGAAGCCACCCTGGCCCTCCTCAAGCGTTGCGGCAAATACCCCAATTTCTCCATTTCCTCCGGCTGCGACATCCCGCCCCTTTCCCCCTGGGCCAACATTGACGCCTTCTTCGCCGCCATCAAAGAGTATTATGCGGGAAAGTGAGCCGCTCTGCGCCTTTGCCATATTTTGGAGACCCATGTCATGAAAATAAACCCGGTCGCTTATGAAGCGACCGGGCGTTTTTATAATAACCACCACCTGTTCAATACACAACCGTCCCGCAAGAGGAGCTGGTGACCACCGGCGGCGCCGCATAAACCACCTGCGGTTGGGCAACGACCACGGTCGGCTGGGCATAAACCACCCGCGGCCCGCTGTAATAGCTTACTCCGCCATACCAACCGCCGCCGCCCCAGCCATAACGCGGGCCATAGCCCCCCCAGCGGGGACCCGGGCCATACCAGCCGCGACGGGGACCCCAGCCGCCGCGCGGAGGGGACGGCCGGCGATACCACGGCCCTTCCAAATCGGCTTTTTCCGTCAGTGGCTGCAACGTTGGTTCCTTGGCTTGCCCCACGGTGTTATAGCCGACGGTGACAACCAGCGCCAATGCCGCTAATAGAAACATTTTTTTCATTTTTTGTACTCCCTTTCCCAAATAAATAGGCCGGAACGAAGCTGCTTCCTCCAGGTTTATGAACTGTATTGACTGTCTATAACTATACAGTACGGTACAGAATGGATTTGTTTCATTTTTTTTGAAAAAAGTCGGTTTTTATCTTACCTCGGAAGAATAAATACTTTACTCTTGCTGGCGGTTTTCCGGGCATATTTGTCTCGGCTATGGAAAACCGCCTAAAATGGCGTATACTGGATTCTTACCGAACCCCGGGCCGGACAAAGCCCTTGGCGGATGAGCCTGACTCCTTTTCCTTATGACGGCGCGCGACGACTATACCGTATGAATACAATGCGTAAAACCCTCATCCTCCCAATACTGTCGCTCATACTGTATCATGCAGTCTTATATTGTCGAACTTCGCTGATGCGTTTTGGCGTCGTCGGCACTTTCACACTCGAACATATCACTTTGTGTCATATCCTGGGCTTGTTCGTTTCCGCATGCCTGCTGCCATATATCGTCGATTCCAAACCGGCCGAAAAGGAGGATGCGGCGGATCCGGCGCGACCTCCCATCCGAAACGGAGGCAATGCGTCAGGCATAGGCGACGGATTGCCCCGGCGTGGCCAGGCGCTCCGCCATGTCGTCGCAGTGGCAATTGTTCTCTTTGTGCTGGCGGGTAATTTCCCCGGCGTCGATTGGCGGTTCCAGGGCGTGGACCTCATGCGCTACCTGAACGTCTTCTCCTTGGCCATGTTATGCCCGCTGGTATACGGTTATTTCTTCGCCTTGACTCCCCAGCGCCGGCAGGGAGTGGCGTTTGGGGCCGCCCTTTTCCTTGGGGCGGTGACGGCGGCCCTGATCCTGAGTTACGGAAGCGGGCTGTTCGGCGGCAAGGCGGCGGTTTCGCCGGAGGAACTGCGTTTTTTCAGCCGTATCACCTTTGTTCTCTTAATTTTATTGGCGATGGTGCTGTTTGTCTCCCTGCTGGGCGGGTCGCTCTCCACCCCCATCCGAGCGCCCCTATTTTTATGCGACGCAGAGCCGGAACGCCGCCGGGCCATCGCCCTGATTATCGCTGCCGGACTGGTTTATTCCTTAATCAATGAATTGAACCAGGTCCAATTCTTCCCCATTCTTCCGGATATGCCGACCGAGGGATACCACCTTTCGGCGTTATACCTATTTTGTCCCTTGGTGGGCTGGTATCTGGATCGTTATCCCTTGTCCTCCTTTCAGCCGCTGATTCAACTCTGCGCCGCCATATTCATGCTGACCCCGGCGCTGATGGTCACCTCGCCTGTTTCGCAGGCGCACTGGGGGGTCGATTTGGCGGTCTACATGGCCATGCACGCCACCAATATCGCCATTGTGGTGACCCTGGTCCGGCTGGTGCGCTTCGGCCGGGGCTATTTTCTCGCTTTGTCCCTCCTTTACGGTCTGCAGATGGCGAACAATGCCCTGAACGGGGCGGTGCGCGAACACTTGGCCCAAGACACCGGGGTTTTGGTGCTGGTCTGCATCCTGACCGTAATGCTTTTTTACATTTTAGTGAAAAACATTAATGTCGCCGCCCTCCCCAAGGCGGAGACCAGTCCCCGGGTCGGCGACTATTCCGGCGTGTCTTTTATGGAAGTGGCGAACCGCCAGCAGCAGGTGCTGGATGTCGACCTGTACGCCCAATTGTCAGCCGCGGCGGCGATTGGAACCGCGTCGACCCGGCTGGATAGGGAGAACGTCAGCGAACTGCCGGAGGTGATGCCGGAAGGCGTTTCCGGTAAAACGTCGGAAAGGGCCTTGGAAAGGGTGTCGGAAAGAGGGGCGGAAAGATCTTCCCCCAAAGCTCCGGAAGAGGGGCGGGCGGGCGGCGGCGCGAAACGGAAGATTAGCGAGGATTCCACGGTAATTATCGCCCACAGCGGCAAAATCGCGCCGGTGGCGCCGTCCCCGGCGCCGGGGCCTACGGCGCGGGGCGGGCGGATGGAGCGGGATACGACGAACGTTATTTGGTCCGCCGCCGCGAACCCGGGGGCGGAGCCGGGCGGCAGCGACGAAACGGAGGTCATTCTCCAGCCCGCCGGCGGTTCGAGGCAAGTCTCCGCCTCCGATAGACACGACGACACCGAGACGTCGGACCTGTCCGACCTGATTGACGCCGCCGATTCCATGGAGGCGCGGAGTCCCACCGACACCTCGGACACCGACGTCATGTTTCTGAAAAAGGAATTGACCCGGCGTGAATCGGACACGGCTTACCTGATAATCAAAGGTTTGACCAATCGGGAAATCGCCGAAATTATGGGGATAAGCGAGCATACGGTGGCGAATCACGTGAAGCAGGTGCTGCGGAAGTTCGGCGTGCCGTCGCGGAAATCCCTAATGGCCATGTTTATCGGCAAAGGCGAGGAGGCCGCCGGCGGCGACAAGGGGACGGCGGTGGAGCCTGCGTCCAGCCGGGCGAAGGCGCGGGAGAGCGTGCGGGACGCGGCTTTGCAGGACGATGCCCTGTATACCGGGAACGACGCGTAATTGTGAAAACCGCATTAACGCAGAGCTCACAGAGAACCACTCGTAGCCATGGTTTTTACCACTGGGTCCCGGCACTCCATCGTTTGGGCGCATCTCAACGCTGTTACGTCAATCCGCATCCTGTTACCCTGGGACACCACCCCACACGTCATTCCGGCGCCATAAACATTGAACCGGGGGGAAGCGCAACTCGCCGGAATCCAGGCCGATAAACCGTCGCTCCGTCGCTCGGTGCTTCCACTAAACGCCCTATCAGTGTCGGAACTTACACCTCCGTAATACAACGAGCAAACCCCACGGCAGCGATTGTCTATCGGCCGGGATTCCGGCGAGTTCTGCCTCACCCCGGGTGAACGCTTGCGACGCCGGAATGA
>JAVBRG010000049.1:0-26839 GCA_031548195.1 Planctomycetota bacterium | reverse complement strand
ATTTTTTTGGCCTCGTCTTTCGAACCTACCAGCCGAAATCGACGACAAGCGACTTTGTTACCGGGCTGCTAATTCAATAATCCCCGGCCCGGGCCACGTCCAGGTCGGCGAGTTTTTCGAGGTGGTGTTCCGGCTGGCCGTCCTCCAGCACCTGGCCGGGCCGCCGGGCCAGACCGTTCGGAGCCTGGGGACTGGCGCTGCCGATTACCACGAACTGCATCTTCCTTTCCCTAATCACATTCGCCAGCCGGGTCGAGGAACGCAGCTCCTGCTCGACCGCGCGCAACTGGTCCAGGCGTTTCTGAACCTCGTCCTCCTGCCGCGCAAGATCGGCCAGACGGTATCTGGCCTCGGTCTGTTTCACCGACTCCCGCACCATGCACCAGCTGATCAGCGCCAACAGCGCCACCCCAAGAACAAATGCGCGTATGCTCAAATGCCGTCCTTTCCCCATAATGCCCGGAACGGTCCGCCTGCGGATTTTCGATCTAGAGCGGTTCTAATACCGGACGCGTTTCCACCATGACATACCGAACGCCTATTGGAATTGTGAAAACACGTCCCCTTCAGACCTTCTCAACCACCCGAAGTTTGGCGCTGCGGGAGCGCCGGTTCGCCAGCGCCTCCTCCCGCTCCGGGGATAAGGCGTGGCTGGTCACCAGTCGCGCCGCGCCGAGTTCCCGCCAGCGCTGGAAGGTTCGTTTCACCAGCCGATCCTCGAGGGAATGGAAGGTGATCACGGCCAGTCTCCCGCCCGGTGACAACAACCGCCCCGCCTGCATCAAACCCCGCGACAAAGCGCCCAATTCGTCGTTCACCTCCATCCTGAGCGCCTGGAACATCCTGGTCGCCGGATGGATTCTCCCCCTGAACGGCACCGCCCCCTCCGCCAGCGCGGATAAAACGGCTGTCGTTTCTATCGGCTGTTGTAACCGCGCTTCTGCAATTCTTTTGGCGAGTCTTCCTGAAAAGCGTTCCTCCCCCAGCCGTTCGAACAAATCCTTCAACCGCTCCTCCGGCCAATGGTTGACGATGTCCGCGGCGGTGACGCCGCCCCCCTCCTGATTCATCCGCATGTCCAGGGGCCCGTCGTTACGGAAAGAGAACCCGCGCTCCGGGCGGTCGAGCTGGAGGGAGGACACGCCGAGATCCAGGAGTATCCGCTGGACTTGTCCGACCCCGAGTTTACGCGCCTCCTCCCCCATGCGGTCGTAGCTCGCGTTTACGAATATTATCGGAACTTCCGCCAGGGCGAGGTTCTCCCGCGCCCGCGCTATCGCCTCGGGGTCCCGATCGAAACAGAGGAGGCGACCCTTCGCCCCGTTCGCGCCCAGCGCCCGGGCGATTAAACGGGAGTGCCCCCCCAGGCCGGTGGTGCCGTCCAGGGCGGTGTCGCCCGGTCGGGGGGCGAGAAGCCGCAGCACAACCTCCGGCATGACCGGGACATGGGAGTAGGACGGCATGGGGTGTTCCTTTTCCTAATGCGGCGGGTCGCCGGCTGAACAAGAAAAAACTAATGACATTTGATTTACCCGGGATCTTGGGGTAAAATAACCCGGCGGTCAAACCTGCCAGGAAACACGTCACGATCCCCGCTCCCCAGTCGCCAGGCCGCTATTTCCCGCAGCATATTTCCGGTTTTCCCTCATTTTGAAACAGGGCCTCCGCCGCTGTTTCCCTTTCCACATGAAAAGGAGCATTCATGGAAGAAAACAACCGTTCGCAATGGGGCAGTTCCTTCGGATTCATCATGGCTCTGGCCGGATCGGCCGTGGGCCTGGGCAATTTATGGAAATTCCCCTATCTGGCCGGCCGGAACGGCGGCGGTATATTCCTCCTGGTGTATATCATATTCATCCTCATCGCCGGCCTGCCCCTGATGATGGGCGAGCTAGCCATCGGTCGGCATACCAAGCTGGAACCGGTCAGTGCTTTCGAAAAAATGAACCGGCGCTTCAAGTTCGTCGGCGTCCTCGGGGTTTTGTCGGGCGTGCTCATTCCCTGTTATTATGTCGTCATCGGCGGCTGGGTGATTGCCTATATTTTCCGTTTTATCGTTTATATCTCGGACGGCTTCCCCAAAGACAGCGGCGCATCGTTTGGCACCTTCATCTCCAATCCCTACGAGCCGATCATCTGGTCCCTCATTTTCCTGCTGGGATCATCGTGGATTATCTACCGCGGGGTCGAGAAAGGCATCGAGAAGTGTTCGAAAATCATGATGCCCCTCTTGTTCCTCCTGATGCTGGTGATGATTGGCCGTTCCCTCACCTTGCCCGGCGCATGGGACGGGGTCGTCTTCCTGCTCAAGCCGGACTTCGCCAAATTGACCCTCTCCGGCTGCCTGGACGCCATGGGGCAGATGTTCTGGTCCCTCTCCCTCGGGATGGGCATCATCATCGTCTACGGAAGTTACATGCGCAAGGAAACGAACATGGTCCGGAGCGCCTTCATCATTCCGGTCCTGGACACCCTCGCGGCCTTGATGGCCGGACTCGTCATCCTGCCCGCCGTCTTCGCCTTCAACATGGAGCCGACCGCCGGCCCGACCCTCACCTTCATCACCCTGCCGCAAGTGTTCGCCAAAATGCCCATGGGCATTTTCTTCGGCATCATTTTCTTCATCCTGCTCTGGCTCGCCGCCCTGACCTCGAACGTCAGCCTGATGGAGGTCGGCGTCGGCTACCTGATGGACCGCTACAAAACCACCCGCCCGAAAGCGACCCTGATCATCACCATTTTCACCTTCTTGATGTCCATTCCCTGCGCCCTTTCGATGGGGCTAATCGAGAAGCAGGCGGTGCTCGGCTTCCTCGCCAAAGGTCCCCTCGCCAACATCAAGCTCTTCAACCTGAATTTCTTCGACATGGTCGATTACCTCGCCCAGAACGTGTTCATGATTATCGCCGGGCTGTGCACCTGCATCTTCATCGGCTACTACTGGACGGTGGAAGGGATGCTCAAGGAAATGACCGACGACGGCAAGATTCCCTTCCGCGGAGCGAACGTCCTCCGCTTCCTCCTGCGTTACGTGTCGCCGGTGGTGATTTTCATCGTCCTGCTGAGGGCGCTGAGCATCATTTGAGCGGCACCGTTATACCGGTTATGCCGGTCCAATCAATTCAAGGGGCGCCTCCGGCGGGAGGCGCCCGATTTTTTTTGTGCCAAGCGTACCGCCCGCCCGCCGGGGCGATTGGACCGCCTCACGGATTGAACCGGCTCACGCCTTCGCCACTCGCGCTTTGCAGGGCAGGAATTTCGCCATGGCGTTGCGGGTGTCGAGTATCAGCCGGGCGTGCTCGCCGACCGCCCGGTAATCCACACCGCTGTGATCCGTCGCGATCACCACCAGGTCGAAGCCGGCCAGGGTTTGGGGCGACAGCGGCGTCGAACACAGGGCATAGTCGTAACGGCGCATTTTTTTCAGGGCGGGGATGAAGGGGTCGTGATAAGCCACTTCCGCGCCGTTTTTCCGGAACAGTTCCAAAAGCTTCAAACTGGGGCTTTCCCGAATGTCGTCGACATCCTTCTTGTAGGCCATGCCGAGAATCAGGACCCGGCTGCCCCTGAGGCTTTTTTCCCGGGCATTGAGTTCTTCGGCGGCGCGCCCGACCACATACTCCGGCATGGCGATGTTCACCTCGCCCGCGAGCTCGATGAAGCGGGTCGAGCAGTCGAATTCGCGCGCCTTCCAGGTGAGGTAAAAGGGGTCGATGGGGATGCAGTGGCCGCCCAGGCCCGGGCCGGGGTAAAAGGGCATGAAGCCGAAAGGCTTCGACTTCGCCGCCTCCACCACTTCCCAGACGTCTATGTCCATGCGCTGGAAGACCTGCTTCAGTTCGTTGACGAGCGCGATGTTGACGCAACGGAAAATGTTTTCCATCAGTTTGGTCGCCTCGGCCGTTTCGAGGCTCGAGACCGGTACAGTCGCGGGGACGATGCGGTCATACAGCCGCCGCGCCGCCGCGAGGCAGGCGGGGGTGAGGCCCCCGACCACCTTGGGGATGCTCGGCGCGGAATGACCGGCCGAACCCGGGTCTTCGCGTTCCGGCGAATAGGCGAGGTGGAAGTCCCGGCCCGCCTTGAGGCCGCCGGACTCCAATTTTGGCAGGAGGAGTTCGCGGGTGGTTCCCGGGTAGGTGGTGGATTCGAGGATGACGAGTTGACCTGGCCGGATTACGCCGGCGAGCATGGCGGCGGTGTTTTCGATAAAATGCATGTCGGGTTCGCGATGTCGGGTCAGGGGGGTGGGAACGCAAATCAGGACGGCGGCGGCTTGGCGGAGATCCTGCGGTTCCAAGGTCGCCCGGCCTTTTTTGTCGAGGATGATACCCAGATCGGCGTCGGCGATGTGGGAGATGTAGGACTTGCCGGCGTTCACGGCCTCGACCTTTTTGGCGTCCATGTCGTAACCCAGGACGGAAAGCCCGGCCCGGGCGAAGCCCACTCCCAAGGGCAGGCCGACATATCCCAGACCGACGATGGCGACGTCGTATTCGAAGTCCGGGGATAAAATATTCTTATCGGAAGCGGCGGGTGCGGCGGGGGAATTTCGCGGGTCCGGCGTTTTTTTTTGCCGGCGGGAATTTTTCGGCGAGGGCGCTTCGCCGTTTGAGGTTAAGGGTTCGGCGGAAGTTTCGTCAGCGACTTTTTTTCTCATGGCTTTGCTCTCCGGCAGGTTCCTCACCGTACTTTTTTAAGGGGAGGAAGTTTCAAAATACTTCCTCGACGCTTGCATTCGCCCAAGTATTTGCATACGGTAGGGGAAACGCAAATCCTTTTCCCGGCGCCGCCATTCGCCGCCGTTTCCCGTGCGTTCGGGATGGTTTGGGGAAGGGGCCCGGGTCGGGGGGTTTGCGGTTAATGTTGTTGCCGTTTTTGGGGCTTCGTGGTAATTTTTCTTTCATCGGATTGTGGATGAAAACGTACAGCGAGGAGAGAGTATGACGAGAGGCATGGGGAAAATCATGACGATGGCGCTGGCCCTGGCGTTTTTGGCCGGCATCGCGGGTGCGGGCGAGAAATACAAGATGGTAACCATCCCGAACGGGCTGTACACCGCCGAAATAGGTGACTGGGTCGAGTTCAAGATGTCGAACGGAATGGTGCAGAAGGTGTCGATTCTCGAGCGGTCCGGCTCCGGACCCAAGGCGCAGATAACCATCCGGACCGAGAATTACCGGGACGGCCGGATTCAGGATTCGCGGCGGGTGGTGCAGGACGTCGGCGAGGAATACGTCGACCCGCCGGCCGACCGCGAAGGCGGCGAAAAGGGCGACTCCTTCGGCCGCCGCAAAGGCGTGGCGATGATTCAGGACGGCGAGACCGAGGTGAACATCATCGACGTCTACAAGGGGGACAAGCTGCTCAGGACCTGGTATCTCACGCCGGAAATTCCCGTATACGGGGTTTTGAAGTTGGTGCGCGGCGACGGCACGACCGTTTTCGAAACGATTGATTTCGGCGTCGCCGACGGCAAGAAATGATTATTGTTTCACCTGGAGATTTCTCTCCAAGCGGTAAACCCTAGCAGAAAGCGGTAACCAAGCGGATTGTCGCCGTTGACATCGGGCATGTCGGCGGCGACAATTTTTATTTCTTGTGAGGTTTTGCCGCAGATCCATATGAAGTGGAAATGCAGCTCCAGAAAAAAACCGGAGGAGGGGACAAATGAGCGTCGACAAGGCAGCCAAGAAAATGGTGGTGGTGATTCAGTGCGATCAGGCGGTGCGGGAAAACTGCCCGGGTTATTTGTGCAGCTGGGCGTTTGACACCCGGATTGACGCCTTCAAGGATTACCCCAAGGAAGGCGTCCGTTATATGGCCACGACCTGCGGCGGCTGCACCGGCCGGGCGGTGTGGCGGAAACTGGTGAATGTTAGAAACAATCTGAAAAAACGCGACCAATTGACCCCCGGCGCGGTCATGGTCCACCTCTCCACCTGCATCACCCGCCCCAGCGTGCACGGCCCGCGCTGCCCCCATATCGATTACATCAAGGGGCAAATCGAACGCGCCGGTTTCGACTATGTCGAGGACAGCCGCATTTCCCAATTGGCCGAGAAACACCGCGCCGAAGGCCGGTACGACCAAAAAGACCGGGATTCGCAATGAACGAGGACAAATTCTCCGGCAGAGCCGAAGTTTACGCCGCAAACCGGCCCGGTTATCCGCGCGGATTGTTCGCCTTTCTACGGGACGAACTCGCCTTCACTCCCGGCGCGCATATCGCCGATGTCGGCGCCGGTACGGGGATTTTTTCCCAGGCGCTTTTGGAAGCCGGGTTGAGGGTCACGGCGGTCGAGCCGAACCCGGATATGCTGGCGGCGCTGAAGAACCGCCCGGCCAATCCGAACTTCAGTTGCACCGCCGGGAACGCCAGCCAGACCTTGATTACCCCCGATCACTGCCTGGACGGCGTCACCGCCGCCCAGGCTTTTCACTGGTTTGATCCCGAGCAATTTAAACACGAATGCCGGCGCATTCTACGCCCCGGCCGGCCGGTCGTTTTGGTGTGGAACCATCGGGACCCCTCCGACCCCACCGCCGGCGATTTGTACGCGATTAATCAGCGGCATTGCCCCAATTTCAAAGGCTTTTCCGGGGGCGGCGGCGATTTGACCGAGGAACGCTTCGCCCCGTTTTTCCGGGACCGGCGGGTGCACCGGCGCGATTTCCCGCACCGGATGCCGGTGGATGCGGAGGGTTTTGTCGGGCGCTGTTTGTCGTCTTCGTATGCACCGAAATCGGCTGACGCCGGGTTTGAGGCTTATGTCCGGGATTTGCGGGAGCTGTTTCGAAAACACGCCCGGGACGGGATGATTGCCCTGCCGCTGACCTGCATGGCGTTTTGGGGTGAGGTGTGAGAACCAGGTATCTCCGGGGGAACGGACACCCACACTTGAACACGCGACGGTTGTGGGGGCGGTTCCCGCAACCGTCGCGTGGTGGTACTAGAAATCCACGATTGACGCCTCCGACTTGCGTTTTTCCTCTTCCTGGTCCAAATTGGTCCGGTAATCGCGCAGGTGGTCGTCGGTCAAATCTTCACCCGAAGCGTCGGCGCCGGGATCGAAATCCGGGCTCAAGCCGTAATCGTTGGACGCGCCGGGGTCGGGGGGAAGCTGGTAATTGTCGGAAATGCGGACCTGATTACGGTCGTCCCACCAGAAACGCGGCGAATTGACGTTACTGCCGCAGCCGGACGTCAAAACCAGCAGGCCGAGAACCATCAGCACCTTCGGGGTAGTTATGCGCATAGCGTCATGTCTTCCTTGGCAACAGCGTTTTCTTGAACGACTGGACAGCGCGATTATCCCCGAGAGACTCCTCCACGTCAAGGGCGCTTCAAAATGGCCTGTTCGACGCCTTCAGGGAGCGGGGGAATAATCCCTGTCCTCCCTTTTCAGGCGCTGGCTTTTCTTGGGCACCGTCACCGCCGTGCCCTGAAAAGTGGCGACCAGCCTGCCCGAATCGTCGTGAATCTCCACCAGCATGAACTTGAGACGCCGGCCGTTCTTCACCGTCCGCGCCTCCGCCACCACCGCGCCTTCGCGCACCGCGCTGAGAAAGGAAATCGTCCCGTTCACCGCCATGGTCGCTTCGCCGAACAGGTTCGAGGCGATGGCCGCCGTGTAGTCGGCCAGGGTGAAGAGGGCGCCGCCGTGCAGATTGCCGTGGCCGTTCAGGGTGTGGGGCTGGACCGGCAGCCGCACCTTGGCGTAGCCGCGTTCCGCCGCAAGCACTTCCAGTCCGGAAAGCTGGGCGTAGGCGTCCCGGCCCATTATTTTCAGGAATTCCTCGTTATTCACTTTGCCGGTCCTTCGCGACAGGGTTTAAGCCGGACTCCTGGTCTGCCCCGGCGACCTTTTCTCCGGAAGCGGGCAGGTGATTGGCGGTGACCGTTTCCGCGAGGGTTTTAAGAACTCCCGTGGCCGAGTGTTCCATATTGGCCAGTACTGCCGACCGGAGCATTCTCCCGACCATAAGGGATAAAATCAGCCCCGCCACCGCCACGCAGCCCGCCACCAGAAACGCCTTCGGGTAATCGGCGGCTCCGGCGGAACGGTAATACCCCACCACCTGCGGGGCGAGGAGAGCCACCAGGGAAAACGAGGAGATGAGAATCGCCAGGTTGACCGCCGCGTTTTTGACCCCGAAGGAATCGGCGTTCAGGGCCGGGAAGGTTCCGAAAATTCCCCCGTAGCAAAGTCCCGCCACGCCGACGCAAGGCAAAAACACGCCCGGGGTGCCGACGTGCCCGTGCAGGACAAACATGGCGACGGAGGTCAGGACAAAGGCGACGCCGATCATCTGGATGCGTCCGAAACGGTCGGACAGTAAGCCCCAGAGAACCCGCCCGCCGGCCGAGGCGAAGGCGAAGACCATCACGGCGAAAGTGGCCCCCTTGGGGGTGAAACCGGCGAGTTCGATGGCGATGGGGGCGGCGAGGCCGTTCACGAGAACCCCGGCGAAGACGCCGCAGAAATAGGAGACGTAGAGGAACCAGAACAGGGGCCGGGCCAGCATTTCCTTCCAGTCGAGGCTCCGGCGGGGTCCGGCGGCGGCCTGGGCTTTCTGGGACGGGGTCCAGCCGGGCGGGGCGTAGCCGGCGGGGGGATTCGTTATGTACAGGGCTGCAAACCCCATGGCGACCAGGCAGACCAGGCCGAGAATGGCAAACATGTGCATGACCCCGTAGGCGCCGATCAGATGGCTGGTCAGGGGGGCGAGGATGATGGGGCCGACCCCGACGGCGCCCACGGCCAGGCCGGAGGCCAGCCCGCGGTGATCGGGGAACCAGCGAACGACGGCGCCGATGACGGTTCCGTAAACGAAGCCGCTGCCGACCGAGGTCATGACGCCCAGGGTCGCGGCCATCCAGGCGGGGGTGGTTCCCTGACTGGCGAGAAGCAAACCGCCGCCGTACAAGGCCGTTCCGACCAGGGAGGTCAGGCGGGTATAGCCGAGATCGGCCATTTTCCCCGAGAGGAGCATTCCCACGGGGAGGAAGGCCAGGCACATGGCGAAGATGAAACCCCATTCGGAGGACCACAGGTTTTGCGGCCGCCCGAGGGCTTGACCCAGGGGGAGCATGAAGATGCTGGAGGTGTAGGCCACGCCTTGACAGATATTGGCGACGATTCCGGCCAAAAGTATTAGGTAACGTTTCATGGGCATCACCGGGTGGTTTGCAAGGGGGACATCGGAAAGTACAGCCCGGCTGAGCGGGACATGGTTATTCTTATCGGCTGTCTCGGGGATTTTCTATGCTCGAACCGGGGACAACGCAAAATTTGGGGTAATTCGGGGGTATTATTGACCAGGCGCATTTCAAGTTTGTGTAAACATAACTCTTTTTCCTGCCACATCTGACCTAATCCCACACGTCATTCCGGCGTCGCAAACGTTCAACCGGGGTGAGGCGCAACTCGTCGGAATCCAGGCCGATAGACGATCGCTACCGTGACGTTTGCCCCTTTCGTACGGAGGTATTAGTTCCGAGACTGATAGGGTGTCATCTACCCGGCTTCACGCCAGCCGGCGCTTTTCCTCACCGCCCTGATGATTGTCCAGGGCCATCAGTTCCATCGGGGTCATTTCGGTGGAACGTTCCAGCAAAACCAAAAGCTCCTCCGCCGCCACCCGTAAATCGCCCGCCAAAGACGCATTGCTCTTCGCCCGGTGCAGATTACCCTTCGCCACCCCATGGACCATCTCCAAATCCGGGGTGACCGAATTCAACATTTCCGATTGCTTCTGCAAACTCGCCGACGCGTCCATGATTAAATCCGCCAAACGGCCCATCGACTCCCCGATCTCCGCCAATGCCTCGGTCGTGCGCCGACTCCCCTCCACTCCGGAACGCAAATACCCCTCCGCCAAACCCAAAGCCTCGCCGGTCTCCGTCGCCGCCTGCACGCTCCGGCCCGCGAGCCGCCGCACCTCCTCCGCCACCACCCCGAAGCCCTTCCCCTGCCGGCCCGCCCGCGCCGCCTCAATCGAGGCGTTCAGGGACAGCACCTTCGTCTGAAAAGCGATGTCCTCAATCATCTTCAGAATCGCCGAAACCTCCACCGTCGCCGTGCCCATGTTCGTCATCGAGCGGGACAGGTTGTCCATCTCCTGCCGGCCGTGCTCGGCGCGCCGCCGCGCTTCAGCGGCCAGTTCGTCGGATTGGGTACAGGCCTGGGCGTGTACCTGGGTCTGTTCCAGGAAACGGCTGAACATGGCGGCGAAATCGTCGAAAATCCGCCGCTGCGACTCCGCCTCGCGGGCGGTCTGGGCGCTTTCGCCTTGAATGTTACGGGCGATGGCGGTGATTTGCGCCGCCACATTGGTGCCTTGGCGAAGGATTTCCTCGCGCGCTTCGGCAAATTCGCCGTTTTCCCTCTGCCGCTGTTCCAAGGTCGCCGCCATGTCATTGAGGGCCATGACCATCTGCCGGCATTCCGCCTGCTTCGGCACCTCCATGCGGTCGTCGAAATAACCCTCGCGCACCCGATTGGCGAATTTCGCCGCCTGGGCCAGGGGATTGGTCAGCCACCGGACAAAATACAGCAGCGCCAGCCCCGATACCAGACCCACACCGGCAATGACCAGGAGCTGCAGCAATAAACCCCGGTAAACCGGCGCCAAAACCTTCGACTCCTCCGCCACCGCGAACAGGAACCAGCCAATCTCCCCCACCGGGGCGTAAGACAACCGCAGCCGCTCCTGCCGGCGATCGACGGCGTGACCGGTGCGGAACACCGCCGGCAGGGCATTCGCGCCGCCTTCGCGGTGTTCATTGTAGAACTGCCGCCAGCCGACCTGGCTGTCGTCGTCGAACTCGATGAGATCGGCGACATTCACCCGTTCCTGCACCATTTTGGCGTTGGGGTGGCTGACCAGGACTCCCTGCGAATCGGTGACGAAGGAATAGCCGTTCCCCTTGAGTTCGCTGGGAGTTTGTTCAATCATCAGGTTCAACCAGCGCACCGGTTCCTCGATGGGGACGTCGATGCCGACCGCGCCGACGAATTTGCCGTCCCTGTAGAAAGGGGTTGAATGGGTGACCATCCAGATGTTGCCGGCGCCCTCGTCGTTGTAGGGCAGGGTCCAGGCGGAGCGGTCGTCGCGTTTGGGCACGGTGAACCAGTCGTTTTTGGGGTCGGCCTGATTCTGGTAGTCGTAGTCGATGTCGCCGTGCTGGAAGTTCTGGCGGCGGTCGGGATCGCGGTTGATGTAGGGGGCGAAGAGCTTGAGGCCGGGTTCGAATTGATCCCGGTCGAAAATTATCGAACCGCCGAAGACGTCGGGATTGGGGCCGTAATAACGTTCGAGGAGATCGTAAATCTCCTCGCGCGATTGCGGTTTTTTTTCCGTGACCCGTTCGGCCAGCTGTTTGGTGATGAGGGAGACCTGATCGAAACGGGAGGACAATTGCCGCGCCAGATAGAGGGAAAAGAGGGTGACGCCGTTGTCCGCTTTTTCCAGGGTGTAGGTCCGGTTCGAAGTGACTGTGTAGACAGCCAGCAGGAGGTAGGCGATTAGTATGGGTATCGCCACCAACAACGCGATTTGCGCGCGTAGGGACATTTCCACTCCATTACGGAAATACCGATAAAGGGCAGCACTAAATAACCGTTATTCAGCGGCGACAAGGGGTGTTTTCAGCCCGACAGGCGGATGGTTGAACGTAAACCACCTTCAACCGGAAGCCGCCGTGGTTATCAGCAAATTATATGCCGTGTCTCCATATCTGGCAAGGGTTTCCCAAATGGCTTTCCGGCGGAGAGTGGCAAGGCGGTGCGGTTTTGCCGTCCGCGGTGATGAGTGAATTTGCATTATCTCCGTTTTAGGCTATCATGGTTTTCAATACCAATACGTCACCCGGGAGACCCCATGCTCGACGCTATCTGCCAATATGTAGCCAGCCTCGCCGATGTCATCGCCACGGTCACCGGCGTCGACATCGAAGTCGTAGATCGGAACTTGGTCCGAGTCGCCGGAACCGGAATATATGCCGACAGCGTCGGCAAGAGCATCGTCTCCGCCGGCAGTCTCTACACCCACTCCCTCGCCCGGGGCGTCGCCCTCTTCATCGACGACCCGTCCCGGAACCCGCTCTGCGCCGGCTGCCCGAATCTACTCGATTGCCGAGAAAAACTCACCCTATGCGCACCCATACTCTCCGACGGCGAAATCCTCGGCATCATCGGCCTGGTTTGCTTCAATGATACGGACCGGGACAAAGTCCTCGCCCACCGCGACCGCTATATCCGCTTTGTGGGGCAAATCGCCGACACTATCGGCCGGGTAGCCAAATCCGAGGATGCCGCCCGGCAAACCCGCCGCCGCCTCGCCATGCTCCTTGAAATCACCGATGCCAATAGCCGGGGCGTGCTGGTCCTCGACCACGGCGGACGCATTACTTTCCTGAACGACAACGCCCGGCGGGAGTTCAACCTCCCCCCCGGCGACGGCGAAGGACTGTCCGTCACCCTCCAGCCGACCGGCGACAATTACTCCGGTCTGGAAGAGTTCATCCTCGACCTGAACCTCGGCCTGGACACCATGCGGCCGGGCGGCAAACATCCGCACGCCAAACCGCCGGAACGCCGCGAACGCACCGTACTCGGCCGCCTGGTCCGCTTGGGACAAAACGACCCCGCCTTTGACCGCGCCCTGGTTTTCGACTCGAAAGCCCGGCTCGCCGAAATGGTTTCGCAAATCGGCGGCGCCTCCCCCGCCGGCGGCGCCTTCAAGGAACTCATCGGCAGCGGCCCCGCCATCCACAATCTGAAAAAGCGGGTCGGACAAATCGCCGCCACCCACTCCACCGTCCTCATCACCGGTGAAAGCGGCACCGGCAAGGAACTTTTCGCCCGCGCCATCCACGCCGCCAGTCCCCGGAAAGACCGGCCATTCGTAGCCATTAATTGCGGCGCCATCCCCGACGCCTTGCTGGAAAGCGAACTCTTCGGCTACGCCCGGGGCGCCTTCACCAATGCCGATCCCTCCGGCCGGATGGGCAAATTCGAACTCGCCGACCAAGGCGTCCTTTTCCTGGATGAAATCGGCTCCATGCCGCTCCACCTCCAGGTGAAAATGCTTCGCGTCCTGCAGGAGCGCGCCTTCTGCCGGCTGGGCTCGAACCATGTGGTCAAGGTCGACATCCGCATTATCGCCGCCACCAACGAAAAACTACAAACCCTCATCGACCAGCGGATGTTCCGTGAAGACCTCTACTACCGCCTGAACGTCATTCCCCTGGAAATCCCACCTCTGCGTGAACGCCGGCGGGACATCCCGGAATTGGCCGGGCATTTTCTCGAACGTTACCGGCGGCTGTTCGGCAAAACCGCCGCCTTGGGTTTGTCCCCCGGCGTCCTCGCCGTGTTTGACGCTTACCCCTGGAGCGGCAACATCCGCGAACTGGAGAACTGCATCGAATACATGGTGAGTATGCACGAAGGGGGCGAAGTCCTTTCGGAAGCGCTGCTTCCCGCCAAACTGGCCGCCTTCGCCGGTTCCTTCCCCGCTTCCGCCGGCTCCGCCCTTCCCCCCCCAGCCGGCCCCTTCGGGCGCCGGCTGACCGACCATCCGCCCGGACCGGTCGCCGCGACGCCGATAATCCCCCTGGCCGAATTGGAGAGACAGGCGATCCAATCCGCCCTGCGGCATTTCGGCAGCGACACCGAAGGGAAAAAACGCGCCGCCGACGCGCTGGGGATCGGCATTGCCACCTTATACCGGAAGTTGAGGGGGGAAAAGTGAGGTTATGGTCCGGCAGATCAGCCAATGGCTTGATACTCGTTGACAAGGGGGTATAATGCCATTATGAAGAAATTTGTCTACGACCCAGACCCAATCATCAATGAAGTGCGCGCTGTCCGGGCGAAGATGGCGCGTAAGTACCCAACGATTGAAGCGTATTGCGAACATTTGCGGGAACTGCCCTCAACCCAGGAACTGGCCGACCGGATTGGGAAAAAATTGGCTAGGCGCGAAAAACGTAAACAAAAAGCGTTGTTGTCGAGACAACTAGGCGATGGTATGGAAAAGAAAAAGATTTATGTCGAAACGTCGGTAATCAGTTACTTGACATCGCGACCAGCTCGGGATTTGATTCTGCTGGCTAGGCAACAATTAACCGCTGACTGGTGGGAACGACGTGACGAATGGGAACTGTTCGTATCACCGCCGGTATTTGATGAAGCGTCGCTTGGTGACACCAAAGCTGCGGATCGACGTATGGAAATTGCCCGCACCATGACTGAATTACCTAATCTGCCTGCTGCTCGCAAATTAGCCAATAAACTAATCGCCACCGGAGCCATGCCCTCTGTGGCATCCACGGATGCAGCGCATTTGTCGATAGCCGCTTGTCATAAAATACCCTTTCTGCTCACTTGGAATCAGCGCCATTTGGACAACCCAATTCTTCGACAGAAAGTAATGGAGGTGATTTCTGAGTGGGGGTTTCCTACACCATTGGTATTGACGCCCGAACGCATGCTGGAGGTAAAACCATGAAACCCATTATTGAAGAACCGGATCCAGACCCAATTATTGAGGAAATTCGCGTCATCCGCAGAAAACTCATGAGCAAATACAAAACAATGGATGCGTATTTCGACCATTTGGATAATTTGCCTTCCGCTGCAGATATGCATGCCAAACTCAAAGCCAAACTGGCCCGACAGGAAAAAAGAAAAGCGAAACGTCAAGCCGAGGAAAAAGTGGAAGTTTAAACAATTCTCATCATCCCAAAAACAAAAACGCGGTCCAAAGGATTCCCCTTTGGACCGCGGCGCTTTTTGGATAATAAATTTGGGACCACTCAAACCGCCGGCCCGCTTTACCAGGCGAAGTGGGCGAACGCCTTGTTCGCTTCGGCCATGCGGTGGGTGTTTTCGCGAACGGTCATCGCCGCGCCTTCCCGCTTAAAGGCGTCCAGGAGTTCGTTCGCCAAGCGTTCCATCATCGGCCGGCCTTTTTTCTTGCGGCTGGCTTCCAGGACCCAGCGGATCGCCAGGCTCTGCTGCCGGTTCGGCTTGACCTGCACCGGGACCTGGTAGTTCGCGCCGCCGACGCGGCGGCTCTTCACTTCCACCATCGGCTTCACGTTGTTGATCGCCGTTTCAAAAACCTTGACCGGCTGTTCGTCGGGCAGTTTCTTGGCGATGATGTCCATCGCACCGTAGAAAATCGCTTCCGAAGTCGCTTTCTTGCCGTCGTACATCAGGCAATTGATGAATTTGGAAACCAGCATGGAACCGTATTTCGGATCCGGCTTGACGCCGGGACCGGTGACATTCGTGCTCTTGACTGACATTTTTTCCCCAATTCAAACGGCCGCGGCCTTATGCCGCCGGCCTGGAATTCACAAAACCCTTCGCCGGCATCATACGCCCGCGACACCAGGGATACTAGTTTACCGATCAAGTAATAAGTAATAAGTAATAAGTAATAAGTAATACCTTGCCTATTACCTATTACCTATTACCTATTACTTATTACCTATTACTTATTACCTATTACTTATTAACTATTACTTATTACTTTTTCTTCGGGGTTTTGGCTCCGTACTTCGAGCGCTGCTGGCGGCGGTTTTCGACGCCGGCGCAGTCGAAGACGCCGCGGATGATGTGGTAGCGGACACCGGGGAGGTCGCGCACGCGGCCGCCGCGGATGAGGACTATCGAGTGTTCCTGCAGGTTGTGGCCTTCGCCCGGGATGTAGACGGTGACTTCCTTGCCGTTCGTAAGGCGCACGCGGGCGATTTTACGGAGGGCCGAGTTCGGCTTCTTGGGGGTGGTGGTCTTGACCTGGACGCAAACACCTTTCCGCTGCGGGCAGGATTCGAGAACCGGCGACTTCGATTTGTACTTGGGCTGTCTGCGGCCCTTGCGCACTAGCTGGTTGATGGTAGGCATAGTCTCTCTTACTCTTTTGTATGCTGGATTTCCCCGCGCCGTTTCCGGCTTGATATTCCCTACGCAACGTTTTTATGTAAAACCTCTTCCGCACGGTCAGCCACGGCCGCAGGGAAAAGAGAGTGGACAAAATGAAGCAAATCATTATAGCGGCAATATCGCTTGGCGCAATATAATTCTGACCGTTGGGAAGGAAAAACGCTTGCCGTCGAAAACGCCCTTTGGGAGACAGGACTCTTCCGTAACGCCGTGTCAATTCAGCGGCAATAAACGTATCCGTGACTTTATTTCATCCACCACGATCAAAGCGCCATTCTCCAATTCTTGCCGATAGGTTGATAAAGTATGTGTTAATATCCCGATAAGAAACGCGGGAAGAATGTTTCGCCGCCGAATCTGCACTACGCTCGGACTATTGAATCCGGTGGCCGCCAATATGGCGCCAAAATCAAGGTCATGGGTCACCAGCACATATGATTCACGTTTTGCCCAACCCAGCAATTCAATATCAGCGGCGCGTGGATCCCCAACCTCACTCCAATGTTTTGCTTCGTACCCGGCATCGGACAGGAGGTGACAAAGCTGCTGTGATAGGTTCATATCAACGAGCAATTTCATATCGATACCAGCAACGGCAACTCCACCTCTTCGGAGCGCCAAGCCGCATACGCCAAGGCTTGTTCAATATCCGCCGCTTCCAAGGCGGGATAATGCACCAATATCTCCTCGACGCTCTTACCAGTCGACAACAACCCGACTATGGCACCGACCGTAATACGAAGCCCTCGGATGCACGGTTTCCCACCCATTACCGCCGGATTGAAGGTTATGCGTTCAAGCGTTTCCATAAGCACTCCGCAAGGCGTAAGAATGCGTCCAAGCGCTATCTGTTGCACTTTCCTTTTTTTAGCAACCGCATTTCTCCAGAAGTTGAACCCAATCCCGCAAAGCGAAAAAGCAAAGTTCTTTCCCTATCATCCGCCTTACGCCAGCGTGTCCTCCAGCTCCACCCCAATCCGATCCTCGGGCGGCAACTCGTTTCCCGACTCCGGACGCGGCACCGGCTGGGTACGAATATTCGACTTCCTGAGCTGCGGGAAACCCGTCCCGGCCGGAATCATCCGGCCAATCAACACATTCTCCTTGAGACCGCGCAAATTGTCCCGCCGACCCGCAATCGCCGCATCGGTGAGAACCCTGGTGGTCTCCTGGAAGGACGCCGCCGCCACCACGGATTCGGAAGACAAACTCGCCCGCGCCACACCTTGCAAAACCCCCACAAACTGCGCCGGACGGCCGCCTTTCGCGACCACATCGCGATTGACCTTGGTGATTAGCGACTTCGACACGGCGTCCGTAAGCAGGAGCTGGGTGTCGCCCGGATCCTCAATCTTCACCTTGTTCATCATCTGGCGAATGATGATTTCGATGTGCTTGTCGTTGATACGCACGTTCTGCGCCCGGTACACCTTCTGGATTTCGCCAAGGAGATAATTCTGCAAAGCCTCTTCGCCGGAAATCGCCAGAATGTCGTGCGGGACCAGCGGCCCTTCGACCAGCGGTTCACCCGATTTCACCCGGTCGCCGGAATGCACCCGCACGTGCTTGCCCTGGGGCACCAAATGCTCGAAAACCTGCCCGGAATCGGACTTCACCAAAATCTGCCGCTTGCCGCGCCGCCGCTCGCCCAGTTCGACAATGCCGTCAATCTCCGACATCACCGCCGGGTCCTTCGGCTTCCGGGCTTCAAACAATTCGGTCACCCGCGGCAAACCGCCGGTAATATCCTGGGTCGTGCCCATTTCGCGGGGCGTTCTCGCCAGTTCTTCGCCGGCCTCGACCATGTCCCCTTCGTCGACACGCAAGTGCGCCTTTTCCGGCACCGAATAGTAGGCGAGGATACTCTCGCGGTCTTCGCCAAGAATGAGAATCTGCGGCTGCAAATCGCCCTTGTGCTCGAGAATGACCTTACGCTCGAAGCCGGAGGCGTCGGCTTCCATACGCATGGTCGCGCCTTCCACAATGTCCTCGAAACGAACATAGCCGGATTTCTCGGACAGGAGCGGCGTGTTGTACGCGTCCCAGTGCGCCAAAGCCTGGCGCGGTTTCACCACCTCGCCCTCTTTCACCCGGAGAATCGCACCGGCCGGGATGTCCAAAGGTTCGCCGATTTCACGGCCGCGATCGTCACAGACCACCAGGGCGCCATTGCGGTTCAGGACCACCGGCACGCGAATGTCCTTACCCTTGTCGTCCTTACGCACCGAATCCACCACTTTCAAATTGTTGAACTTGACGTGGCCGCCGACGTCGGCGCGAATCTCGGACTCGCGGACCGCGTGTTTGGCGATGCCGCCAATGTGGAAGGTACGCATGGTCAGCTGCGTGCCCGGTTCGCCGATGGACTGGGCGGCGATGACCCCCACCGCCGTCCCCGGTTCGACGAGTTTCCCGGTCGACAAGTCCATGCCGTAGCACTTCGCGCAAATGCCGTGGGTGCATTCGCAGGCCAAAGGACTCCGGACCCGGATTTTGCCGAGATCCAGTTCCTGAATCCGCCGCGCCGCCGGACGGTCGATGAGTTGACCTTTCCCCACCACCAATTCGCCGGTGAGAATGTCGACAATATTGTCGCAGGCGACCCGGCCGAAAATGTTGTCGGCCAAACTCACTTCCTCGTGCTCGCCGGAAATCACCGCGCCCTTGGCCACGCCGTTCACCGTGCCGCAATCGAGCTGGGTGATGGTCGCGTCCTGGGCCACTTCCACGAGTTTACGGGTAAGGTACCCGGAGTCCGCCGTCTTCAAGGCGGTATCGGCCAGACCTTTGCGCGCGCCGTGCGTCGACGAGAAGTATTCGAGACCGCGGAGACCTTCGCGGAAATTCGCCCGGATGGGCGTCTCGATAATCCGCCCGTTGGGTTTGGTCATCAAACCGCGGAAGCCGGCCAGCTGGCGAATCTGGGTGGTCGAACCTCTCGCTCCCGAGTCGAACATCGCCCAAATCGGATTGAGGTAGGGAATCCCGTCCCGGTGGGTGTGGCCCTTCAGTTCCTTCAGGAGATCCATGGTGATCGCTTCGGTGACGTGCGTCCAGGCGTCGACGATCTGGTTGTAGCGTTCGCCGTCGGTGATGTCGCCCATTTGGTGCGCTTCTTCGATGATCGCCACCTTCTCTTCGGCGACCCGGATGATCTCCGCCTTGCTGGGGGGCGTGCGCAAATCGTAGGTCGAGAACGACAGCCCCGACAAGGTCGCGTAGTGGAAGCCTGTTTCCTTGGTGCTGTCGAGGAATTCGACGGTCGCGCCGCGGCCGAGACGCAAGTGGCAGTCCGACACGCAGGAGTTGAGCGCCTTCTTGTTCATCAGCTTGTTGTAGAAGGGCATGCCCGCCGGCATCATGTCGTGGAAGAGGATGCGGCCAATCGAAGTGGGCAGGAAACAGCGCCGGGCGCGTTTCCGTTCTTCGGCTTTCGTTAGAATCTTTTTCTCGGGGCCGTTCGGGCCGTCGACGTACTCGACCCGCACCCATTCGTCTTCCGGCGTCTCCATAACCGCTTCGGCGTCGGCGGGCATGCGCACATAAATCCGCGCCTGCAGGTGAATGAGGTTTTCCTCGTAAGCCTCGATGGCGTCCATGATGTCCTTGAAGACCATCCCCTCGCCTTTCAAGCCGGGGCGGATCAGGGTCACGTAATAGCAGCCGAGGACGATGTCCAGGTCGGCGGTGATAATCGGGTTGCCGTGCGCCGGCGAGAAGATGTTCGCGGTCGAAATCATCAGGAGGGAAGCCTCGACCTGCGATTCCACCGTCAGCGGCAAATGCACCGCCATCTGGTCGCCGTCGAAGTCGGCGTTGAAACCGGAACACACCAGCGGGTGAATACGAATCGCCTCGCCTTCGACCAGCACCGGATAGAAGGCCTGGATGCCCATGCGGTGGAGGGTGGGGGCGCGGTTGAGCATCACCGGGTGTCCTTCGATTACCTCTTCGAGAACGTCCCAGATTTCCTCGTCTTTCCGCTCCAGCATGGTCTTCGCCGACTTGATGGTGTCGGCGAGGCCCTTTTCCTTAAGCTTCCTGATGATGAACGGCTGGAAGAGTTCCAAAGCGATTTTCTTGGGTAGGCCCACCTGGTCCAGCTTCAATTCCGGCCCGACGATAATGACCGAACGCGCCGAATAGTCGACGCGCTTACCCAAAAGGTTCGCGCGGAAGCGGCCCTGCTTCCCCTTGATCATGTCGGTCAGGGACTTCAGCGGACGATTCCCCGCCCCCTGCACCGGCCGCTTGCAGCGGCTGTTGTCGAAGAGGGCGTCAACAGCCTGTTGCAACATGCGTTTTTCGTTACGGACAATCACCGACGGCGCGTTCAGGTCCAGGAGCTTCGCCAAGCGGTTGTTGCGGTAAATGACCCGGCGGTACAAATCGTTCAAGTCCGAGGTCGCGAAGTTGCCGCTGTCCAAAGGCACCAGCGGGCGAAGGTCCGGCGGAATCACCGGCACCACATCCATGACCATCCAGGACGGATCGTTCTTGCCGGCGATCAGCGCCTGCACGAGACGCAAACGCTTGACCAGCGTTTCCGTCTTCAGCTTTTGCGTGCAGGTCGACAGTTCCTTCTTCAGTTCCTGTTCGAGGGTGATGAGGTCCAGATCTTTCAGAAGTTCCCGTACCGATTCGGCGCCCATCATCGCCTTGAAGGCGGAGCCGTACTTGTCCCGCGCTTCGCGGTAACCGTCTTCCGACAGAACCTCCGCATGCTTCAACGGGGTGTCGCCGGGATCGGTGACGACGTAGCGCTGGAAATAAATGATCTGCTGGAGAGCCGTCGACTTGATCCCCAGAAGCGTTCCCAGCCGGGACGGCATGGCGCGGAAGAACCAGATGTGCACCACCGGCACGGCCAGGTTGATGTGGCCCATGCGGGTGCGGCGCACCTTCGAGTGGGTGATTTTCACGCCGCAGCGGTCGCAGATGATGTCTTTATATTTTATGCCCTTGAATTTGCCGCAGGAGCATTCCCAATCCCGCTCCGGGCCGAAAATGCGTTCGCAGAACAGACCGTCCTTCTCCGGCCGGTAGGTGCGGTAGTTGATGGTCTCGGGGGTTTTCACCTCGCCGTAGGACCAGGATCGGATGTCATTGGGACTGGCGAGGGAGATAGTGATGGAGCCGTAGTCGTTGATCCGCTCGTAGCTCATTTCAGGCATAGGGGAATCCTCTCGACTTTCATGGAAAAGCGGAGCACACTCCGTTCGCCTTCCCTTGAAAGTGCACTCGAATATATACCGCCGGCGCAGTTAAAGGACTGCGCGGATAATTCAACAAACGCTAATATATGCTTCGGCGCCGCTACTTCCTGTCCTGCAACAACTTTTTGATGTCCTGCACCCCTTCGTTGATTTTGAACGCCACCATGACGATTTCAACCCAAATCCGCCCCATGACGATCAGGAAAATCGGCGTGCAAATCGACAAACCGACCCCGTACAACCAGCCCCAAAAGCCCATTTCTTCCGGCCAGGTCGATAAGGCGGCGATGAAGCCGATAATCCCGATAAGGGCGACGACGATGACGTAAATCATGAACAGCACCGTCGCCAGCCGGGGAAAATACATTTTTTCAAAGGAAAACAGCGCCGGCAAACCACCGCTCTTGAGGTCCTCGACCGCTTTCGACGTTTCCGACCGCATCTGTTCCGCCGTCTCCCGCAAACCATTGTCCTGCTTCGTTTCGTTCGCGTGGTCGGGACTGGGTTGTTCCGGGGCTGTCATGGCGCTCTCCTTTGTTTACATTGGCTTGAAACCTGGTTACTCCTCCTCACCGCCGCCCATACCGGTGCCGCTGCGTTCGAGTTTGATATTGAGGCCGATACCACGGATTTCATTGCACAAAACGTCGAAGGACACAGGCATCCCGGGCTCGACCGTGCTCTCGCCCTTTACCATCGCCTCGTAAATCTTGGTGCGGCCGTCAACGTCGTCGGATTTCACCGTCAGGAGTTCCTGGAGAATGTTCGCGGCGCCATAGGCCTCGAGCGCCCACACTTCCATTTCCCCGAATCGCTGGCCGCCGTTACGCGCCTTGCCGCCGAGAGGCTGCTGGGTGATGAGACTGTAGGGCCCGGTGGCGCGGGCGTGAATCTTCTCCGCGACCAGGTGGTGCAGCTTAATCATGTACATGTTGCCGACAGTGACTTTTTCGTGGAACGGTTCCCCGGTGCGGCCGTCGTAGAGAACCGCCTTGCCGTCCTCGGGCAGGCCGGCTTCACGGAGGGCGTCGTGAATCTCCTCTTCCGTGGCGCCGTCGAAGACCGGGGTCACGGCGCGGAAATTATTGGTCTGTCCGGCCCAGCCGAGGTGCGTTTCGAGAATCTGCCCGACGTTCATGCGGGACGGCACGCCGAGGGGGTTCAAGACCATTTCCACAGGCGAACCGTCTTCGAGGAAAGGCATGTCCTCTTCGGGGAGAATTCGCGCCACCACCCCCTTGTTCCCGTGCCGGCCGGCCATTTTGTCGCCGAGGGAGAGTTTACGCTTGACCGCGACGTAAACCTTCACCAGTTCCAAAACACCAGGCCGGAGTTCGTCGCCGCGGCGGAGCCGCCCGACCTCGACCTCGCAGCGCGTTTCCAGGAAGCGGATACGCCGGTCGTGTTCCAGACAAATCGATTTGATGCGGTCCCGCTTCGAAGCCGGGCAGTCGAGGTCGCCGAAGTGGCACTGCTCCTGCAGTTCCATCATCCGCTCGTAATCGGCCTGGCGGGGGATCTTCAGGACTTTGCCGGTCTTCTTGTTTACCGGCGCGGTGCCGAGGGCGTCCGTAAGCCGCTTGAACTTCAGGTTGATTTCGTCGACGATTTTCTCGCGGGTGACCGTTTCCAATTTCTTAATCGCATTCTTGACCGCCGCCTCCTGATTGGCCTGGGAAGCCCCGCGCCGCGCGTACATGCCAATCGACTCTTCACCGAGAGCCGCCGCCGGCACGGTCGTTTCGACGTCGCCGCCCATTTCGCCGAGAGCCTCCAGGGCGCGGGCGAGACCGGCTTCCGGATCCACGTCCGAGGACATCGCCCCGACGCCCCGGCGGGAGAAGCGCTTCACATTGATGACATAACCTTCGGTGCCGGGCGGCACGGTCAGGGAATCGTTTTTGACGTCTTCGCCGGCGCGGCCGAAGATGGCGCGGAGAAGCTTCTCTTCCGAGGAAAATTCCGACTTGGCCTTGGGGGCGATTTTACCGACCAGAATGTCCCCGGGTTCGACTTTGGTGCCGATGCGGATGAGGCCGGTGTCGTCGAGGTTCGCGAGAGCGGCTTCGGAAACGCCCGGGATATCCCGGGTGATTTCCTCCGCCCCGACTTTCGTCTCGCGGATTTCGCAGGAGAATTCCTCGATGTGCACGGAAGTATAGGCGTCTTCGCGAATCAGCTTTTCGGAGACGAGAATCGCGTCCTCGAAGTTGCAGCCTTCGAAGGAAAGGAAGGCGACAAAAATGTTTTTCCCCAAAGCGAGTTCGCCGCCTTTGGTGGCCGCGCCTTCGGTCAGGGGGTCGCCTTTCTTGACCATCTGGCCGCTGCGGACCAGCGGGGTCTGGTTCAGGGTGGTGCCGTCGTTCAGGCCTTTGTATTTGTGGAGACGGTAAACGCGTTTACCGGAAGTCAGTTCTTTCGAACTCACGACTATCCGCAACGAATCGGCGTACAAAACTTGCCCGTCCTCGCGCGCCCGCGCCACCATGCCGGAGTGGCGCACGACGTCCCTTTCCATGCCGGTGCCGATGAGGGGAATGTCCGGCCGCACCAGCGGGACCGCTTGCCGCTGCATGTTCGAACCCATGAGGGCGCGGTTCGCGTCGTCGTGTTCAAGGAAAGGAATGAGGGAGGCGGAAATCCCCACCAGCTGTTTCGGACTCACGTCCACCAGGGTCAACTGATCCGTGCTGCAATGCATGAAGTCTTCGTTATGGCGGCAAATCGGCCTTTCGACCAGGATTTTACCCTTTTCATCGACCTCGATATCGGCCTGGGCGATATAATGGTTCGCCTCTTCGTCGGCGCGGAGCCAAACGATATTGTCGAGAATGTGGCCGTCCTTCACTTCGTAATAAGGGGTAATCAGGAAGCCGAGATCGTTCACCGCCGCGTAATTCGCCAATGACACAATCAGGCCGATGTTCGTGCCTTCCGGCGTCTCTACCGGGCAAATCCGCCCGTAGTGGGAAGTGTGCACGTCGCGGACTTCGAAGCCGGCGCGCTTACGGTTCAGGCCGCCGGGACCGAGGGCGGACAAGCGCCGCTCGTGCACCAGTTGCGACAGCGGGTTCGACTGGTCGACGACCTGGGAAAGTTCGCCGCGGGCGAAGAAATATTCGATAGCCGCCGAAATGGTCACCGCGTTCAGGAGCTGGTGCGGACGGATCAGGTTCTGGAGGGCCATGCCTGGGATCGGACCGTATTTTTCCTGATAGCTGCGGTACAAGCCGCCGTCGACGCCGTCCCCCTTTTTCAAACCGAGGGTCAAAGCGACAAACGAACCGATGCCGTGTTTACGCTGGGCCGACTGGTAATCGTCGTCGGAGATGATGTCGCCTTCGATTAAATCGGTGTCCATCGGATCGATGATGAGCCAATCCTTCGCCGGCATTTCCACAAACTCGGCCTTGGAGTCGTCCTGCTTCAGGGACTGCGCTTCGGCTTCGGTGACGATTTTGCCGATGGCGATGCGGAATTGCGGGTCCGGCTTCACCGCGTACATGAGTTTGAGGGGGCGTTTCTTGGATTCAAAGGCCGAGGTGCCGTACTTCTTCACCGCCGCCTTGTAGTCGACTTCGGAAAGAACCGCGTTACGGGGAATGTCGGTCGAGCCCGGGTTCGACACTTCGTAGCCGAAGACGTCGCCCAGGTTCGCCTGTTCGTTCCCCGCCGCCTTGATGACCATTTGCTCGCGGGTCGAACGGCGCAATTTCACCATGGCGGAACGCAGTTCCGACATGACCAGATCCTTGATGGTGCGGATGCGGCGGTTTTCCAGGTGGTCGATGTCGTCGATATTGCCTTCGTCGGCGCGGAGCTTCAGGAGGTAATGACAGATGTTCAGGAAATCCATCCCGGACATGGTCATGTTCTCGTCGTCCTGGATGTCGAACTTGCGGTTCAGGCGGAAGCGGCCGATTTCCCCGAAGGAATAGCGCTTCTCGTCGAAGAAACGTTCGAAGAACAATTCCTGCGCCTTGTCGCGGGAGGCCGGCGTGCCGGGGCGGAGCCGCTTGTAAATTTCGAGGAGGGACCAGATGTATTCGGCCCGGTCGAGACCGCCGGACCAGGCCACCCGCCAGGCCATGCGGCTGAAAATGTTCTCTTCCAGCTTCTTCGCGTCGCCGCCTTCCGACAATTCGTCGCGAATCGCCAAATCGGCGACCAGGCCCGACGCCACGTTGTATTCAATCTGCTCCAGGGTCTCGCGGTCGCCCTCGACCTCTTCAATGAAAAAGGCGCCGACCGAACGCGGCTTGGTGTCGCGGCCGTCGCGGGCCGAGACCATGGCCTCGCGGACCGCCCGGGCGACAATCTCCGGCGTCACGTCCCCGCCGGCCAGCAGCGACTTCATTTTCTTATAGGCGTCGGAAGCGCGGAGGATGTCGCGGATAACCGTGTTGCCCCATTCCTCGATGCGTTCGCGATCGTCCAGCAGCGTATTGGCGATGAGCTCGTCCTCCAGCCCCTCGAATACGCCGTTTTCATTGACGCTGCCGATTACCTCGAGGCTCTCGACCCCGGCTTCGCGCAGCTTCGAAATCACCATCGGCTTATCCTGCCCCTTCGAGGTGCCGTCCTCGACCCGGCGCTCCAGGGCCGCCCGGGTCAGGCGAATGCAGGAGGGGATAATCACTTGGCAGTGGACATAGTCGACCACCTTGTTGATGGCCAGAGGGAGCGGCTTGTTCTCGCGTTCCATTTTGTCGAGAACGTCCAGCATTTCCTCGGTGATGGGGTAATTCACCACCGGGTGGAAGGCGCGGAGAATGTCGTCGTCCGAATCGAGAATCGGCGACCACTGCTCGATGCGGCGGCCTTCGCCGCCGGAAGTGGATTTGCCGATGTCGTAAACCCGGGGCTGGCGCGTGGCCGGATCCATTTCCACCGCGAGGGCGCGGAGGAAGGTGGTGGCGGCGATTTTGCCGGAACGGTCGATGCGGATGTGCAGCTGATCCTTCGAAGTCACTTCGACCTGAATCCAGGAGCCCCGCTCGGGGATGATGCGGCAGGAGTGGAGGCGCTTGCCGGAGGAATGCACTTCCTGGGAAAAGTCGCAGCCGGGCGAACGCTGCAATTGGGTGACGATAACCCTCTCGGCCCCGTTCACCACGAATTCGCCGCCGCCAATCATCAGGGGAATTTCCCCTAGGTATACCCATTCCTCGACCGCGACCTTGCCGGTGAGCCTGACTTTGATCTTCAAGGGGCCGGCGAAGGTGAGCCTGAGGGCGCGGCATTCGTCCGGGCTATGCCGGGGTTCGCCGATTTGATACTCGAGGTATTCGAGACTGACCGAACCGTCGTAGGACTCGATAGGGAAGACTTCGCGGAAAACCGCCTCGAGGCCGTCGTTCTTTCTTTCCAGCGGTGGCGTGTCCATCTGCAGGAAGTCGGCATAAAAACGACGCTGCGTCTCCATGAGATCCGGCAGCGTCAGAGTGCGGTAGGCTTTGCCGTAGTAACGAAGTTCCCTGGCCATGTGTGTCCTCATCGGGTAAAGTGCGATTTAGTAATGGGCACCTCTAAAAATTGCTATTTTGCCCGCAGACGAGGAAGGGCGTAGCGGCAGCGTTTTGTAACACGCGGTGGTGGTTTGTGTTACAAAACGCGAGAGCGAAGCCCTGACGAAGTATCCGGGCAAAAGAGCATTTTTAG
>JAVBRG010000031.1:0-17779 GCA_031548195.1 Planctomycetota bacterium | reverse complement strand
TTTCGGCTTGTAGGTTCGAAAGACGAGGCCAAAAAAATAAGCAAATATGGGCATATTGGCGTTTTTTTTGGCCTAAGTATTTCGGACCTACAAGCCGAAAGCGGCGGCAAGCGACTTTGTTACCGGGCTGTTAAAGCCCTCTTTCGGTGATTTCCCAACCAATGACCATCCTACGCGAGCCCGCCGGCGAGCAAAACGCCGTCGAAGCTACCGGCATCAATATCGGCTTCAACGGCGTTCCCATCCTTCGGGATGTGGACTTCTCCCTGGCCAGCGGCGAAATCCACGCCCTGGTGGGCATGAACGGCGCCGGCAAATCCACCCTCATGAAAATCCTGAACGGCTTTTACAGGAAGGACTCGGGGGAGATCAAGGTCTTCGGCCAGCCGCAGGACTACGACAGCCCGCAAGGGGCCAACCGCGCCGGCATCGCCATGGTATACCAGGACCTGAGCCTCGTGCCCAGCCTGACGGTGGCGGAGAATATTTTCCTCATGCGGCCGCTCCGTTCCGGCCCCCTCCTCGACGACCGGAGGGCCGGGCGCGAAACCGAGGCCCTCTTCGCCGGCATGGAAGTCGAGCCCATCGACCCCCGGGCCCGGGTCGAGGACATCAGCCCCGGACAACGCCAATTGGTGGAAATCGCCAAGGCGCTGTCCCTGGAAGCCCGCATCCTGATTCTCGACGAGCCGACCGCCTCCCTTTCGAACGTCGAAATCAACATCCTCTTCGCAACCGTGAAACGCCTGAAGGAACGGGGCATTTCCATCATCTACATCACCCATTACCTGAAGGACATCTTCCGCATCTGCGACCGGGTCACCATTCTCCGGGACGGCCGCAGGGTCTTGACGAAACCGGTCGGGGAATTGACCCTGGAAGGGATGATCCAGGAAATGCTCGGGGGCGAAACGCGCGCGGGCGACGCCTGGGTCAGGCACCGGCCGAACCCGGGGGAGCGGCCGCTCCTCGAAGCGCGGGGCTTGTCGACCGACAGCGTGGAAGAGGCGACTTTCGAAATTTACCCGGGGCAAATCGTCGGCCTGGCCGGACTGCTCGGTTCCGGCCGCACCGAAATCACCCGCGCCCTCTTCGGCCTCGACCCCCTGAAAACCGGGGAAATTCGCGTCGACGGCCGCCCGGTGTCAATCCGGGATTCGCGGGACGCTTTGGCAAACGGCATTTCCCTGGTGCCGGAGGACCGCCGGCAGCAGGGGCTGGTCCTCGACTTCACCATTGCCGACAACATAATCCTGCCGATTTTGGGCAATTTGCGTAGACGCTTCCTCATCGACCGCCGGAAGAGTGCCGATGTGGTGGTGCATTATTTCCGCCATCTCGGGGTCAAGGCGGAGGGGGTCGACCAGGTGGTGCGCTTGCTGTCCGGCGGCAATCAGCAGAAGGTGGTGGTGGGGAAGTGTCTCGCCTGCCGGCCGCGCCTATTGCTTCTGGACGACCCGACTTTCGGCATCGACATCCATGCCAAGCGGGAAATCATGCGGATTGTCAAGGATTTCGCGGCCCTGGGCAACGGGGTGTTGTTCATCTCGTCGGAACTGCACGAGATTGCCGCCTTCTGCGACGTGGTGCATGTGGTGCGCCGGCGCCGCATGGAAAAGGCGGTCCTTAACACGGGGCTTACCGAAGACGATTTGCTGGCGATGGTGCAGTAGGAAGGAGCGCTTGATGCAAGGGACAGTCACCCCGGCCTGGCGCCGGCACTGGCGGGATTATGTCATTTACCTGGTGTTTGCCGGGATTTTCCTGTTTTTCGCGGCTTTTCTCCACGACCGGGGCTTCCTCTCGGCCGGCAACCTGATGAACATCGCCCGGCAAACCGCGATGATCGCCATCATGGCGGTGGGGATGACCTTCGTCCTCTCGGCGGCGGAAATCGACCTGTCCATGGGCAGCGTGGTCGCCCTCTCGGCCCTGACCTCCGCCTTGACCCTCCGCCACACCGGCTTGGTGCCGGCGGCCGCTTTGGCCGGCATGGGGGCGGGAATTTTCGTCGGGGCGGTGAACGGCTTCTTCGTGGCGAAAGTGGGGATTCCCTCCTTCCTGGTCACCTTGGGGATGACCGGCATAGTCACCGGGGTCGCCCGGTGGATCAGCGGCCTCCAATCGGTGCCGATTAACAACGACATTTTCACCTGGCTGTTCGGCTCCGGCAATCTGGGTCCAGTTCCCATCCTGTTCGTCTGGACCCTGGCGGTGGCGGCTCTCGGCAGTATTGGCCTGCGCCGGACCCAGTTCGGCCGCGAAGTCCTGGCGACCGGCGGCAACAAAACGGCCGCCCTCTATTCGGGGGTCAAGGTCAACCAGATTAAATTTTACGTCATGCTCCTCAACTCCACTCTGGCCGCCCTGGCGGGGATCCTCTACTCCGGCCGGCTGCACGGCGCCCGCTACACCCTCGGAGAAAACGACGTCATGCTGGTGGTGGCGGCGGTCATCATCGGCGGCACCAGCCTGTTCGGCGGCAAAGGCACGGTAATCGGCTCCATCGCCGGGGCGCTCATCATGGGGATGGTCAACAACGGCCTGATTCTCATGGGGCTGTCGGTGGATCAACAGATGATCTTCCGTGGCGTCATCATCATCATGTCCGTGACCTTGACCATGGGGAAGAAGTAGTATACGAAAGGAGTCAACATGTTTCTCGATGTCGTCACCCGCCGGAATCCCGCCTTCCCCAAAGCGGTCGTCGAACTGCACCAGCAGGGGAAATTGCCGGCGAATTGCTACGTCCTCGACGCCGACGCCATGCGCCGGAACGCCCGCGTCCTCTCCGACAGCGCCGGCAAACACGGCATGAAAATTTTCGGCATGACCAAGCAAATCGGCCGCTGTCCCCCGGCCGTCCAGGCCGTGCGGGAAGGGGGGATTAAACGCTTCGTCGCCGTGGACATGGACGACGCCCGCGCCCTCCACCGCCACGGCTTCCAATTGGGCCACCTCGGCCACCTGGTGCAGATTCCGAAGTTCGAGGCCGACGCCGCCATCGCGATGCGGCCGGATTACCTCACCGTATTCTCGCTTGATAAAGCCGAGGAAGCGGCGGCGGCGGCGCGGAAGCTCGGGGTCAGGCAGGACCTCCTCATCCGCGTCCACGCCCCCGGCGACCGTTTCTACAAAGGGCACGAAGGCGGCTTCCCGGCCGAGAAAGCGCTGGAGATTGCCAAGAAAATCGCGGCGCTGGAGGGCGTCCGCTTCGCCGGCATCACCACTTTCCCGGCGCTCCTCTTTTCCGAGGACGACCGCGCCGTCTCCCCCACCCACAACCTTTCGACTTTGGAAAAAACCGCCCGGACGCTTCGGCAGGCCGGCTTCGGGGAACTGGAAATCAACGCCCCCGGAACCACCTCCTCCGAGGTCATGGCTAAACTCGCCGCCGCCGGCGCGACCCAGGTCGAACCCGGCCACGCCCTGACCGGCACCACCCCCCTGCACGCCACCCGCGACCTGCCGGAGGAACCGGCGGTTCTTTACCTCTCGGAAATCGCCCACCTGCACGAAGGCAAACCCTACTGCTTCGGCGGCGGCCTCTACATCGACCCGGTCTTCCCCGCTTATCCCGTCCAGGCCCTGGTCGGGAGCGATCCGGAAACAGCCATGCAAAACCGCATCCGGGTCGAGTTCCCGCCCGCCGAAGCCATCGACTACTACGGCATAATGCACCCCGAGGGAAAGCCGGCCCGGTCGGGGGATGCGGTCGTCTTCGGCTTCAGGCCGCAGGTGTTTGTCACCCGGGCGTATGTGTCGGCCTTGTCCGGCATCTCGGGCGGGGCGCCCCGGGTCGAAGGGATTTGGAAGGCGGACGGCTCGCGGTCGGAATGGCCGTTTTAATTGCGGTTTTTTCATTTTTCCTTTTACTGGAGGAATTGTTCATGCGCATTTTCATCGCCATGGCGTTTGCGTTTGCGTTGTGCCTGTCCGTCGCCGCCGGCGACGCGAAGCCCCTCATGAAAACGGTCGGACCAAAAGGCGAGGACCCGACCCCCTACAGCCAAATCGCCCCCACGGCCGGACAATTGGCCGCCGCCAAGGCGAAAAACCTGAAAGGGGTCCTCCTTCTCCACCAAACCACCGATTTCTCGAACGCCCTCGCCGCCGGCGTCCGCGAGTCCTTCGGCAAAGCCGGGGTCAAGCTCCTCGTCACCACCGACGCGGAAATGGACGCGAACAAGCAGCGGACCGACATCGAAACGTCCCTGGCCCTAAAACCCGACATCCTCATCACCCTCATCCTCGATCCGGTCACCGGCGCGGTCGCCCTCAAGCAGGCGGTCGACCAGGGGGTGAAAGTGGCCCTCATCAGCAATCTCCCGAGCGGCTTCGAACACGGCCGCGACTACGCCGGGATTGTCACTGACGATCTCTTCGCCATGGGGAGTTCCGTCGCCGACATGATGGCGGAAAAACTCGGCGGCAAGGGGAAAGTCGCCCTCCTCTATCACGACGCCAATTACTACGTCACCAATCAGCGGGACCAGGCGGTGAAGAATGTCCTCGAGGAAAAGTACCCGGGGATCGAGGTCGTGGTCGAACGGGGCATCGCCAATCCGGCGGACGGCGAAACGCTCGCCGGCGCCATCCTCACCCAATACCCGGGCGTCCAGGCGATTTACGCGCCGTGGGACACCATCGCCGAAGGGGTGGTGGCGGCGGCCCGGGCGGCGGAACGGCCCGACCTCAAGGTCTTCACCATGGATCTCGGCGCCAATAATGGGCTGGATCTGGCGAAGGGCGGAAACATGGCCGGCATCGTCGCCGACCTCCCCTACGCCCTCGGGGAAGCGGTCGCCAACATGGGCATCCTCGCGGCGCTGGGCGAGAAGACGCCCCCCTTCGTGGTGGTGCCGGCGGTGAAGATTGACAAGAACAACCTGAAAGCGGCCTGGCGGCAATCGTTGAATCAGGAGCCGCCGAAGGAAATCCTCGATGTTCTGAAATAAGCGATCCTGGGAGGGAAGGCCGGGCCGGAAAGCGGTTCGGCCTTTTTTTTAAAAGCGACCGGAAGGGAACAATCATGGCGCCAGTGAAGAAAACGGCCGGCAGGGCGGAGAAGGCGGTCAAGGGCAATAAGCCTGAAAAAGCGGCAAAAAGCGACAAAGTTGACCTGGAGAACCGGACGGCCATGGCCATCGCCGCCCATCCGGACGACATCGAATTCATGATGGCGGGAACGCTATTATTATTGAAGGAAAGGGGCTGGAAGATTCACTGCCTGGTTTTGTCGAACGGCGACTGCGGCACGCCGAACGAAAGCCGGAGGTCGATAATCGCCAAGCGTCTCAAGGAAGCGAAGGCGTCATTCGATATGGCGGGGTTTGTTTTCCATAAACCTTTCGTCGGCGACCTGGAGATTTTTTACAGCAAGAAATTGTTGGCGCGGGTCATAGCGGAAGTGCGTTTGGCCAAGCCGTCCATGGTCCTGACCCAATCCCTCACCGACTACATGGAAGACCACGACGCCACCGCCCGCCTGGCGGCGATGGCCGCCTTCTGCCGGGGGATGAACAACATCTACTGCACGCCGAAGCGGCCGCCGTTCGGCGGCGACTGCGCGGTCTACCACGCGCTTCCCCACGGTCTCCACGACAACATGCGGCGTCCGGTGCAGCCGGAACTCGTGGTGAACGTCGAATCGGTCTTCCCCCTGAAGCGGGCGATGCTGGACTGTCACGCCAGCCAGAAGCTGTGGCTGGACGTGAGTCAGGGGATGGACGCCTACCTGAAGGTGCAGGAGGAAATGGCGCGGGAAGTGGGGAAGATGTCGGGCAAGTACCGTTTGGCCGAGGGCTGGCTCCGCCACAACCATTTGGCCTTCACCAAGGACGGTTCAGCCGACCCGCTGGCCGAGGCTTTGGCCGGCCTGGTGATCCGCGCCAAGTCTTGACGTCAGGGCCGTGCCTGAGTTTTAATTGGATCCACCGGCGGTATCGACACAGTTCGGACCAATCCCATTCACCATCCGCCATGAAAGGCACCGTCATGAACGAACGTTCGAGGTTCGCTTTGTATTTCGGAAACCGCGGCTTTTTCCCGGCTTCCCTGCAGAAATCCGCCCGCGAGGAAATGACCGGCGTCCTGGCGGCGCTGGGGCACGAGGTCCTGGTCATGCCTTTCGACGCCACCAAAAACGGCGCCGTGGAAACGGTCGAGGAAGGGGAAAAATACGCCCGCTTCCTTTACGAAAACCAGGGCAAATACGACGGCGTCATTCTCTGCCTGCCGAACTTCGGCGACGAGAACGGCGCCATGGCCGCCTTCGACGCCTGCGACGTGCCCATCCTGGTCCACGCCTATCCGGATGAACTGGACAAGATGGCGCCGGAAATCCGCCGCGACTCCTTCTGCGGGAAAATGTCCATCATGGACGTATTCGTGCAGTGCGGCATCGTCTTCACCGCCCTGAAGCCGCACACCGTCGCCCCCCTGAGCGGAATGTTCAAGGAAAACATCGATTACTTCGACCGGATGTGCCGGGTGGTCAGGTCCTGCCGAAAGCTCCGCCTCGGCGCCATCGGCGCGCGGACCACCGCCTTCAAGACGGTGCGTTACGACGAAGTCACGCTCCAGCGCCACGGCGTCACCACCGAGTGCTTCGACCTGTCGGAACTGTTCTCGCGGGTCGGTAAACTCGGCCCCGCCGACGCGAAGGTGAAGGAAAAAAGAAACCGCCTCGCCGCCTACACCGGCTGGGAAGGGGTTCCGGACGAAGCCCTGAACAATCTCGCCCGCGCCGGCGCGGCCATCGACGAAATGATTGCCGAATACCGGCTGGACTGCCTGGCCCTCCGCTGCTGGATGGAAATGCAGACCGAACTCCGCGTCTCCCCCTGCGTCCTCCTGTCCGAACTGAACGACCGCGGCATAGCCGCCGCCTGTGAGCTCGACGTCGGCAACGCCCTCTCCATGCAAGCCCTGCTTACCGCCAGCGGTTCTCCCGTGACTTGCCTGGACTGGAACAACAATTACGGCGATGAAGACGACAAATGCATCCTCTTCCACTGCGGACCCGTGCCCCAAAGCATGATGGTGGGGAAAGGAAAGGTGACCGAACACGCCATTCTCGCGAACAGCCTCGGCCCCAACTGCAGCCACGGCTGCAATACCGGCCGCATCAAACCCATGCCCATGACCTACGGCAGCACCCTCACCCGGGAGGGTAAAATCCTGGCCTTCCTCGGCGAAGGCGCCTTCACCACCGACCCCGTGCCGGACAATTTCTTCGGCTGCGCCGGAGTGGCGGACATCCCCGGCCTCCAGGATCTCCTGCAGCAAATCGGCTACGCCGGTTTCCGGCATCACGTTTCCGTCGCCTCCGGCCGGGTAATGGCGCCGGTCGCGGAAGCGATGGAAAAATACCTGGGTTATGAAGTGATGACGTTTTAGGCGACCTGCCGCCGCTCCTGCGGAAAATATCCGTAGAGCGGCGGCGGAAATCGATTCAGGCTGGGGAAGCGATGCGGCGGCAATGCCGCGGGATGGGGACGGCGAACCGGCCCGGTGGGGTGGGAAAACGGGCCGGGCGAAGCGCGGTCACGACTTGCCCTTTTCCGCCGCCTCCATCGCCTCCCTGGCGGCGTCCATGTGTTTAAGCGCCCACTGCCGGTACAGGAAGGACTGCTCCGGCGGCGCTTCGGTCAGGAGCGCCTTGAAGCACATCCGGGCTTCGGTGTATTTCTGCAGCTTCATGTAGACGATGCCCAGATTGTAATAAAGCAGATCGTAGCAGATCGTCCCCGAGCCGTCCTCGCCCGCCACCGGCCGCTTTTCGAATTTCCCGTCCTTCGGCTTCAAATTGGCCTTGAACCACTCTTCGCCAATCTCCTCCGGCACCGGCGGCGGCGGCTTCGCGTCCGACTCCTGCTCCGCCACCGGCACCAGGCACATGATGAGGGAACTCTCCGCCGCCTCCAGATTGCCGCTCACGGCGTACATCAGCCCGGTGAGGTAATGGTCGATATGGTCGTTCACCGCCATCCGCTTTTCCTGAATCTGCGAAGCCTGGCGCCGCATCATGGCTTCCGACGCGGCGTCGTACTGGAAGACCTTCCCCAAGCTTTCCGATTGGGTGCGGAGCGTTTCGACCTCGATGGAGACCTGGCTCTCCACCGTGACCAGGGCGCTTTTCAAATCCTGGTGATCCGCCAGAAACTTGCGGAAAAACGAATCCGCCTTGTGTTCGGCGAATTGATCCGACTGGTCCTTCGCCTTGGTGAAGCCGCTGGAGAGGTTCATGTTGTCCCGGGTGATTTCCTGCGGCAGGAATTTCAGGCTGCTTTCGAGCGCGTTCCAGTCCTTCATCACCACGCTCACCGCCACCAATTGCCGGTCGAGAACGTAGCGGGGGCCGAGACAGCGCTTCCACATCTCCAGGCGCCGCTTGGGGCCGGCTTCGGTAAACAGTTCCACAAATGGCCGGTAACGCATGGGCAGAAGGAAGGCCTCGGACCTGAGCCGGCCGGTGACCAGGGCCTTGAAGGCGGAGAAACCGGGGAGGGCGGCTTCCTCCGGTTCGGAGCCGTCATGCGCCCAGCGGACAAAGGCGGCGATGAGCCGGGCCAGCCGTTGCCGATGCAGGAACGCGGGCGACTCCTTGCCGGATTTGTCGAAAGGCGCGTTGAAGGTGCCGGCCGCGGCCCCTTTCGCCGCCTCGAAAAAATCCTTGAACTGGGCGGGGAAGGCAATCTGGTTATACTCCAGCCAAGCGTCGGCGAGGCTGATCGGAAAGGTTTCCCGTGGCGTGCCCAAGGGGACGACCAGGCAATTCATGGGGTAGCGGAGGCGGCGGTCGGCGTCGGAATCGCGTTCCTTGTTGAATGACTGGGTGTCGGTGGCTTTTCGGGAATTGCGGCTGGATTCCTCGTCGTCCAAGGCGATCAGCTTGCGTATTTCCGAACAATAGCGGGGGTCGCCCTGTCCCGGGGCCAGGACAACCGACAACGGTCCGAACTTGCGGTGCTCGCGCACCTGCAGGAGAGGCTGGCCGCTGGCGATCATGTCGTAAAGGCAAACCGCCCGGAAGGCGTCGGTGATTTCCTGCCGGTCGAGGGGGGGCGGCGGATTTTCCTCGCCCAGAAACACCGGGAGCTGCGGCATGCTTTGCACGTTGAGGGACTCTTCCGAACAGCGGTTGAGGGTTTTCTGGATGGCGGCGAGGAGGTTCGCCAGTTCCTGGATGCGGTCGTCGAGACTCGTGCCGGCCCAGAGCACCCGCAACTGCCGGGTCAGGCCCATCATTTCGTAGTTGGCGGCCTTCCAGAGTTCGAACTGCTCCCGCACCACCGATTTGCCCGCCACCACCGTGTGGAGGGATTCGTCGGCCTTGGCCATGATGAATTCGATTTTTTGCACGGTGTTCACGTAACTGCGGCGGTCGACAAAACTCATTTTTTCGCGGTCGAGCTGGTGGGAGGAGCCGGTGATGGTTTTGAAGAGGTTGAAGGCGTCGAGAACCCCTTTCGACAATTTCGATTCGAGGCCGGTGGCGGCGATGGATTTGGGGACCGAGTCCATGTAGGCGTTAAGGGTGTCGATTTGCCGCTGGAGATCTTCGGCGTAGTCGACGTCGAGACGGTCGCGGTACATGTCCTGAAGCCAGGGTTCGAGATTGTAGACGCGGGTGGCGGCATGATTCAGGCCGAAGGTGGCGGCGAGGCCGGAAAGCTGGTTGCCGACCTGCTTGGCGAGTTCGGGCGGCAAGGCCTGCCTTTCCGACTCGCCGATGCTGTTGGGATCGATGCCTTTGGCCTCGATGGCGGCCCAGGCGGTGTTGGTGACCAACAGCTGGGGGGTGATGCCGAAGTTCAGGAAGGCGCAGTCGTTTTCGGAGAGATAGATGGGGCGGTCGGGGAAGGTGCAGCCGCCGATGACGGCGTTGCGGCAGTAATCGTACATGTTGTTGGCGATGGAACGGACGATGGCCCAGCAACTCGGGAGCAAGGCCGGATTGGCTTGCGCGGCCTTGAAGGCCTTGCGGCGCGCCGCCAGTTGTTTGGGTATTTGTTCGATATAACTCGCCATACGTCAGCCTGAGTCGGTCGAGGGAAAACCAGCCCTGGAAACGCAGACAAGGCCGGCAAAATACCACAGATATATCCCACAACCTTACGCACTTGTGCCTGAAAGTCAACAAAACCTTTACCCGGAGCGACCGGGATTTCGCAGTTGCGGCGCAAGGTTTTCGGAGATTTTTCCGGGAATGTGAAAAAATGCTTGCCAATCGGACTTTGTGCGGTAAAAAAACACATTGGATAAAGCGTAGCGGAACTGGGACGACAGCTTGAAGGCAGATTCAGGCCGGATAATTCTTTAAACAAGTTCAAACCGAACCGAGGTCCATTTCACCCAGAGAGAGGATAAATCATGCGTTGGCAAAACCGTGAAGGAAGTCAAAACGTCGAGGATCGCCGTGGTTCTGGTGGTGGTGGCGGCGGCATGAGCATGCCGGCCAAGGGGGGAATGGGCGCAATTATGTTTATCGCGGTCATGGTGGCGGGCTACTACGGGATTGACCTGAGCCCACTGGTCGGCGACACCGCCGGGCTCTCATCCGGGGCGGTCGTCAGCACCCCCTACACCCCGACGGCGGAGGACCAGGAGATGACCCGTTTCGTCTCCGTCGCCCTGAAGACCACCGAGGACGTCTGGGGCAATTTCTTCCGGCAGATGGGGCGGACTTATCCCCCGCCCAAACTGGTCCTCTACAACGGCGGCACCGACACCGGTTGCGGCTTCGGCGAAGCGGCCATGGGGCCTTTCTATTGCCCGGAGGACCAGAACGTATACCTGGACGTGGCCTTCTTCCACGACATGCAGCGCAAGCTCGGCGGCGGCGGCGACTTCGCCTACGGTTACGTGCTGGCGCATGAGGTCGGCCACCATGTCCAGCACCTGTTGGGCATCGACCAGGAAGTGAACCGCCTCCAGGCCCGGGGGTCGAAAGCCCAGGCCAATCATATGTCGGTCAGGCTGGAGTTGCAGGCCGACTGCTATGCCGGGGTATGGGGGAATGCCATGCAGAAGCAGGGCATCCTGGACGCGGGCGACCTGGACGAGGCGATTTCGACGGCGCAGGCCATCGGCGACGACCGCCTCCAGAAGCAGAGCATGGGAAGGGTGGTTCCGGACAGCTTCACCCACGGCACTTCGGCGCAGCGGCAGTTTTGGTTCAAACGCGGCTTCGCGTCCGGGAACCCGAACGATTGCGATACCTTCTCGGACCCGAGGTAGGCGGACACGGCACTTACCACGATGAAAAACCCCCGGTCATGAGACCGGGGGTTTATTTCGGTAATCGGATATTTACATCTGCCGCTGGATGATACGGGGACCCGGCTATCCCGTAATGGCTCTAACCATTGATGGAATGGCGGTGTCGTCATTCGCTATGATGGTGATGATTTCATGTAATTTGCCAGCCGGCAGTTTGTTCTTGTATACGACCAATTTGCCTCTTTGTATTTTATTAAGCAGGTCGACTGAAGAAAGACCCAGTACGGCTTTGCAATCGATAACCGAAAAATAATCGAAGATCGGAAATTCCTTTGGATGAATCCACACCAATGGTTTCTTGGCCGTATGTTGATAGACGCGATCCTTCAACGCGATATTCGTCGTCGGACTGACCAGATAGATCAACGGATCGCTTTTGGGATTCTTGCTTAAAACCACAAAAAACCTATGTTTTTCCGGTTCCCGACCAAAGGAAAAAAACATTTGGAACACTGAGCCTTGTTCCATTTCGGATAAAGGCCATGAATTCATGAGAAAACTTCCCATGCTTCCTGGTCTTCACGAATATTTTCGAGCATGATGCGTTCTTCCGGATTTGCATCCAAAAAGAAATCCTCGTAAGACATTTTTACCGGCTTCTCTCCGGGCTTGATCTGCTTCCATGCTTTATAGGCATGTGAAATGTCCGAGAGAGTATAAGGTTCGAGAGATGAAAATTTTCCCCATACCTCGCCCATAATCGTCAAGTCGGATTTTGACAGTTCATCAAGGTCGGCGGCACAGCGCGCGCTAACGGTGTCATTGACATTGTCGAGTTCAAATGGCGCGTAGGGATTGTGTTTCAATTCATCATAAAATTCCGATGATACCGGACCATGCTCCATGGCAAAATATGACCCGCCCACAATCGGCCGGCCATAACGGAGCAAGTGCTCCACATCGGAAAAGAAAACCATCTTTATCAGGGAAAGCTTGTCAATCTTGCCGCCATTCCTGTTTAATAACCATAAAATGGCATTGTGCGCATGCGATTTGTCATAGGCGAATATTATTTGCGGCAGGCTCATGGCCACGTCCTCCGTATGATTTCAATATACGCAGGGGAAACTGTCAAGTAAAGTGGATAATCCCCGAAAACCCCTGGAGATTCCCGCCCCCTCTTACCTAGTAAAAAATGACCGGGATCCCGGGGATCACGGCCATTTCATACACCCGGATAATATAACACCCGCGACAAAACGCGGTAAGGGCTTGCCTAAACCCGACAACTTAAGGCAGAGTCAGATCGCCCCGCCTCACTCCACCGGCGCGTTGTCCTTCAGGCCCACCACCCAGACCTTCAATTCCGTCTCCACCTCGGGGTGCAGGCGAATCTTGACCCGGTGCACGCCCAACGTCTTAATCGGCTCTTCCAGCTTAATCATCTCCGGTTCAAGCTGAATCCCTTCGGCGGTGAGGGAATCCACCAGCTGCTTCGCCGTCACCGAACCGTACAGGACGTCCGACTCCGACACCCTCTCCTTCACCGTAATGTCCACCGCCGCAATACGCTCCGCCAGCATCTTGAAGTCCTTGACCCGCTCCAAAGCCTTCGCGGCCCGAACCTTCTTCAATCCCTCAATCTGCTTCAAATTCGCCTGGGTCACCTCCACGGCGAGCTTCCTGGGCAACAGGAAATTCCGGCCGTAGCCGTTCGCGACCGTCACCACGTCGCCGGCCAGCCCGAGATCCTTTACGTCCTCGCTCAACAACAATTTCATGGCCATGATTATCACGCCTCCAGCTTCTATTCCCAAAGTAATGGACTACTGCTTGCCGCTGACCCGTAACAGACCGAGGATTCGCGCCCGCTTCACCGCCCGGGCAATGGCCCGCTGGTGCTTGGCGCAATTCCCCAAACGTTTCCGGTCAAAAAGCTTGCCCTGAGGACTCATGAACTTCTGCAACGTGTTCACGTCCTTGTAATCCACCACCGTCGGAGCGTTCTTGCCGCAATAACGGCAACGCCCGCCGCCGACATGGAAATCCTGCCTGTCCTTGCCGTAATCCGAACTCACTGTCGTCTCCCGTCAAAAATGGAATCATCTAAAAAATCAAAAAGGAATGTCGTCTCCCGCCGGCCCGCTCGAACGATCCGGCTCGTCGTCGAACACGTCGGCGGCCGAACTCCTGCCGCCCGGCCGACCCTCGTTATAGCGGCCGCCGGAGGCGCCGGGCGCATTCGTCCCGCCCGCTCCCCCCGGTCCTGCCGGCCCGACCGACCCGCCCTGGGGCGGCGGAGGGCGCCGGGTCGTCGCCGTCCCGCCCCGCTCCTCGGCCGGAGGCGCATCGTAACGCCCGCTCGAACTCGTCGACTCGTAGCGGCCGCTCGAACCCGTTTCGAAGCGCCCGCTCTGGCCGCCGTCCCGGCCACCCAGGAACTGCACGTTCTGCACATACACCTTGATGCGACTGCGGCGCTCCCCCGTTTCCTTGTCCTGCCACTGATCCTCAATCAGCCGCCCTTCCACCAACACCGGACGCCCCTTGGATAAATACTCGCTGCAGGTCTCGGCCTGGCGGTCCCAAACCGTGCAGTCGATGAAGAGCGTCTCTTCCTTGCGTTCCGAGCCGCTCTTGCCGCGAACGGTGGTAACCGCCAGCCGCAAATCCGCCACCGCCGTACCCTGGGGGGTATAGCGAAGCTCGGGATCGCGGGTGAGGTTGCCGATTAAGATTACCCGGTTGAATCCTGCCACTATGCTCTCCTTATGATAGCCGCGGGGTATGATACCGATGACGCCACGAAATCAACAAGGGACAGCTCCAAAATAGCTATTCTTGGAGGTGCCCCGGGCTGTTTCGTACCGCGGTCAGTATAGAGCCACCCACACCTAGTCCAACATGTCCGCCGGAATTTCGTTGTCATTCCTGTCCCGGCTGCCGTAAACCGGCACCTCGACCCCGTCCTCGTCGACGAGAATCAGGACCCGCAGGATATTTTCGTTCAAGGAACACTGACGCTCCATCTTGACGATGTTCGCCGGATCCGAATTGAAATGCACCAGGATGTAGGTGCCACGGCGAACTTTCTTGATGTCGTAGGTCAGCCGCCGGTCGTCCCACTTGAGGGCTTTGACAATCTCGGCGCCGTGGCGGGTCAGGCAGCCCAGGCACTCGGCTTCCATCTTCGCGTAGTCTTCCTTGGCCTTGGCGCTGTCCACTATAAACATCGCTTCATACAATTTGCTCACGCCCATTCCTCCAGTTGTTTATGTAAAGCAATAAAAACACTCGCAATAATTATTCATACCCCGGCGCCGCCGCCCACGGTCAGACCGTTATACTTGCCTCTGACGGCGTTCAAACCATATTTCAACCAATCCTGAACCGCCTCCGCCGCGACCACCGCGACTTTCGCCACCACCGGCAGTTCCTCCGGCATAAAGCGGGACAGGACGTAATCCGCCATGTCCATCCGCTCCGGCACCGCTCCGACCCCGAGACGCAGACGGGGGTAACCCCTCCCCCCCAGCGCCCGCTCGATGTCGGCGAGACCATTGTGCCCGCCGGCTGAACCGGTCGGACGGAAACGCAATTTCCCCACCGGCAGGTTCACGTCGTCGGAAATGACCAGGAGCCCCGGCCAGCGGCATTCCGAATCGTCCGCCTGGTCCTGCCGGGACGGCTTCGCGGCATTGGGGTATGCCTCGCCGGCCGCCGCCTGTTCCTGAATCGCCTCGCGAATCTCCCCCATCCACCCCAGCCACGAGGCGAGCGCCTGCCCGCTCCGGTTCATGTAGGTCTGGGGTTTGAGGAGGTACACCTTTTCGCCGGCGAACATCCCCTCCGCCGCCGCCACCGAACGCTCCTGCCTGAACCGGGCGGCGGACATCCTTTCGGCCAGGGCGTCCAGGGCGAGCCAGCCGATGTTGTGCCGGGTCCGCTCGTACTCGCCCCCCGGATTCCCCAAGCCGACAATCACTTTCATTATTTCTCTTTCGTCTTTTCCTTTTCCTCGCGTTCCTTCTCGCCGATTACTTCCGGCGCGGTCGGCGTCTCGCCTTCGCCCTCGCCCGCGGCGGCCGGCGCTTCCTCGCGCGGCGCGTGGCAGGAGACTACGGCCGGATTGCCGTGCAGGACATATTCGACGCCGTTCAATTTCGGCAGATCCTTGGCGTAGATGATGTCGCCGAGGTTGAGGCCGGAGACGTCGACGGTGACCCGTTCCGGCAGGTCCTTCGGCAGACACTTGGCGGTGATCTGGTGCAGGTTTTGTTCCAGCATGCCGCCGACCTGGAGGCCGGGGGCTTCGCCGGCGAGAACGATTTCCAGGGAAATTTCCAGGATTTCGTTTTCGGAGATGGCGCGGAAGTCGGCGTGGAGGATTTCGTGATCGTAGGTGCCGTGCTGGACGGCTTTCAGGAGAACCCGCATTTTGCCGGTGCCCAGGTCGAGGTCGAGGATTCGGTCGCCAGCCTTGATGATGGCCAGAAATTCCTTGAGGTTCAGGGCGACGTTGATGTTTTCCTCCATCCCCTTGCCGTAGACGACGCCGGGGATGTTTCCGGCCTTCCTCAGCTTGAAGGATTGATACTTGCCGGCGCCTTCGCGCTTTTCCACTTTTAGAATTGCCACGTGATTCTCCTGTTTCGTTATGTGTAACGACATGCAACGGTAATGACGCCCCGGCGGGTCTACCCGAACCCGTACCCCGGTTCGCCGGATTAAACAGCCCGGCAACAAAGTCCATTGCCGCCGCTTTCGGCTGGTAGGTCCGAAATACTTCGGCCAAAAAAAACGCCAATATGCCCATATTTGCTTATTTTTTTGGCCTCGTCTTTCGAACCTACAAAGCCGAAATCGACGACAAGCGACTTTGTTGCCGGGCTGTTATACAAACAACAGTGAAATGCTCTTGTTCCGGTGGATATAGGAAATCGCCTCGGCGATGAGGGAGGCGACGGAAATCACGTGCAGGTTCAATTCCGGCGGCACGTCCGATTGCGGCGGCACCGTGTCGGTGACGATGACCTCGGTCGGCCCCGACTCCACCAAACGTTCAAAGGCGTTGCCCACGAACAAGCCGTGGGTGGCCATGGCGTAAACCGTCTTCGCCCCGTATTCGCGGGCGGTCTTGATCGCCGCCGCCATGCTGCCGGCGGAGGTGATCATGTCGTCGGCGATGATGACGTCCTTGTCCTTGACGTCCCCGATGACGTGGCCCGTTTCGACCACTTCGTCGGAAATGCGCCGCTTCTGCACCACCGCCACTCCGCAGCCGATGTGCTTGGCGTAACGGTCGGCCATTTTGGAGGAGCCGACGTCGGGGCTCATCACCACCGGGTCGCGGAGGTTCAATTTGCGGAGGTAGCCGATTAGGGAGGGGAGGGCCAGCAGGTGGTCCATCATGATGTCGAAGAAACCCTGGATTTGCGCGGCGTGGAGGTCGAGGCACAGCACCCGGCTCACCCCCGAGGCGGCGATGAGGTTCGCGACCAGCTTGGCGGTGATGGGCACGCGGCCCTCGTGTTTGCGGTCCTGCCGGGCGTAGCCGAAATAGGGGATGACGGCGGTGATCGATTTGGCGCTGGCCCGGCGCAGGGCGTCGACCATGATCAGGAGTTCCATCAGGTTCTCGTTAACCGGCGGGCAGGTCGGCTGGATGATGTAAGCGTCGATGCCGCGCACGTCGTCGATGATGCGCACCTTGGTTTCCGAATCGGGGAAGCGGACAACATCGATGCGGCCGGGTTCGATCTGCAGGTGCTGGCAGATGGAGCGGCCGAGTTCGCGGTGGGCATTGCCGATGAAGATTCGCAAGACGGTTCCCTTCTTCTGAAGTTTTGCAGTATCACCACGCAAACCGCCGCATGGCGATTCTGTAAAATAAAGCTCCTGAAATTAAAATAAAGCTCCTGAAATTCAGGCGAAAACGTATCAGTGTTTCCCAAAACGCATGATCAAAGCCTCTTCCGCCAGACGCAAATCCTCGGGAGTGTTTACCCCGAGTTCTTCGCCGGGCGTGTCCGATTGCAGGCAAACCACTTTCTCCCCTGCGCCAATCAGGATGCCGATGACGTCGGTGAGATAATATTCGCCCTGGGCGTTATGGTTGCCGACCTTTTCCAAAGCTGGCCACAGGGCGCCGGGGCGGAAGCAGTAGACGCCGGCATTGCCTTCGGCGATGGCGCGTTCCGAAGGGCTGGCGTCCTTATACTCGACGATGCCGGTTACCGCGCCGGAAGCGTCGCGGACGATCCGCCCGTAGCGGCTGTCCGGGGGTATGGGAACGGTGAGGATCACGGCGGCGGCATTGGCCATGAGCCGGGTCTCGACCAATTTTTCGTAGGTCGCGGCCTGGATGAGCGGCATGTCGCCGTAGGTTACCAGCAGATTGCCTTTTCCTGCCGCGCCGTGGTTCGAGTTCCCTGTAGGGTCGTCTGGAAACGACGAACGGGCACACCTCACGGCATGCCCGGTTCCGAGCTGAGGCGATTGCTCAGCTGAACGTACTCCAGTCGGCAGCTTGGCGCGGACTTCGTCCTGTTTA
>JAVBRG010000104.1:0-37902 GCA_031548195.1 Planctomycetota bacterium | reverse complement strand
AAATTCCTGCAGGTTCTTGCAAGACCAACTTAGATCCAGCAAATCATTTAGGACACTTTCATCAGGAATAGCCATCACCTGTTCACGAACATCCGCTGGAATCGATGCAAAACGCTTGGACAAAATGACCAGCACCGCTTCCGCCTTGCCTTTTGCTTTGCCTTCAGCCCGCCCAATCATCAAGCCCTTTGCCTCAGCTTCCTCAAACATTTCGTCACCCCAAGTCTTAGCCATTCTCTCGCCCTCCTGTGGGCCGAATAACTGTCCAGCTACTTTCAGGACAATGTCCTTCCCGTTTTTGGGTTTATCCTGGGAACTCCGGAAATTACAAACCGCCGTACTCGTGGCACTCGCGAGTACGGCGGTTCGAAATTGTTTTTCGCGCTGGTTCGCCTGTGTTACAAGGACGGATTCCGCCCCGGATCCCGCACGTGCTCGGCGTAACGGTGGTTCAGGAGCTCGGTGATGGACACGGTCAGGTTGGCCCGATCGTGCACGTACTGCACGCGGCGCATGAGGATTTCCTGCTGAATCGCCATCGGGTCCATGGCCTTGACCGCCTCCTCGGACAGGGCCGGATCCGGCGCGGCGATGATGATGTCGTAATTGTAGTACTCGGCGAGGATCTTGCAGGCGCGCTGGAAGGCGTTGTACATGTTCATCCAAAATGCCGCCTCCTCGTCGCGGACGCGCTTGCCGAAATCCTCCTGCATGGCCTGGACCTCGACCTTGGCCGCCTCGATTTCCATCATCGACTTCCGCCACTGGGCGCTGCCGGGGGCCTTGAGGGGATTGTTCTGGAGCGACCGTTCCATTTCCTGCACCCGGGCGATTTCACCCTCGATACGCTGCTGTTCCGGCTGGAAAGCGGACTTGATGCGCTCTTCCGTGTCCTGGGCGTAACGGTAATTTTTAAACACCTGCTGGATGTAGACGATGCCGATGCGCTTCGTTTCCGGCGCCTGCGGCGCCTCGCCGGCCACGGCCTGTACAAAGGCGACAGATAGAACGGCCACGAGAAGACTGGACATGAACTTCCGCATTGCTGATTCTCCTAGAATCTTGAAAAAACGCGGGGGAACAAACCGGCCCGGCCCCAATGAACGGCCGATCCCGCTTGCCCCAACTTTATACGGCAAAACCGCTATCCTACCTGCCCCGCCCGTCAACGCAAGGAAAATGCCCGCCCCGCGCGCTATAAAAACGGCAGGCGCCCGTCAAAGAGCCTGCCGGCAGACCGGACTGGGGAGGATGGAAAGTTGACTAGACAAAACCGCTACAGCGCCAAAACTTAGCCTACGCCAACGGAGACCATACGCAAATGGAGACCGTCAGAACAGCGCCCCCATGGTGAACTGGAACCGCTGAATCTTGTCGCCTTCCTGCTTGTTAAGTGGTATCGCGTAGTACAGACGCACCGGCATCGGACCCATCGGCGTCTTGATGTGCAGGCCGAAGCCCATGGAGGAACGGAATTTGCGTTCCGTATTGGTTTCCCTGCGCTTGTAACCCTCCGGATCCGGCTCGCCCTGCGCCTTCGCGGCGTTATAGGTACCCAACGAGGAGCGGCTGACGCCTTCGTTGTAATCAGGATCGTCCGAATAGCGCCAGACCGAACCAATGTCATAGAACACGCTGCCGCGGACCAGGCGGTCCCAGATGGGGAAGAAGAACTCGACCGAAGCCGAAGCCATGCTTTCGCCGCCAATCGCGTTGTTGTTATTGTCGCGCGGGGAAATGCCCCGGTAATCGAAGCCGCGCACCGAACCGACCCCGCCCAGGTGGAAGCGTTCGTAATAGGGAACTTCGTTCCGGTAGCTGGTGGTGCGCCGCGCGCCTGTCTCGACATTGACCAATTGCCCTTCGCCGTCACCGTCGCCGTAGGCCTGGGCGATGGCGTAGTCGCCGCGGAAGCCGAGGGTCCAGTTGCGTTCCTGGCTGTCGACATAGAGCGGGATCAGGTACTGCCCGGTCAGGAAGCCGCGCCAGAAGTCCTTGGAACTCCCGGCGACCGTGCCGGCGAGTTCGAGGTTGGCGCCGACTAGGGCGCCGCGGGTCGGTTCCCACTGGCTGTCGCGGGAGTCGTAGTTGACGCCCATGACCCAGCGGCTGACGTTATGGTCGCCTTCCTGCCGGAGGTATTCCTCGGAATAGCCGGTGTTTTGGAAGTTCGAGAGCTTGACCATTTCGAAGCGGTAGCCGCCGGAGATGGTCAGGTCCTTCAGGCCGAAGAGGCGCTTGCCGTAGATCCAGTTGCCGCCGATGCGGCGTTCGTGGTACTCGCCGTCGTATTTGTATTGATTGTAGTAGGCGCCAAGGCTCATGCTGATGGGTTTGCCGAAGATCCACGGATTGGTGAAATTCGCCGAATAGCTCTGCGTTTCCGAACCGGCCGAGGCGTTGATGGAGAAGGACTGCCCGGCGCCGCGGAAGGACTTGCCGGTATAGAAATCGCGGAATGATTTCGGCCGGTCCTTGTAGTCGAAGTTACGCTGGCTGACGCCGAAGGAGCCGACGATGGAGTCCTGGGACGAAACCCCGACCCCGGCGGTGATTTTCCCGGTGGGGATTTCCTCGAGTTCGGCGACCAGGATGGCGCGGTCGGGGGTCGAGCCCTCGCGGATTTCGATGTTGGGGCGCTCCTTGAAATAGCCGAGATTTTCGATATTTTCCTTGGAACGGCGGAACTTCCGCGAATCGATCTTTTCGCCGGGGAAGAGTTCGAATTCCCGGAGGACCACCACTTCCTTGGTGTGGGTGAGGCCGGTCACCCGCACGCCCTCGACGACGATTTCCGGGCTTTCCTGGATGCGGAAGGTCACGTCCATGACCAGGCCGTCCTCGGTGATTTCGGGTTCCGGCATGACCTTGGTGAAGTAGCGGGAGTTCGGGGACATTCCGTAGACGTCCCGGATTTTCATGGCGTCTTCCTGGATGGTGATGGGGCTGTAGACCCCGCCGGGAATGGTCTTGATCGCGGCGCGGATGGCCTCTTCCGGCACCAGGCTGGTGTTGAGGAAATCGAAATTGACCCGGCCCACCCGGTATTCCTCGCCTTCATCGATGTCGACATGGAGAAAAACGTCGCGGCGCTGGAAACGGCTGGTCGGCTCGTTGGCGGTGATTTGCATGGGGCGCTCGATGACCCTGACGTCGAGGAACCCCTTGTCCAGGTAGGACATGCGGATACGTTCGAGATCGCGTTCGAAGGCGCGGCGGAGATATTTCCCGCGGGAAATCAGGCCGGAGCGTTTCGTCTCCATTTTAGCCAGCAGGGCCTTGCGGGTAAAAACGCTGTTGCCGCGGAATTGAATGTCCCCGACGTAGAGCCTTCCCCCTTCGGAAATGTCGAAAACCAGCCGCACGCCGTCCTCGAACGGTTCGACGACTGTTTCGACCTCGCCGAAGTAATAGTATTCCTTGTGGAGGAAATCCTCGATGGCGCGGCGGTCGCGGTTGCCTTTGCCGGCGTCGTAGCGTTCGCCGACCCGGCTTTCGATCAGTTTGGAGATTTTCTTGGTCTTGATCTGGGTGTTGCCGGTGAATTCGATGCGGCGGATGATGTCCTTTTCCCGCACGACGACGATGATCCGGACCCCGCCCGGGACCATTTCCTTCTTGATTTGGATGTCGTCGAAAACGCCCATGGAGGCGAGGCGCTGGAAATCGCCGTCGAGGGTGCGTTCCCTCAGGGGATGGCCGACGCGGGTGGACATGCGGTAGATGATTTGTTCGGGGGTGGTGGTGACGGTGTTGACGACGTCGATGGCGGTGACCATGTTGCCTTCGGCGTCGGGGCCGCCGATTTCGCCGCCGGTGCCGCCTTGGGGATAATCCTGGCCGGGGGTGCCGGCGCCGCCGCCGGCGTAAACGTCCTCGTCCTCTTCGGCATAGAGGTCCTCGTCGTCGGCGTAGTCCTGTCCTCCGGCGTTACCGCCCTGCCCGGCGTACTGCTGGGCGGCGGCGGCCTGACGGGCGGCGTTGTCGATGGCGGGGTTGCCGCTATAGAAGTCGGAGCCGGAGGTCCCGGCGCCGGCGCCGGCCGGCGGGGGCGGCATGGAGAAACGCGGGGCGGAGGCGTTTCCGGCAGCCGGTGGCGTGGCGGCGGCGGCGCCGGTGCCGTCCTGGTAGGCGCGCAGATAATCGGGGATGTCGCCGCCTTGGTCCGGGGCATCGGGGTAGTAATCGTCGAAATCGTCCTGCGCCTTGGCGGGGGCGGCGGCGGAAACGATCCCGACGATCAGGAGTATCATAGCGTAGTATTGCCACAAACTCATTTTCGTTGGCATCAAGCATCCCCTCATGCCGCGTCTGGCGAAGGTGTTGGCTTTGCGTTTTAATTTGGATAGCAACGGAAAAAAGTCTACTGTCACCATCCAGCCAAAATCCTTCACGAAAGTCGCGCGTTTATAAATATCCTGCGCGAATCCCCTGATTCCGACCGCGGCTGGGCGTATCGTTACCGAGTTACCGAGCCGGTCGTGACAAAGAGTGCGAACGGAGTGATACTTCCGCATCGCCACTCCGTCAACCCTAATTATCGTCCGGCTTAATGGAACGGATCCTCACTTTCGATCGGAAAGTATAATTCGGCCCGGTTTTCCTTGAAAGGGATTTTTCCTTTCGGACAAGCCGCGCCGACTATTTCCGATAAGCGAGCGTTAGTATAAAAGAACCCGGCGGCGGGTGCAATGGTTTAGCGGGGGATTTCCAGTTGGGGTTGAGAGGGGGGCAGGCTTTCCGCTTCGTGGTACAGCCGTTCCGGCCGGGCGAAGTAATCCCCGACCAGTTCGAAGAATTGCGAGGCGTGCAGGCCGTCGACGAAGGCGTGATTGAATTTGACGCTGATGGGGATGAGGCCGTCCTGCATTTTTCCCCAGGCGAGGATGGGGGTGGCCTGGTGGGTCCAGAGGTCGGCTTGGGTGATGGAGGTGAAATGGAGGCGGGGGAGACAGCTGGCGGCGATAAAATCCTCGCCGTGGTTGGTGTGGGCGGCTTTACTGGGGTCGAGGGTGCGCTTGGCGGTTTCGACTTTGGGTGCGGCGGCATTCTTGAATTCGCCGAAGGTCGGGGCGTACTCCAGCCAAGCTTGGCAGTAGAGGTTGGTGGCGGTCATGATGGGAGTCATGGCGGCGATTTTTTCGAATTCGACGATTTGCCCCTCCGGCAGGTAGCGTTGCCGCAATTGTGGCAGGAGGTTTGCAGACCTGAGGATGGCGTAGAGGCAAAGAAGAAAGAACGATTCGCCCCGGGCCTTGGCGTGAGCGTAAATGGGCTCGGCCGGGACCATCACGGAAATGTTGAAACAGGGGTTGTCGAAAGTTTTGAAAAAATTGAAAACGTCGCGGCGGTGCCAATTTTCCAGGTCGATGCTGCGATAGGCGTTCATGCGTAATCCCCGGATGGTGATCATGGCTTGAGAGTATGGAGATTCAGGTTGAGGGGGGCGCATCTCAACTGTGTTACCCAAATCCGCACCCTGTACGCCGGACTCCTCCCCATACGTCATTCCGGCTCCATAAACATTGAACCGGGGGGGAAGCGTAACTCGCCGGAATCCAGGCCGATAAACCGTCGCTCCGTTGCTTGGTGGTTCCACTAAACACCCACCAGTGAAGGAGCAAACGCCACGGTAGCGATTGTCTACCGGCCTGGATTCCGGCGAGTTGCGACTCACCCCGGTTGCACGTTTGCAACGCCGGAATGACGTGTGGGGTGGCGTCAGGTGTAACAGGAGGCGGATTGACGTCAGGGCTCCGCTGCTGCCGCAACCAATATACATCGAAAACTTGCTCGCGACAAGCCCGCTTTCCGCCGGGCGATTTGAAAAAAAAAGAAAAAAACCTCTTCCCTCCGCCTGAACGCGGTTACAACGGTAAATGTGGTTGGCAGTAAAGCACTGGCCAGTGCGAAGGTGGTAGACCTACGGTTCCGGGCGGTTTTGCCGGCGCTGGAGGGTGAAAATCCGATAGGGTACGGTTTGCGGCTAGAGTCCGTAAGCGGGGTGGTTCGAGTTGAAACAGGCGTTTTGTCTGGAAGAAACGCTTGGCATCCCCGTGAGCCGGCCGGTGAGGCGTTATCGCACTCCGTGACCCGCGTTGGGCCCATTGCCCTCCGGTCCTGGCAAAGCCGTCCGTTTTCATCGCGCCGATGAAAACGGCTGGCGGGCGTTTCTGGTCAAAAGAGACAGAACCTAAGGCGACTAATTACCGTTTCGGATTATGGGGACATGACCCAATTATTCGGCGGTTTGGATAATAGGGATAGTGTCCCCGAACTTCCGGCAAACTTCCCAAACCAGCAACCCCAATGTTCCCCCCACTCCTTCTACTATGCGGATAAACACCCCTCCATATTCTCCTTGACCCCCCAAAAAAGCGCCTTATAATTCACGGAGGAAATGCTAAAATGGGGTATTTTGCGCGCCAATTATCATAAATAAGTTCCAATAATTATTCGTCATTGTACCAATAGCTATCACCTTTAGCGTTACTTTATACACTTATGTGGTCATTTATGGAAACAGGAGAAAGTCATGAAAAAATGGTTAGGTATGGCAGCCGTGCCCGCCCTGCTATTGGGCTTAACGCACAGCGCTGCCGCCGCCGAAGCTGGTATCGGCACCGCCCTCCCCAACGCGCTTTTTTACGTCGCCGCGGCCATGAGCGTCATCGGCCTATTCTTCGCCTGGAAATTCTACCAGGAAATCATGGGGGCCGACGAAGGTTCCCCCCGCATGAAGGAAATCGCCCAGTACGTGCGTGAAGGCGCCTATGCCTATTTGTACGCCCAGTACAAAACCGTCTCCATCGTCTTCATCATCCTTTTCGTCATCTTCCTCCTCCTCGCCTACGCCGGCATCCAGAACCCCTGCGTGCCGGTCGCCTTCCTCACCGGCGGTTTCTTCTCCGGCCTCTGCGGCTTCCTCGGCATGAAAACGGCGACCAACGCCTCCTCCCGCACCGCCCAGGGCGCTTCCGAAAGCCTTAACCGCGGCCTGACCGTCGCCTTCCGCGCCGGCGCCGTCATGGGCCTCATCGTCGTCTCCTTCGGCCTTCTGGACATCTGCATCTGGTACTGGATTCTCGACAATCTGGTTTACACCGCCGACCACATGACCAACGGCTGGAAATTTGCCGACCTCTGGCTCGTGAACCCCGGCACCCACCCCGAACAGAAGTTCGTTGAAATCACCACCACCATGCTCACCTTCGGCATGGGCGCCTCTACCCAGGCCCTCTTCGCCCGCGTCGGCGGCGGCATCTACACCAAAGCGGCCGACGTCGGCGCCGACCTGGTCGGCAAAGTCGAAGCCGGCATTCCCGAAGACGACCCCCGCAACCCCGCCACCATCGCCGACAACGTCGGCGACAACGTTGGCGACGTCGCCGGCATGGGCGCGGACCTTTACGAATCCTACTGCGGCTCCATTCTCGCCACCGCCGCCCTCGGCGCCGCCATTCCCTCCCTCAACCCGAACCTCTCGGCCGGGGGCGGTCTCCGCCTCGTCATCGCCCCGATGGTCGTGGCCGGCATCGGCACCCTCCTCTCCATCATCGGCATCCACATGGTGAAGACGGAAGAGAAGGCCAACATGTCGACCCTCCTCAAGGCGCTCGGCAAAGCCGTCAACGTCTCCTCCGCCCTGATTATCGCCGCCGTCATCATCCTTGCCGCCATCGGCATGATGGACTGGGGCGTCTGTTTCGCCGTCATCACCGGTCTCGCCGTCGGCATCATCATCGGCCAGTCCACCGAATACTATACCTCCGACGAATACACACCCACCAAATCCATCGCCGAACAGTGCAAAACCGGCCCCGCCACCTGCATCATCGCCGGGCTTGGCGTCGGCATGCTTTCCTCTGCCATTCCCGTCGTCGTCACCGTCATCGGCATCATCCTTTCCTACGCCTTCGCCGGCGGCTTCTCCACCACCCTGAGTCCCACCCTCGCCATGGCCTACGGCCTTTACGGTATCGGCTTCGCCGCCGTCGGCATGCTCGCCACCCTCGGCGTGACCCTGGCCACCGACGCCTACGGCCCCATCGCCGACAACGCCGGCGGCAACGCCGAAATGTCCGGCCTCGGCGAACACGTCCGTGAACGCACCGACGCCCTGGACATGCTCGGCAACACCACCGCCGCCACCGGCAAAGGCTTCGCCATCGGCTCCGCCGCCCTCACCGCCATGGCCCTCCTCGCCGCATTCATCGAGGAAATCCGCATCTGGATCGGCAAACTCGCCTTTGCCGGCGAAGGCTTCTATCAGATCGGCACCGCCATCTTCTATAACGAACGATCCCTGGCCGCCCACAACCTGCCTCTTGCCGACGCCGTATCCAAGGGCTGGCAGGACATTTCTTCCGCCGGCATCGCCCAGATCGCCAATGCCTACGACATCACCATCATGAACCCGAAGGTGCTCTGCGGCCTGTTCCTCGGCGCCATGATGGTTCTGGTCATTTGCGCCCTCACCATGCAGGCGGTCGGCCGTGCCGCCAGCAAAATGGTCGATGAAGTCCGCCGCCAGTTCCGTGAAATCGCCGGCATCATGGAAGGCACCGGCAAACCCGATTACGCCCGCTGCGTGCAGATTTCCACCAAAGGGGCGCAAAAGGAAATGCTCGTGCCTTCCCTGGCCGCCATTATTGTGCCGGTGGTGGTGGGGATTTTCCTCGGCGTTCCCGGCGTGATGGGTCTCCTGGCCGGCGGCCTGACAGCCGGCTTCTCCATCGCCTGCCTCCTCCATAACGCCGGCGGCGCCTGGGACAACGCCAAAAAGCACATCGAAAAACAGGGCAAGACCTACGCCGATTCCGACCCGGATCACAAACGCCCCCTCACCGGCAAAGGTTCCGATCAGCACAAAGCCGGCGTGGTCGGCGACACCGTCGGCGACCCCTGCAAAGATACCAGCGGCCCCAGCCTGAACATCCTCATCAAACTGATGTCCATGGTTTGCGTGGTGTTTTCCGGGGTGATAGTAAAATACGGCGACAAGATTATTCCCGCCGTCCAGAAGTTCATTTCATCGCTGTTCTAATGCGTTAAAATTTTACCCAACCAGCGATTTTCAACCGAATTACCAAAAAACCCTTTTGCCTCGCCGAGGCGAAAGGGTTTTTTTTACGCACTTCATCGCCGGTATATGAATTGACAATTATTTAATTAACGCTACATTATGTTTGACTATTAGATGATTTGATTAATTAACTTTCGCTTTCCCATAATTCGGCAAAAGGAAAAATACCATGCCCTCCCAGCCGGTCATCGCCCTTTTCGATGCGCATTGTCACCTGGCCCGTGACGCCGACCATGTCGCGGTTACGCATCCCCTCAGCGTCAGGGCCGAAAAGGCTGAGGGCCGGTTGCTCTGCGGCGAGCGGCAATCCGATTGGGAACTCCTCGAACAAACCGCCGCGACCTGGCCCGGGACCACGCCGGTTTTCGGCATCCACCCCTGGCACGCGGCCGAAAAATTGGCCGCCGATTGGACCACCCGCCTGGAGAAAACGCTAACCCGCAATCCCGCCGCCTGGGTGGGTGAAATCGGCCTCGACGGCGCCAAATATGCCCTAGCCCTGAAAAAATTCCAGGAAGAAGTTTTCATCGCCCAATTGGCCATTGCCAAGAAACTCAATCGCCCCATCGTCCTGCATGTCGTCAAAACCGCCGGCCGAATCCTCGAACTCCTCGACGCGCATTACCTCGTCTCGCCCCGCCCCTTCCTGGTTCACTCCTACAACGGACCGCAAAAATTCGTCCCGCCATTCCTGGAGCGCGGCGCCTATTTTTCCGCCGGCCCCCGGCAAACCCGCGAAGGCTTTTCCGCCGCCATGCGCGGCCGGGCCCGGCTCATTCCCAAAGAACGCATCCTCTTGGAATCCGACGAGTATCTCACCCCCGGCAACGATGCCGCGCAGATCCTGGTTGACAGTCTTCAGTGGCTGGCGGAAATTAAGAACATCTATTTACCGGACCTGGCCAAGATCATCGCCAACAATGTCAGGACTCTGTTAATCGCGGTGGACGGACCAAAAGATGCGGAACAACAAGAAGATTCATGACTTCGGCGGAACCACTCCCGAAACAGCCCCCCACCCCTCATCCCTGGTGGAAGACTGGACCTTCCCCCATGCACGCCCCATCCCCAAGCGCACCAAGACATTGGTTATGGGCATAGTCAACCTGGACCCCTTGTCCTTTTCGGGCATAAACACCGTCCCCGCCCCCGACGCGGCGGTACGGCGGGCGTTAACCCTTATCGGTGAAGGTGCCGACCTGATTGACCTGGGCGCCTCAAGTTCACGCCCCGGCGCGGAGGAAATCGGCCCGGAGGTGGAAATGGCCCGTTTGGGCGAGGTCGTGGCGCGGCTACGGGAGGTCGCCACCATACCCATTTCCGTGGACACCCGGCATCCGGAGACCGCCGCCCTGGTCCTCAAGCAAGGCGCGGATATCATCAACGACATCACGGCGCTCCGTGGCGGCTGGAGCCGTGATTGTCACCACGAAGCCGCCATGGCCAAAATTGTCGCCGCCGCCGGCGCCCACGTCATCCTCATGCACATGCCGGCGGCTCCCGCCGCGATGCAGTGTTCACCGGAATACGGGGATGTGGTCGAAGAGGTGCGGGAATTCCTGCTGACGCGTGCCGGAGCGGCCGAGCGGGCCGGGATAGCCGGGGATAAAATCTGGCTGGATCCCGGTTTTGGTTTTGGCAAGACTTTCCGCCATAATCGCGAACTGCTTTTAAACCTGACCGCTTTCGCCGACGCCGGCTACCCGGTGGCGGTGGGCCTAAGCCGCAAGCGGCTTATCGCCGACATCACGCCCTGCCCCCCCGAGGAACGCCTGGAAGGCAGCCTGGCCCTGGCGGTCATCGCTTCGTTGACCGGCGCCGATCTGGTCCGGGTCCACGACGTGAAGGCAACAGTGAAGGCGCTGGCAGTGGCGGATGCCATGCGGGAGGGGGATTGACACGAAGCGGAGCATTTTTTAAGCATGCACCCTTTCCAGCACATTCACCGCCATTATTTCGCAATACTCACAGTCGCCCGGGACATCTTCGCCGTCTTTCAGCATGGATTCGATATGCTGTTCCAATGCGGCAAGCATCAATCCGCGCGTTTCGGATAAAGTTTTTCCCGCCGCCACACAACCGGGGTAGTCCGGCGCATGAGCACTGTAGCCATTACCCGATTCAATGATTTCGACCAAAATTTTCTTTTGCATCACTTTATCCTCCAAGGCAATCCCGCCTGCCTCATAACACTTTTCCAGACCTTTTCATCCAGATCCTGGCCTTCATGGCCATTTATAGTCACTTTTCCCGGCTTCATTGGATGACCAAACTGTCTATGGCTACCTTTGGTGTACAAGAGGACCCAGCCATCCTTTTGGATAACTCGTATGGCGTCCCTAACCTTGCCTTGCGTCGGCATGTTTATTTCCCAATCACCTTGGCTGACTTTTTAACAAACTCCGCATAATCCTCCGGCGTGTCGATCCCTTTCGGCGGTTTCCGGTCCATGACCAGGGCGGCGATGGTCATGCCGTTTTCCAGGGCGCGGAGCTGTTCCAGTTTTTCGGTTTGTTCCAGAATTCCTTGCGGCAGGCTGACGAATTTCTCCAAAGCGCTGCGGCTGTATAAATAAATCCCCACGTGCCCATACGACGCCTGGTTGACGCCCTCATCCCGCCGGAAGGGAATGTCGGCGCGGGAAAAGTAGAGCGCCCGGCCGTCCCGCCCCAAAACCGCCTTCACGAGAGCCGGATTCGCGCGTTCTGCCTTATCCGTCACCGGGTAGACCAGGGTCGCCACGTCCGGCCGCTTCGCGCGGAAAAATTCTCCCAAGCCCAGCACGGCGTCCACCGGAACCTCCGGTTCGTCACCCTGCAGATTGAGGACCGCGTCGACGCTCGCGGGCATTCCCGCCGCGACTTCGGCGATGCGGTCGGAGCCGGACTGGTGGTCGGTCCGGGTCATGACGGCGCGGACACCGATTTTTTCCCTGCGGCTGAATTGCTCCACCGCCTCGACAAGCGGCTCCGCATCGGCGGCGACGACGACCTCCTGAAACGCCCCATGCGACCGATCGCGAATTTCCACGGCCCGCCGGGCGGTGTGGCAGATAAGCGGCAGTCCCGTTTCCGCCAGTAGAAGCTTCAGCGGCAGGCGGGTGGATTCGAGTCGGGCGGGGATGATGATGGCGGTGGACATAAGGGCCTTTGCTTAAATAACCTCGTCGTAAAAATATTCAACGCGGAAGAAGTTTTTATTCTGCAAGAATCTTGCACTGCCGGTCGGTATAGCGTTCAAGCGTTCCGTGAATAAGAAAAGTTTGCGCGACAACCATCCCTTGTTCAGCTTCTGACAGTAACGGTGAATGGCGGGCAAGAATATGATTTCTATGGCTGGTCAGCGCTTTTCTCATTCCATCCTTGGGAATGGTCCCATTTTTCATACAGTCGCGACGGATGAAACCGGGGGCAAGGATGTTTCGGTATGCTTTTGGACTATCACGGAGTACGCGATAATGCTGCATGCCCCGATCAATATTTTCCATTTCTTGCATAATGGCGGAGCGGCTTCTCGGATTACGCCCCAGATGTTCAAGGTCACATTCCAGGTTTCCGGCGATAATCGCCAAACCTTCCTCGAGATCGCCGGATTGAGCGGACTCGTTTAAATAATCGGTGACGGTCTTTATGGCTTCCAGGTATTTGTTGCGGCCGCCAGGACGACTTTGTGCAACCGACGCTTCGAACATACGCGAGTAAGCATTGAGCGTATCCATTATGCGCACATTAGTCATTGAACCAATCCTCGCCATATTCTTCCAGGACATCGTCGAGATTAACACCGAGTTCCACCAGGAATTTGGCACCGTAAACTTTTTTCCAGGCATTGGCTATACGGGGAACCACCGGCAACTGATTGGATAACTCCGAATATTTTTTCCGGTCTCCGGCAGCATAAGCTCCAAGTGCCGCATCCATAATCGCCAACCGTTCTTTTTTAGTGAATTGCCTTCCTTTTTTTTCATAGTGCACCAACATTTTTTTCTCCTGGTTTTGCATGATGATATATGTGAAAAATCTTCTAAAAGTTGGCTAAACCTGCCGCAACGCCTCCCGGGCCTCCTCCCACACCTGTTCGGGCGTTATCGCCGCCAATGCGGCCCGGGCGCGTTCCCGCGCCTGGGGGGTGGAAAGCTTCACGTCATGGCCTGCACCGGCGCCGATGCTGCGGACTCCCTTGCCCAACGGTCGGGTCCGGCCGGGATTGGTAATGCCGAAAATAACCGCCGTGGGTAAACCCAGGGCCCCCGCCACATGCGCGCCGCCGGAGTCGCCCCCGACAAACAAAGCCGCCCCGGCCAGCAGGCCGACAAAGCCGTCCAGGCTGGTTCGGCCGGCCAGATTGACGACGGACTCGCGACCCCGGGCGATGCGTTCGCACACTTCGCGCTGGGCGGCGGAACCGGTCAACACCACCGGCAGGCCGGGATCGCGGTTGATTAAGCCGGCCAAGCGGGAATAGGAATCCGCCGGCCAATCCTTGACTTCGCCGTAAGCGCTCGCCGGCGCAAACACGGCATAAGGTTTTCCCTCACCAATGCCGCAGTCGCGGAGCAGCGCCGCCGCCTCTTCCCGGGACGCGCCGCCGACGGCCAGGGTCGGGGTTCGATCGCCCGGATAACTCTGCTGGGGAGGGAGGTGGGCGTCGGCGGGGGACAAGGCCGTTTCGGAGCATTTCGCCAGCCACAGATAATAGCGGACAAAGTGCCAGGAGGATTCGACTTTACCGCAGGGCACCGCATGGGTGAGAAGAAAACTTCGGCAGTCGCGATCGTAACCGATGCGATACCGGGCGCCCAGTTGCCACATCCAGGCGGCGGTGGACAGGGAATTGGTGAACAGGATCCCTAGATCGATCGGGTCGTGGAATCCGACCGGCTTGAGTGCGTTTCCGGGTTTAATCATGCTCCGCAACAGGTTTCCGAAGCCGCTGGCCGGCGCTGTGACAAACCCCGCGACGTTGGGCTGGTCGGAAAAGAAGCGGCGGAAGGGTTCGCGGCCGCCCAGGTACAGGCGGGCTTCGGGAAAAGCTCCGGCGATATGCCGCACGGCAGGCATGGCCATGACGGAATCCCCGAGCCAATTCGGCATGCGGAGCAAAATGTTGACTGGAGAAGCCATTTGCGGAACCCTTGTCATACAGGTGCTTGGCGTCTGCAATTCCAATAAACAACCCCGCCCCTATTTCGAAAAAAAGGAACGGAAGCACCGGCGGATCCTTACCGGGGACCGGAGAGTAAATTCGTGGGGAAACCTGGTCAGTGAATCCCCGGGCGCGTCTGGGAGGCCTCACCACCCGCCTTTCCCCTCTACCACGTAAAACCGCACGCACGCGCCCTCTTAAAAAAACCCTCCGGACCCCGTGCAACCGGGACTTCCGTTCGGGTACCGCAACCACTCGTTCGCTCCGCGGAGAGCTGTACCACGAAGATCGTTATCGCCTGGTTCACGCCCACGGGATCGACTTTTCGAAGAAATTTTGCCGATTGCCGATTGAACCGCCAAGGACTCTTTCTATTTCAACTTCTCCGCCAGTTTGTCGATGTGCGGCTGGATTTTCGCCTCGTCATACTTCGGGAAAAGCACCTCCGCCTCGCCCAATTTCCCGCCGCCGACAATCCGGCTGGGGGCGTTCCAATCCCCGGCTTCGAGAGGCGGCAGGTTCAGGAATTCCCGCAGCCGCGCCGCCGTGTGCGGCATGAACGGGGCCATGAACACCCCCAGGGCCTCGACAACCCGTACCCCGATGTGCATGGTTCTGGCGCAAGCCGCCATGTCGGTTTTCCGCGACTTCCACGGTTCCTCCTCGGCGAAATACTGGTTTCCCTTTTGCGACAGGCGCATCAGCCTTTCCAGCGCCGCCTTGAAGTGGAACTCCTCCAGCAGCTCCCGCATCTCCCGCCGGGTCGCCTCGATTTCCGCCAGGACCGCCGCGCCGGCCGGGGTCGGAGCGTCCATTTCCGGCACCTTCCCCTCGAAATACTTTTGGCAGAAGGTGAGGTTCCGCTGGATAAAATTGCCGAGATTGTCGGCCAATTCGCTGTTGTTGTGGGTCTGGAAATGTTTCCAGGAAAAATCGGCGTCGGCCGTTTCCGGGGCGATTGCGGTGAGATAATAGCGGAGCGGATCCGCCGGGAAATTTTCCAGGTATTCGTCGACCCAAACCGCGTAATCGCGGGAGGTCGAGATTTTCTCGCCTTCGAGGTTGAGGAATTCATTCACCACCACCGCGTCGGCGGCGCGGTAATCGCCGTGGGCGAAAAGCATGCCGGGGAAGATCACCGTATGGAAAACGGTATTGTCCTTGCCGATGAAATGCACCAGGCCCGTATCCCCCCCCTGCCAGAAATCCTTCCAGCCGTCGGGACTCCCGACCCCTTCGAAATATTCCCGGCTGAAGGTGACATAGCCCAGCGGGGCGTCGAACCACACGTACAGGACCTTCCCTTCGGCGCCGGGCAGGGGCACGGGGATGCCCCAGTCCAAATCGCGGGTGATGCAGCGTTCCTTCAGGCCCTGTTCGATGAGGCCGTAGGAAAATCGCTTCACCGATTCGCGCCATTCCGGATGCGAGTCGAGGTAATCCCGGAGCGCCTGCGAAAAGGAATCGAGACGAAAGTACCAATGATCGGTGGAACGGACCTCGATGTGGCCGCGGCTTTCGCGGCCGAGGGTTTTGCAGACCATGCACTCGGGGTCGACGAGTTTGGTGGCGTCGATGGGCCGGCCGCATTTCTCGCACTGGTCGCCGCGGGCGCCGGTGGCGCGGCAGTCCTGGTAATGGCAGACGCCCTCGATATAGCGGTCGGGGAGAAAGCGCTGGCAAACGGTGCAGAAGACCTGTTCGGAGGTTTTCTTCACGATGTGGCCGCGTTCGTAGAGGCGGAGGAAGAAGTCCTGGGCGACCTTTTCGTGTCTGGGGGTGTGGGTGCGGCTATAGATGGAAAAGTCGATGCCGAGGCCCTGGAAGGCGTTTTTGATGGACAAGTGGTAGCGGTCGACGATGGTTTGGGGGGTGACGTTTTCCTTCATGGCGCTGAAAGTGATGGGGGCGCCGTTTTCGTCGGAGCCGCAGATGAAATGCGCTTCACAGCCGGTCAGGCGGAGAAAGCGGACGGCGATGTCGGCGGGGAGATAAGCGCCGGCGACGTGGCCGATGTGCAGCCTGCCATTGGCGTAGGGCAGGGCGGCGGTGACGAGAATGCGCGATTTGTTTTTGAGTTCCACTGAAACACTCCTTCTTCTTCCAACTACCGTGTAAGCTTTTGCGGAGACAATTCCAGGCGGGCGGATCGGAACCGATCCGGCCTGATGACGCCTGAAATCATTTTTAATTCTACCATATTCTGCTATGATGTGACAAGTGCGGAGATTAGGCGTAATCACCGGACTTTTGCAGAACTTCCGTTTTCACCCGCCAGATACGCGATATGCCTGGGGAACAGCATGGCCGAATTCGACGAAGACGCGAAAAAACTGATCTGGGACGCCGTACACCAGCTGCCGGCAACGGAAGTGCGGGTTTTCTCCCATCCCGGCGCAAACACGCGGATCGCCTCGGGAATTGACGCCTTGCTGACCACCCCGGAGGTCCTGAGCGAATTCTTCCGCCGGCGGGCCATGGTCAATCGGGAGTTCGGGCCTTTGTCGGCGCGGGAGGCTTATATCCGCTCCCTCACGCCGGCCGAGCTGGCGGATTTGGTTTGGCGGCAATTGTTTCTCGACCACGCGCCGTTGAGCGAACCCCTCCGGATTGTCCTGACCACTCTCGGCATGTTCGGCCTGGACGTGGCGACCGGGGATCTGCGGGTTTTAAGGGAACAGTACGATCAAATTCCGGCCGGGGAAAAGGTCGAACGAATTATCGCCCTGGCGAATATTGATTTCGCCCTCTACGCGGCGGATGCCTGGCCCGACGACCCCAGTCAATACGTCGCCGACGCCGGCGCCGTGTTTACGCCGACAGCGGCATCGCCCCAGCCGGCCGACCTGTTCCGGCCGGTCCTTTACCTGAGCCGGCTGTTTTCCGACTGGAAGGAAGGGGCGCGCCGGCTGAGGCTGCGGGGGTTCGGGTTGAAAGCGAAGGTGGACCAGTTCGCGCCGCTGGAGTTCCGGCGTTTTCTCTCCGGTGAAGCAGCACGGCTGGCGCCGGTGGCGCTTGGCCTCGACTGGCCGGCCGGAGGCGCGCATCCGGACGACGAGTGCATCGGCAGGCTGGTCCGGGAAGCGGTGCTCCCTTTCTGCCGCGAACGGGCTTTGCCATTCTTTCTGGAATCGGGCGAGGAGCGGATCGAACGGCTGGAGTGCTTGTGGCAGGAACATCCGGAGGTGCGTTTCCTGTTGTTCCCCGGGCGGGAGGACCAGTTTGCCTCGGCGGTGATCGCGGCGGCGGCGGCACGGAATGTGCTCCTGGCCGGTCCGGATCAGCCGTTGTCCTTCCCGCGCATCATGGACGGTTTCCACGGTCTGAGGCTGGAGGGTTTGGGTGGCGCCTTCCACGCCTTCCATTCCTCGGCCGGGGCGGTCGAGGAACTGGTGGGTTGCTGGGCGCACGGGCGCTGGACGCTGGGGAAGGCGCTGCTGCGGCATTATTCGGAACTCTGGCGGACCGGCTGGCGGTTCACGGAAGAGTCGGTACGCCGCGAAGTGGGGTTGCTGCTGGGGGGGAATGTGCGGCGGTTCATCGGGGTGGAGAGGTGAGGAAAACCGCCTCCTCACATGCGTTTGGCAAAGTCGCCAAGAGAGGCGCTTTGCGCCGCCGCGGCAAACAATTGCTTTAGGCGGTCAACATCCTTTTCCGCATGAATGGCCTCACGCATGGACCCCGGGATAACGCCAAAGCGGATCTCCAATAGAGCGCAAATGTCCTCGACACGGCTTTCGGCCTTGCCTTCGGCTTTACCTTCGATTCTGCCTTCCCTCCGTAATTCTTCCGCTGATGACCGAGCCATTTTAATTGCCTCCTCTCTATCGGTGAACTTGCTAAAGACTCCTTCGAGAGTATTCAACAGGGATGGGAATTTATGATATTCCGCCATGTAGATCATCATCACAGATCATTGTCCACCGAGTCCGTGGACTCCAAGACCAGAGCGTCAAGGTCCAGGATGGTCCACAAACTCGGCGGAGTGTAATTGCGAATCAGGCCGGCGGCTAGGTCGGTCGCGGTCAGGAAATTCTTCACAAACCGATCGTGCGCTTGGACAGGGCTGTTTTTTTTCATGACCGCTCCGGACCCGTTCCCTTTGGTCAAGGCGGCTACATCACCATCCCGCCGCAAACATTGATGGTCTGCCCGGTGATGTAACGCGCAGCGTTCGACGCCAAAAACGCCACCGCATCGGCGACATCCTCCGGCGTTCCCAATTCCCCGAGCGGGATAAGCGCCTGCATGCGGTCCCGCTGCTCCTGGGTGAGTTTGTCGGTCATCGCCGTGCGAATGTAGCCCGGCGCCACCGCGTTCACGCGTACCCCGCGCGAGGCGAATTCTTTCGCCGACGTTTTCGTCAAACCTATCACCCCCGCCTTCGAAGCGGAATAATTCGCCTGACCCGCATTACCCATCACTCCCACCACCGAAGCGATATTCACAATCGAACCGCCCCGCGCCTTCAACATCACCCGCCCGACCGACTTCGTGCACTGCCAGACGCCTTTCAGGTTTATCGCCAGCACCTGGTCCCAGTCCTCCTCCTTCATGCGGATGATCAAACCGTCCCGGGTGATCCCGGCATTATTGATGAGAATGTCCAAACTCCCCGCCTCGGCCAGCGCCGCCTCCGTGGCCGCTTCCACCGACGCCTCCTTCGTCACATCCACCGCCCGCCCCGCCGCCTTGACCTGGTGCTCTTTGGCAATCCGATCCGCCGTCGCCTTGGCCTGATCCTCCAGGACATCCCAAATAATGACATTCGCCCCCATCCGCGCCAAAACCACGGCAATCGACTCGCCAATTCCCCGGGCGCCGCCGGTGATAATCGCATTCTTGCCTTGCATTTTGTGCTCTCCTCAGGAACATAAGATAACGCGCCCGGAGCGGTTCCGGGCGCGGTCGTGACCAAGGTATTATTATAACTAATCCGGCAAGGCTTCGATGTCGGCCAAAGTGTTGACGCTCACCACCGTCGCCTCCGGCGCAATCCGTTTCATCAAACCCGCGCACACCTTCCCCGGGCCCACTTCGTAAAAATATTGATCCCCCTGGCCCACGATAAGCCGACAGGCCTGTTCCCATCGCACCGGCTCCACCACCTGCCGGGCCAACGATTCGCGAATCGTCTCGGGGTCGGTCAGCACCTGGGCATCGGCGTTATTGACGAATTTCGCCAGCGGATTCCGCATGGAAATCTCCACCAAGGCCGTCTCCAAGCCCTTCCGGGCCCGGTCCATAAACGGTGAATGGAAAGCCGCCGAAACGTTAAGGGGAATCACCCGCCGCGCCCCGGCCTCCCTAAGCAGATCCGCCGCCTTTTCCAAAGCCGCTTTCGCGCCGGAAACCGCCACCTGCCCCGGGCAATTATAATTCGCCGGCACCACCAGGCCGACGCCGGAAGCGGTCACCTTGGCGCAAATTTCCTCAATCGCCGCCGACTCGAGGCCGATTACCGAGGTCATCCCGGTCTCCTGGCCGCGGCCCGATTCCTCCATCAATTCGCCGCGCTTCCTGACCAGCCGCACCGCATCGGCGAAATCGATACTCTCCAATGCCGTGAGCGCCGTGTATTCGCCCAATGACAAACCGGCTGCGCCCAGCATCTTGAATTGTTTACGTTCACGCAAAGTATCCAAAAGCGCCAAACTGGCCACCAACAGGGCCGGCTGGCAGTTTTCCGTCTTTGCCAAAGTCTCGGGGTCGGAATTGAAGGTCAAATCGGCCAAGTCGAAGCCGAGAATTTCGCTCGCCTCCTCGAACAACGCCACCGCATGGCCGCCGGCCTCGTAAGCATCCTTCGCCATGCCCACAAGTTGCGCGCCTTGGCCCGGGAACAGGAGAAAACCTTTCAGCATGTGTGTTTTCCAGGGTATAAGCGGTTGAGTTCACGAATCGCCGGCGGTTACCCCCCAGCCACCCGTGCGCCCAGAGCTTGGGAAAAAATAGATACACCCCCTCTACCATAACCAACTAGCGTCAGTTTTATCCGTATGCCGGCCATATTGAAAGACAAAAATATTATTATTGACGTTTTTAGGGAAATTTTTTGCGAAGGGCGCCCTCCGATAAAGACAGATAAGAGAAGGAAGCGGCAAATAAAACCCCGATACTGCAGGGAATCGGGGGTGGCCACCAGCCGGTCGCGTCGGGGTCGGCTGCGGCAGGTTTATTTGCCACATAAAAAAACACGGAACCGAAATTCGGTTCCGTGCAATTGATGATGCAATTATACGCCAGGCCGTATTTTTATTGGATTAGAGGCCAGCGCAGGGGTTGCAGACAGCCGGAGCTACCGCGACCGGAGCCGGGGCTACCGCGAGAACGGGAGCCGGGGGGGGCGGGGGAGCATAGGTTACAACCGGGGCCGGGGCGTAGGTCACGGTCGGAGCAGCAATGACGACCGGGGCGGGCTCGGCGACAACAACCGGGGCCGGAGCAACAACAGCAGCGGCCGCGCAGGGCGAGCAATCATTCGCCGGGGCGGCACAATCACCGGTCGCGCAGTTACACCCTGCGGCAACCAAAAGGCTGGCGGCAAACGCCATAGCCAACAAAATACGCATCTCCATCTCCTTTTTTTACACACTACTTGTTAAAAGCCCCACGTGGGGCAGGCAATCTTCCGAACTCCTCCTCCCGGGATCACTCCCGGGCCTTACCCAATAGTTACCGCCTATAATAATAACTTTTAATCCCGGCTTCAAGACATAATTTAAAAAAATTTGCACAAACCCGGCTTTTTCCCCACCCCCACAACATGAGACGTACTCGGAAACCCCTGCCAGATCATGACAAACCAATACTTTAGTGATTTGGAAGGATTAACTGAAAAAACCGACAGCGACTACCTAAACTAAATCGCCTTGCCGGATGTTTCGGAGTCCGTTTCCGCTGTAATCGCCTTCAACCGCACCGATTGACGCATACGCTCGATATGTTCGCGAATTTGCCTGTTAACCTGCATCGCCACACTTTCACGGGCGGTGCGTAGTGCCGACGCCACCGCCGGCGCCTTCGAACGTCCGTGGCCAATCAAACAAACCCCGTTCACCCCCAGTAATGGCGCCCCGCCGTAAGCCGCATAGTCGAGACGCTTCTTCACCTTCAGCATCTGCCCCTGCAGCAGGAGCGCGGCTATCTTCGTATACCACGTCGCCAGCATCGCGTCCTTGATCCACATCGACATCGTGGACGCCAGCGTCTCCGACGCCTTCAGAACCGCGTTGCCGATAAAACCGTCACAGACCACCACATCGCAGTCGCCGGAGAAAATATCCCCGCCTTCCACATTGCCGATAAAATTAATCGGCGCCTGTTCCAGCAGTTCGAACGCTTCCCTCAGGCCCTCATTCCCCTTGCCGCGTTCCTCCCCCACGTTCAGGAGTCCCACCCGCGGCTGGGTGAGGCCGAGGACTTTGTTACTGTAAATCGACGCCATTATGCCGTAATTTACCAAATGCGACGGCTTGCAGGCGGTGTTCGCCCCCATGTCGATGACCACGCAGGGGCGCTTGTGATTCCGGGTCGGCATGGCGATGGCGATCCCCGGGCGGCGCACGCCCGGGATGAGCTTCAGGCCGATCGTCGCCGCTCCCACCGCCGCCGCCGTGTTACCCAGGGCGACCATGGCGTCGACCCGGCCCTCCTTCAATTCCGTCACCAGCCGCATGATGGAGCTGTCGCGTTTTTCCCTGAGATCCGCGACCTTGTCCTCCATTTCCATGACTTGGCTGGCATGCACCAATTCCAGGCGTTTCGACAGGCCGATACCCTGTTCAATCATGGCCTGACTGACGCGATCCCGGTCGCCGACCATGACCACGGTGGTATCCTGGTCTTCGGCCAAAAACTGTTTGATGCCCTGCACGATTGGGATGGGACCGTTGTCATTTCCCATCGCGTCGATGGCGATACGCATAATGATTAGCTGCCTACCTGGATTTTTTCGACGTTCCGGTAATAACCGCAGTTATCGCAGACGCGGTGGGGAAGCTTTTCATGATTGCAACGGGGGCAGGTATAGAAGCCGACGCCGGGCAGGGCATCGTGGGCGCGGCGGGAACGTTTTTTCTGCTTCGAGGTTTTATGACGCGGGACGGCCATGGCAAAACTCCTTCTGGAACCGATATCGCCGGAACTCAAGCGCCCGCGATATCTCTGCAAAAAAAAGAAACCCGCACCGGAGGCGGGGTGTCGATTGTCCTTGCCGAAGCCAAATCGGCGGTTGACAAACGAAAAAATTATCCATCCGGCCGGGGCGATTGTCAAGCAAAATGTCCGGTGATTTTGGACGAAGTTGATGGCATAAAAAAACCGCCGTTCCAATCGGAACGGCGGCGGAGGCGGTTATTTTTGGCTTGTCGTCAAAACCCTGCTGGAAGTCGGCGGAAACTTCGCACCCGCTTACGCCGTGGCCCGGTAATTGAATGGTTTACGAAAACCTGGCGTTCCAGTCCTAATTCTTCCGCTTCTGCGGCCCTTCCTTGGCGGCGAATTTGGAAATGACCCGGGTCGAACGCGGGTTTTCCGCCGGCGCTTCCGCCGTGATCTTCGGGCCGGACAGCTTCGACAAACCGGACAGCCCCGACAATCCCGCCGGCTTGAAGCCGGGCAGCATCCCGCCGCCGCCGACGGATTTCTTCAGCAAATCGCCAAGCCCACCCACCGAGCTCTCGTCTGGCGCCGGTTCCTGCACGGCGGCGACGTTTTCGGCCTGGATGGCGTCGTAGATTTCCTTGCGGTGGACCGAAACGCTCCGGGGCGCGGTGATGCCCAGACGCACGGTGTCGCCACGGACATCCACCACGGTGATCTCCACCGAGTCGCCAATCATGATCGTCTCGTCCTTGCGACGACTAAGCACCAGCATTGGACGCCTCCTCGCTCGAAGCGCTCGGGTGATCGGCCGCTTTGCCGCCGGCCGGCTTCGCATCCTGAGGGGAATTGGCGTCCTTGAACAGCCGGTAGCGGGTGGTGTATTGGGGATTGACCACCACTATCTGCATGCCGAGGCGGGTCTCCGCATTCATTACCAAAGGCCCCAGCAAATTCGCCGTCGCCTCCATCGGATCCTTGGGGATGACCAGAATCAGGCACACCACCGCGTCCTCCGGCTTGTCGAGCTTGAGGACGGTGCGCTCCTTTTCGCCAAGGAGTATCTGATAATTCGGCACAATCGCGCTCGCCTCGCATATGACGAAGGCCAGCTCCGGGCGATCGCAGGACTGGAGCCATTTGAAGAGCCCGTCGTCGGAACATTCGAACATGACAAATCGCGTGGCGTCCCGGAAACCTATGACGCCTTCCGGAAAAATCAGAAGCGCCTCGTCCGGCACTTCCTTGTCTCCGAAACGGCTGGTCTTGACTATCATTTAACGAATCTCCTTGGAAGCGCCAATGTGACTTCCACCACGGTTCCGTCCCGCATCCCGGTCCTCACCGGGAAATATAATGGATCGCCAACGTTTTATCGACAATATTTCTGATTTTCTGGAAGGAAATTTGTCTTTGCCCTGATATCGCCTTGCGGATAAGATGGTCTCACAACACTGAAATTGCGGAAACCTCTTCCGCAATTCCAGTATGAATAGCCAGTTGCGGAGTTTGTGGTTCCAACCCGCGTTTGTCCCGAACTCCCTTCGAACAACGCGTAACCCTAAACTCATGCCCCTTTTGCGGAGGTGGTTGCCGTAAAAGGGGCTTTCGCGGATTCCTCCCGGAAAGGAGAAGCCATGCGCCTCACCGTCACTTCCACCGGAAACGCCGGAGTGATGCTCGCGAACCGCGCCGGAACCGTTTACATCGACTCCTTCTTCCACCCCATACCCGACGTCGGCGGCCGCCCCCAGTTGAGCGGCAAGGACACGCAAAAAGCCGACCTCATCCTCGTCACCCACAATCATTACGACCACCTGCACCCCGAGGAAACGCGGGACGCCGCCCTGACCTCCGGCGCCCTGGTCGCCGGTCCCGCCAAAGTGATCCGGGTCATGGCCAAATACCTCCCGCCGGAAAAACTTGTCGAACTCGAACCCGAGGAACGGCAAACCCCGCCCGCCCAACGCCAAAACCGGTTCGGAAACATTTCCGTCACCACTTATCGCACCTACCACGCCCAGGGGCATAACAGCTACCTCGTCGAAATGGACGGCGTGCGCATTCTCCACGACGCCGACAACGAACATCTCGAACCCTATGACGTCCCCGCTCTCGGCCCCGTCGACCTCCTCCTGCTCTGCCCCTGGGCCGAATCCGGTGCCGGCGCCTTCATCCAGCGCCTCAAGCCAAAGCATTGGCTCCTCATCCACATGACCGAGGACGAAATCGTCAGCCACCGGCACGGCGCCTTCCTCCCCGGTCTGGTGAACCCGGTGCCGGAGGGGGTGATCGCCCTCCGCGGCGGCGACGCCCTGGAGATTTGACCCGATGGCCGAATTGACCGAAAACCTCATCCGCCTGAAAGCGGTCGCCGGCGTCGGCAACGGCATCGCCTGGCGCCTCCTCCGCGAGTTCGGCGATACCGACCGGGTCCTGGGCGCCACGGTCAAGGAATTGACCGCCGTGCGGGGCGTCTCCACCGCCTTGGCCGGGCGCATCCTCGCGGCCGGAAACAGCGACCCCCGGCACGAAATCGAAAAAGCCGTCGCCGCCGGCATAACCATCCTGCCCTACGACGACGCCGGCTACCCCAAGACCCTCACCTTCATAACCGATCCGCCCATCCTTCTTTACGTGCGCGGCAAACTTCAGGAGCAGGACCAGGTGGCGGTCGGCATCGTCGGCACCCGGGCCGCCAGCAACTACGGCCGCGACACCGCCACCGAAATGGCTTCCGATCTGGCCCGGGGCGGCTACACCATCGTCAGCGGCCTGGCCCTCGGCGTCGACACCTTCGCCCACATCGGCGCCATGAACGCCGGCGGCCGCACCATCGGCGTCCTCGGCTGCGGCTTCGACCACATGTACCCCCAGCAAAACCGCGACCTGGCCCTGGAAATGACCCGCTCCGGCGCGGTGGTGACCGAATTCTCGATGGCGACACCCCCGTCCCGCGAAACCTTCCCCATGCGTAACCGCATCATCGCCGGCCTGAGCCTCGGCCTCCTGGTCATCGAAGCCCCGCTACGTTCCGGCGCCCTCATCACCGCCCGGCTGGCAAACAATTTCGGCCGCACCGTCTTCGCCATACCCGGCCGGGTCGGGGACGTCAGGTCGGAGGGCTGCAACAAACTGATTCGCGACGGCGCGGTGATGGTCACCTCCATCGACGACATCATCAAGGAACTGAACCCGGCCCTCCGCGACCGCAAGGCGCCGGCCGAAACGTCCTTCACCCGCGCGGCGAATCCCCCGCCGCCCCGGCACAAAACCATTCCGGCTGTCCCGGCCGGCCCGACAGCTCCGCCGCCTCCGGCGAATATCCCCGCGCCGTCTCCGGCCGGGCCGGTCCTTCCTCCCAAACCGCAACCGCCCCTTTCCGACGACGAACGTCTGGTAATGGGAGTTCTCAACGGCGAATGGCAGGTGATCGACGACCTCATCGAGGCGGCCGCTTTGCCGGCGGGAAAAGTCACGGCGCTCCTCGCCAAACTGCGTATGAAGCGGCTGGTCGAACAAGGCGCGGGACAGACCTACCGTCTGCGTTGAGTAGCATGGGCAACTCGGAGACCTGTTTGAATCCCGCAAAGACCAATGCCGCCCGCATCCTCGATCGCGCCGGCATTCCCTATAATCTCATCGGGTACGAAGTGGACGAGGACGACCTCTCCGCCGCCCATCTCGCCGCCGCCCTGGCTATCGATCCGGCGGAGATTTTCAAGACCCTGGTCCTCAAGGGGGATCGCGGCCACCTGGTTTGCGTCATCCCGGGGAACGCCGAACTGGATCTCAAGAAAGCCGCCAAAGTCTCCGGCAACAAGGCCTGCAGCATGATTCCCCTGAAGGATCTCCAGGCCGTCACCGGCTACATCCGGGGCGGCTGTTCACCCATCGGCATGAAGAAACCGTTTCCCACCTTCATTGATGAAACAGCCCAATTGCACGACAAAATTTACGTCTCCGCCGGTGTGAGGGGTACGCAGTTCCACCTCGCCCCGGACGATTTGCGGCGGGCCGTAAACGCCGTTTCGGCCGATCTGACCCAATGAAAGCCCCCATGCTCTGGACCGCCATCCTCATCTCCCTGAAGACCGCCGCCGCCACCATGGCCGTCACCGCCCTGCTGGGCCTCTTCGCCGCCAAATGGATCGCCGGCCTCAAACACCGGGCGCTCCGGAATTTCCTCGACACCCTCCTCACCCTGCCCCTGGTCCTGCCGCCGACCGTCATCGGCTTTCTCCTGCTCCTGACCTTCGGCGCGAACCGTCCGGTCGGAAAATTTTTCCTGGAACATTTCGACTTCCGCATCGCCTTTTCCTGGACCGCCACCGTCATCGCCGCCACGGTCGTCTCCTTCCCCCTGATGTACCGCGCCACCCGGGGGGCTTTGGAACAGGTCCCGCCGGAACTGGCCCAGGCCGCCGCGACCCTGGGCCTGTCCGACCGGAAAATCTTCTGGCGGATTGTCCTCCCCAATGCCCTCCCTGGAGTCGCCGCCGGCTGCATTCTCGCCTTCGCCCGGGGCATGGGGGAATTCGGCGCCACCGCCATGCTGGCCGGCAATATCGCCGGCGTCACCCGCACCCTGCCCCTCGCCGTCTACTCCGCCACCGCCGCCGGCGACCTGGACGCCGCCTTCCATACCGTGCTCGCCATCGTGGCCTTGTCCTTCATCATCGTCCTCGTCATGAACCGGCTCCTGACCCTGGACCAGGAAAGGCGGCGCTGACATGCCTATCGCCGCGACCATCGTCAAACAGCCGGGCAAGGCTTTCCGCCTCGAAGTGGATTTCGCGGCCGGCCCCGGCGTCATGGGGATTCTCGGCCCGTCCGGCAGCGGAAAAAGCATGATTCTGAAGTGCCTCGCCGGCATCGAACAACCGGACTCCGGCCGCATCAGTCTCGACGGCGTGCTTCTCTACGACAGTGAAAAGAGACTAAACAAACCGCCGCAGCAGCGCCGCGTCGGTTACCTGTTCCAAAACTACGCCCTCTTCCCCAATCTGACCGTCGAGGACAATATCCTCCTCGCCACCGGCAAACGCCGCCGCGAGGTTCAAGGCGAAATCGCCCTGCTCCTCGCCCGCTTTCACCTGAACGGCCTGGAAAAACGTTACCCCAAGCAGCTCTCCGGCGGCCAGCAGCAACGCGCCGCCCTGGCCCGCCTCCTCGCCAGCCGGCCGGCGGCGATTCTTCTCGACGAACCCTTCTGTGCCCTCGACCCGCATCTGCGGGAACACCTGCAATTGGAACTTTCGGAAACGCTCCGCGCCAGCGGGATCGAAAACGTCATCATGGTGACCCACAGCCGCGACGACGCCTACCGCCTCTGTTCCACCCTGGCGGTGCTGGACAACGGCCGCATCCTGAGGCAGGGCGAAACGCGGGAGGTTTTCAAAGACCCCCAACGCCTCGCCGTGGCCCGGGTCACCGGCTGCAAAAACATTTCCCGTATGGAAAAACTGGGCGACTACACGCTCCGCGCCGTCGCTTGGGGGCTGGTCCTCCATTCCGACCGGCCGGTCCCCGCCTACGCCAGCCACGTCGGCATTCGCGCCCACGCCTTGCGGCCGGTTCGGGGCGACGCCGCCGCGGCGGCCGATAACGTCAATACGGTGAAAATTCATCCGCGCGGCGTGTGCGAGGATCTCTTCGAGTGGAATATCCTTTTCACCAATGCCGAGGCGCCGGCCGCCGGGGAAACGCCTCCCGGTGAAATTTGGTGGAAATGCAGCAAGGACTTCGCCGGCGATCGGCCGGAACGCCTCTTCCTCCCCCCGGACGAACTGCTGTTCCTGGGTGAATAAGCGGCGAAAAAAACGGCCGTTCGCTTGGTCGAACGGCCGTTTTTTTCGTAATTTGCCCACTGTCAAAACCGCGAACTCCTACCCCTTTCCTTCGGCCATGACCCTAACCGTCTCCCGGGCGACGATGATTTCTTCATTGGTGGGGATGACGAAAACGCGGACCCTTGAACCCGGGAGGGATATGTCGGCCTCCTCGCGGCGGATGCGGGCGTTCTTTTCCGTATCGAGGGCGATACCCAGGGCGTCCAAATTTTGACACACGCGGGCGCGCACTTCCACGGCGTTTTCGCCGATGCCGCCGGAGAAGACCAGGGCGTCGAGGCCGTTCATGACGGCGTGGTAGGCGCCGAGGTATTTTTTCACTTCGTGGACGAAGTGATCCACGGCGAGGCGGGCGCGGGGGTTTTCGTGATAGGCGGCGAGGAGGTCCCGCATGTCGCCGGACAGGCCGGAGATGCCGGCCAGGCCGCCGTTCGCGACCATTTCATCGAGGACGTCGTCGAGGCCCAGGCCGGTTTTTTCCATGATGTAGGGGATGACGAAGGGGTCGAGGTCGGCGGAGCGTTTGGCCATGGGTACGCCGGACTGGGTGGTGAAGCCCATGGAGGTGTCGACACAAACGCCGTGCTTGACGGCGGCGAGGGAGGAGCTGCCGCCGAGGTGGCAGGTGACGGTTTTCAGTTCGCGGGCCGGTTTTCCCAGGAGTTCGGCGACGCGTTCCGAGAGGTAGCGGTGCGAGGCGCCGTGGAAGCCGTAGCGGCGGACTTCGTGGCGGTCGTGCCACTGGTGGGGGAGGCCGTAGGTGGAGGCGTATTCGGGGATATTTTTGTGGAAGGCGGTTTCGAAGGCGCCGACGAGGGGGGTGTGGGGGAGAATGTTCCTGAATTGGCGGATGGCATTGATGTAGGGCGGATTATGGGCGGGCATGATTTTCGAGAATGCTTCCATGTGTTTCAGGACGTCTTCCTCGAGGAGAAAAGCGCCGCGGTATTTGTGTCCGCCGTGGACGACTTTGAAGCCGATGCCGGCGATGTCCCGGGTATTTGCGATGACGCCGGGGACGGGTTTGGCGGCGGGTTTTTCGGTGAGGGCGTGGAGCATGGCGTTGATGGCGGCGGCGTAACCCCTCCGGGTGTCGAGGGTGATTGCCGATTTGTGCGGACCGGCTTCATGGGAGAAGGGGGAATCGTTTTGGCCGATGCGCTCGATATAGCCGCGGGCGAGCGTTTCCTCGCGGTCCATCTCGAGGAGGCGGTATTTCAGGGAGGTTGAGCCGATGTTGACGATGAGAATAAGGGGCATGGGGAGCCTTTCGCTGGTCGGGATCGAATATTGGGCAGCTCGGAGACCACCGCTTCTCTATCATTATATCTCGGCGAGGGAAGTATCTCAACTTGTTGCAGCGTGACTACTCCAAATGGTGCCGAAATATGCAGGGTTCTGCAAAATATACCGAACGCCTCACGCCGGCAGATTCGCCAGAATGTCCTCCTCCTCCGGTTCAGCTTTTTTCTCCGGCTCCGGTTCGGGGTGGGGCCAACGCAGGAAGGCGGCTTCTCCGGGCGGCAGCAAATCGAGGTCCGACGCCGCCATCTCCACAATCTCCGGACTTACCTTCGCCTCTTCGAGGCCAAAGGCAATCACCAGCGCGAGTTCGCAGAGACGGTTGATTTGCCGTGGAAAACCCTTCGAAAAACGCACCACCAATTCCGCCGCCTGTTTGGTGAAAATCCCCTGCCTGCTCCCCGCCGCCTTCAATTTCGCCAAAATGTAAAGCCGCGTCTCCTCTTCGGACAGCGGCTCCAAAACCGCCCGCACCAGCAGCTGGCTGTCGAACCTGCTCGCCTGCTCCAGCCGGCGTTCCATGCCCGCCTGACCCACCAGCAAAATCGACAGCGCCTTCACGCCGTCAAGCTCCAAATTCAGGAGCGTCCGGAGAATCTCGAGAAATCCCGGGTCCCGCGCCGTCTGCACGTCGTCCACCACCAGCAGGACCGGCTGGTCCCGCTCCGCCCGTTCCAGAAGGAAGCGCTGCAATTCCACCATGCCGTCGCCGCCCTGCGGCAGCACCCCGCCGGACTCCGCCAATAAAGCCGCCAGAATCTCCCGCGTGCCGCCCGCCGGCGCCGGCATGTACCCCGTCAGCCAGCGCGCCGCCGCGAACTCCGCCAAAAGTATCCGCGCCACCCGGGTCTTGCCGGAACCAGGCTCGCCGTACAGCCCCGACGCCCCCATCCCCATCCCCAAAGCGTAACGCAGCTTCGCAATCGCCAAAGTGGCCGAATGCGTCGGGACAAACGTCTCGGGACGATTGTCATTGCCGAAGGGGAGGAAATCGAGACCCCAAAACCCGGTGTACAGCATCGCAGCCTTTCGCAAAGTTTCAAATCACGCCCCGGTCAACAGCAGCCCCGCCACCTTGACCCCGGCGTCCATTAGCGTCTCCGCCGCCTCGCGCATCCCCCCCACCCGGCTTACCCCGCAGTAGCCCGCCAGGGCCGTCGCGCCAGCGTGACGGCAGGCAATCATCGGCGCCCCCGATTCAATCGCCCCACAGGCGAGGATGGAAAAATTGAACACCGCATGCAATTGGCCCAAGAGCGCCGCGACTTGACGGTCGTTCAAGACTTCGTCCCCTTCGCGGTCGCTCGCCCGCGCCGGCAGGACATACAGGTTGTCCTCCTCCGAATACATCAGGGCTTCGCCAAGCCGGCAGGAACCGCGCAAAATGTCCGCCAAAGTGAAATACTTGGACGACAGCCCCAGCCGGCGGGCAATCTGCGGCTTCTTCATGTCGAAGTCGGCGAGAAGCACCCGGTAATCAACCCGCTTCGCCGCAGCCAGAGCCAATCGAATCGCCACTTCGGTCTGGCCGTCCCCCCGGCGGGGATTGGTTATGGCCAGGGACGGCCGGTCGGGGTTTTGGGAAATCAGGCTGGCCACGGTGTCCCGGGCCCGGCTTTCGAACGCCTCCATCCCGGCGAGGGGAAGGTAGGCGAAGCGCCGCACCTTGCGGGCGAGCCGGAGACCCGCTTCCGCCGCCGCGAGCGTAGTGGCGGTCGCGGCCGCCGGCACGGGAGGGGTGACCAGTGTCGTGGTCAGGGACTGCGTTTGCGGAACCGGAGGGGGGGTCGGCCGGGGCGGACCCTTGGCTTCAACCACCGTGTCGGCGCCGGAGGCGGGGCCAATGGCGGAGAAAAGATCGTCCAGGTCGATATCCTTGCCGAAAATTTGCGATCCCCCCAAACGATCCGGCGTGTTCTCCACGACGGGGAGGTCCGTTTCCGTGGGGGTGGAAAAAACGACGGTGTCGGAATCATGCCGCTCCGGATGGTAATCCGGCTTGCCGTCCGGGTCGCCGTCCAGCATTTCCAGCACTTTCAGGGCCTCGTCGGTTTTACGCGGCTTCGCGCCGCGAACCTGCGCGGCGGTCGGCTCGGCGCGGCCGGCCGAGGGATTGGCGATGGGAATGTTCAGGGCGTTCCTGGCCAGCAGCTTGTCGAAGGCGTCATCGGCGGTCATGGCTGGTCCTTCCAGGCTTCCGTGTCGATTTCCCCGGCGGGTTCGAGGACGCCGGGCCGGGACCAATCCAAAATTCGCGGCGGGGGCGGACGGATCAGGCCGTCCCGCGAGACATGCCATTTATACCACAGGAGAAACGCCAAGAGCAAAAACAATGCGCCAAGGAACCAGCGCCCCCAGCGCCAGCGGGCGGCGGCGGGATAAATTTTCCCCCGCCTCGCCTCCGGCGCCGGCTCTTCCGTTTCGATTGGCGCGGGCAGGAAGTGAAAACCTCCGATGCGGTTGCGGACTAATTCCCCCTTCATCGTCGCGGCCGCCTTTTTCTGCGTCTTCAGGTCGTAGGCGGGGAGGGCGGCCAGGACCGGCAGGCGGAGCATGTGCCGCGCCTCGCGGGCGTTCCTGAACCGCCGGGCGAAAATTTCCCGCCAGATCACCGCCAAAAGCCCCAGGGCCAAACCGGCCAATAAACCCCAGTAAACCGGCCACCATGACGGAAGTATCCGCTCTTCGGCCAGACGCCGGTCCGCCAGGGAAATTTCCAGCCGGGGTTTTTCCAGAAGTTCGGGCGCGACGGTAAGCGTCCGCAAAACCGGCGGGGCCGGAGCCGCCGTAACGGCCGCGGGGGGCGCTTCCGGCGCCGGCGTCACGACGATGCGCTTCATGGGAACCGGGACCTGCCGCGCCTCGGCCAGCTCGATTTCCCGCTGCGACAGACAGCGTTCGAAATTGACCGTCTCGTCCAAAAGGCACTGCACGGCATGGTCCTGGCGTTGACTCCGTTCGTCCAGGCTGTCGGCGGCGGCGGAGGCGGCTTCCCACTCCAGGTACATATTGGCGAGGCGGGTGGCGCGTTCCTCCGCCTTCTTGTTCGCCTGTTCGTCGGGGGTGATGTCCTTCAGGACCGCTTCGATGGTGGCCAGTTCCCGGCGGGCGTCGCGGACGAAGGGGTGTTCCTCCGTGCACGTTTCCAGAAGCAGCAGCAGGTGGCGGAAAATGGCGTCGCGGCGGGCGAAGAGTTCCGCCGCCTCGGGCGGGACCTGCGGCGCCTCGACCGCTTCCGCCGCCTTCAGGGCCGCTTCGTAGCGTTCGGCCAGACGGTCGGCGCGGTCGCGGGCGGCCAGGGCTTCGTAAGCCAGGCGGTTCTGCGTTTCCCGGTTCGCCTCGTAGCGCCGGAGGCCGGCGTCCCGGTCGGCCACCGCCATTTTCACCGAGTTTTCCAGCATGTTGATGTGGGCGAGGCGGGCGTTGTTGGCGAGGTCGTCGATGGCTTCGCGGTAGACCGGCTCCGGCGCCGGACGGGGAGGCGGCGGCGGCGAGGACGGCGTCGGGAGCGTCGGGGAAGGGGTGGCGACCGTAAGCGCCGCGCCGTGGAGAATGGCCGGACCCGAGGCGGTCAGGTTGAATTTTTCATGGGCGGCGAGGTAATTCCCCAGGATGCTTACCGCCAGGGGGGCGATGCGGGTCAGGGTGGTGTCACGCGGGAAATGGAGAGGATTCAGGTTCATCCCCAGACCGATGCGCAGTTCCGCCGTATGGTTTTGCCGGCGGTCGAATTCCAGCTCCTCCAGGTTTGCCCAGCGCCGCGCCCAGAGGTGGTCGATGTCCGGCGAGTAGTGGCTGCCGGCCAGCCACTTCGAGGCGTGGTAGAGGCCGTTGGCGGCGAGGGCGGGGGCGGCGGCGATTTCCCTGAGCAATTCGCGTTTGGCGGTGTGGCCGAAGCCGCCGCCGCCGGGGACCTGGATTTCCCTTTCCAGCCTTTCGGCCACTTCCGTTACCGCGGCGTGCCAGGCGTCGCCGGGGCTGGCCGGGGCGCGGCCGGAATTGACGAGTCCGTAGAGATGGTAAAAAACGCGGAAGTGGCGGTCTTCGGGTCCGGGCTGAACGATGAAGGAATAATCGGGATCCCGCAGAGGAGTGTGGGTGAAGAAGGCGAAGTCCCAGCCCTCGCGGCCGGTGGGCGGGTCGAGGTCGGCGGCAATGGCGGCTAGGGATTGCGGGTCGAGGTTTTCGACCAGGATTTGCCGGTTGATTTGAATATGCGGGGTGAAGTTCCCCAGCCAGGGAAAGGGGAGGAGGAGGGTGGAGACGTTAAGCCCCCGCCCGAGTTTCTCCAATTGATACGCCAAAGTTTCGGTGTCCAGATTTTCGCTCTGGGTGAGGGCGAGTTTGTAGGCGTAGCGGAGATTGCAGGTCAGGAGGGCCTGGGGCTGGTTCTCGTGGAGCAGATTGCGCCAAGCGGCGATTTTGCCGTCCCAGTCGTAGGGGGCGGTTCCGGCGGCGGGTTGGGTGGCGGCGGCGAATTTGCCGGTGGCGTGGTAGCTGACGGGCAGATAGAGCACGCGATAACAAACGCCCAGCAGGACCCCGAGCGCAGCCAGCATGAAGACGATGCCGGCGTGTCGCAGGACCAGGTAGGTGAGGCTGAATCTGGGGGGGCGTTTGCTGTTGGCCATGGGGGTTCTTGAGAATTCCGATCTGGATTTTGCCAATGAAAAACCATGGAATTGCGAGAGCGGAGCTGCCCTCCGACTAAAAACCCTTCCGCCAGCCGCCCACTTCGTCCCGAACCGGCTCCGCATAGTCACCCGCGTCGACGCCGGGCATTTTCCGGCGCTGCAACCTTCGCCCGCGCGGCGACGGAACCGCCTCGCAATCCGCCGGCTCCCCACCCACCACCCGATCCGCATACCCGGGATTTCCGGCATAAACCTGCTGGGTCTGCACCACCCGCGAAGCCGGCGGCGACGCCGGCACCGCCGCGGCGGGCGGCAATTTCGGATTCACCGACGGCACCGTAACCGCGCCGCCGCCGACCGACACAGGCGCCGGAACCGGCGCCGCCTTCACCGCCGGAGCGGGTGTCGTCGGCACCGCCAGCGTTCGCGGTTCAATCGGCACGCTGGAAATGGTCCCCGGCAAATACCCGGCCGACGCCGGATACGCCTCGGCCGGCGGCACCTCGACCTTCAAGGTGGTCCGCCCCCAGCTTCCGGGCAGTTTGGGGGCATTGGGAACGCAGACCTCCGGATCGCCGCAAGGGGCCGCGTCGGGACAAAATGTCGGAGGGGGTTCGTAATAAATTTCCGGTTCCTCGACCGGCGTCGCCGGAGTGGTCGATTGCACGCCGTAGTTTCTGGCCAGGTTCGTTTCGATGCAGGGCGTCTCGAAGGTCGGGCTGTTGCGGAGCGGACTGGCCGTCGGCAGAACCTCGGGCAAACGCGCCGGCGTGTCCCGGCCGGAAAAGCCGCTGCCGTTCCCCTTGCCGTAACTATCGGAGAAACCGCCGCCGCCGCCAGAACCGGAACCAGAGCCTGAGCCGCCGCTTCCGCCGCCGCCGGGATAACCGCCGCCCTGGTTACGCGCCGGCGGGGGAACCGCCGTTTCCGGCAGGTCCAAACCCAGCGCCAGATTTTTCTGCGGGTCAAGGGACGGCACCACAATCACCTGCCCCGGTTTGACCAGGGGGTCGTTTCGGGTCACCCCCATCATGGCCGAACGCACGTCGTGGACTTCCCGCGCCGGCCGGCTGCGGTGCGGGGTAATGAGCATCACCCGGGCCAAATCGGACGATCCCGGCGCGATGTATTTGCCGCGGGGCGAAGCGGTGGGGAAGGCGGGACCGAATTCCTCGTCGTCATAGCCCGATCGGGTCGGGTTCGCTTCCCAATTGGAAGCCAGGACCGCTTCGGAGAGGCGAATCGGCTCCAGGCCCATCGGGAAACGACCGGGCTGGCGGACATCCCCGAAGACGAAATAGTAGCCGCCCCGGGCCCGGTTCGCCTGCACCCGGACCACGCAGTCGCCTTTGACGAAAAGTTGCAATTCCTGCCGGAGCGCCTCCGCCGCCTCGTCGACGGTCAGGCCGCGCAGGCGCACCAGGTCGGTGCAATTGGGAATCTGCACCGTGCCGTCCGGCTGGATTTCCAGTTTGCCGGAAAATTCCGGGTGTTCCTTCACGGATACGGTGATGACATCCTTCGGCATCAGGCGGTAGAGTTCCGGCTTGTCTATGTCGGGATAGTCGCCCCCGTAGACCAATTGTTCGATGGGATAAAAATGCCCCTCGGTCTGAATGCCCTGCCCGCGCGGGTTTTCAGCCGCCTGTACCGCCCGGCCCGCCGCCGCCTGGTCGGCCAGGTAATCTCCGCCGCCGCCCTGACTGTAACCGGACGCGGCGTGATTCCCGGTGGAGGTGCCGGCCCCTGCCGGCCCGGCCTTCCCAGAACCGGCACCGGAAAAACCGGCGTTGCCGCCGCCGGACAAACCGCTTCCGCCGTTACCCTGCCGCAGGTTTACGGCGGTCGGATAACTGCTGGCCGCCATGGGGTAGGTCGCGGGCCCCCCCAGCATCGGCATGACGGAGGGGTCGTCGGGGAGGCGGGGCAAGGCGGCTTGGGCGTCCAGGCCCAGGAAATTCGTTTCGTCGAATTCGCCGTAGGCATTGTTACGGGGGGGCTTCGGCGGAACGCTGAATTCACGTGGCGGCACCGGCCGATTGGCCTGGTATTTTTCCCGCCAGACCGCGTTCTCGGCCATTTTCGCGTCACCCGCCGCCGTCGCCGCCGGCCGCACCGGGCTGAAGCCGGCTTGCTGTTCCGGCATGCAGCCGATCAGGCATAGACCGGCCGCCGCCAGCGACAAACCCGCCGCCCCGCAGAGGAGGGCGTAGGCGTGACGCGGCACATCTTTCCAGCTTTGGCGCGATTTGGCCATGCAGCGCTCCCCGGTGAATCGAAAATATATACCGAACGCGTTCGGTATACCCTCCCTTCTATCGACCTTTATCGGTCCCCCATGCATAAAAAAAATCCCGCCCTCATTCGGGCGGGACCACTTTGTCGATAAATTCACGTTCCAAGGGCGGTAGATTACGCCGCTGGCGAAATTTATTGCATATAATCACCACTTCATCCAGTTCGTAGTCGCGTAGCCGTTCCATGATTTCGCGGAGGAGACTGTTGTTTTGGGAGCGTCGGCGTTTGCGTTCAGTCATAGTGCACCTCTGGCTGAATTTTGAAGGATTCACGGAGAAGCCCATTTTCCCGGTCGCACGCGATACCTTTCTACTGGAGTATATGAAAGATGCCAAATTCCTTCTCTAATATTTAACGTATTCAGCCCCCGACAACACCAGGAAAAAGTACATCAGCGGCAAGGCCACCATGAGGGAATCGGTTAAATCGAGAATACCCCCGAAACCCGGCACGCCCCGGCCGGCGTCTTTCCGGCGGCTGTTCCGTTTGAAGGCGGATTCGATCAAATCACCCGCCAAACCCCCGGCTACCAGCAGGAAGGAGAGAATCGCCATCCAGCCGTAACCGACCCGGTGCAAGGCCAGGTTCGGATTGGTCAAGGCCATGAATTGTAGCAAAAATATGCTGAAGAGGAGGCCTCCCAGCGCCCCTTCCCAGGTTTTGCCGGGGCTGAGCCGGGGAATGAGCTTCCGTTTCCCCCAGCGGCTGCCGGTGAGGAGGGCGCCGACGTCGGACACTTTCGCCACGAAGATGGCGACGATGGTGAATTCGACTCCATGCATCGGCCAAGCCTCGGCGCCGACGCCCGGGTAGGCCAGGTGCCGGAGATGCTGGCTCATGGCCGGCAGGACGGCGCAATAAATAAAGCCGAAAATGGTGACGGAGACGTCCATCAGGGCGTTATCGTTGGTTTTCCGGGTCAATTGCAGGAGCATGGCGCCGACGGTCAGAAAGAGAAACACTCCGAAAGCGGGGTTGAAAGTGAGGAACCTGCCGCTTTCACCCGACAGCCACCATTCCTGTGCGAAAACGAAAAGGGGGCCGGTGAGGTAGCCAAGCCAGGTGAAGGGATTCATGTCGCAGTTTTTGGCGAAGCGGTAGAATTCGCGCAGGCCCAGCACGCTGAAGGCGGCGATGATCGCCGTCCAGGCCCAGCCTTGGCCGTGGATCACGTCCCAGTGGAGGCCCAGATATAATATCCCCAAAACGGCGATGGCGCTGATGCCTCGGAGAAGCAGGTTGTTGAGGGAGCGCTTTTTTTTGTCGCCTTCGCCCGGTTGGGGCGGGGCGGCGGGCTGGGGGTTATCCATATTGGCCTTTAAGAAAGTGTCACTGGAATGGCGGTTAAAAAGGGTAAGAAGCGGGTGATAAAAATAAAGCCCGACGGCGGGGTTTTTTTTTAACGCGTGTTTTAGGCGTTTTTTTTTTTAAAAAACATGGGGGGGATACGGGCCAAGGGTAAGGGTGGACCAGACAAAAAAAA
>JAVBRG010000102.1:0-10026 GCA_031548195.1 Planctomycetota bacterium | reverse complement strand
CGGGCCCAGGCGCGGCACTTTGCGGAGTCCCGACCGGCTGGCGAAGGGGCCGTTTTCATCGCGGAATTTGACGATATTCTTGGCCAGGGACGGACCCAGGCCGGAAACGTAGGAGAGGAGGGACGCCGAGGCCGTGTTCACTTCGACCCCCACCGCGTTCACGCAGTGCATGACCATGTCGTCCAGGGCCTGCTTCAGTTCCTTCTGATCGACGTCGTGCTGATACTGGCCGACCCCGATGGACTTCGGGTCGATCTTCACCAGTTCCGCCAATGGGTCCATCAAACGGCGTCCTATGGACACCGCGCCCCGGACCGTCACGTCCTTGTCCGGGAATTCGTCCCGGGCCGTTTCGGACGCGGAGTACACGGACGCCCCCGATTCGTTCACCACTTCGACGATGACCGTCGGCGGCAGGTTGAGGGCGCGGACAAAGGCTTCCGTCTCCCGGCTGGCGGTGCCGTTTCCGATGGCTATCGCCTCGACGAAATACTTTTCGCACCAGGCCCGGAGCGTCGACTCGGCTTCCGCCTTCTGCTTGGCGCCGGTGGTGGGGAAGATGACCGTGTCGTGGAGCAGCTTCCCTTGGCTGTCCAGGACCACCGTCTTGCAGCCGGTCCGGAATCCGGGGTCCAGGGCCAGGGTGATTCTCCCGCCCATCGCCGGCGCCAGCAGGAGTTCCCGCAGATTTTGGGTAAAGACCCGGATGGCTTCGATGTCGGCAAGCCGCTTCGCCTCGGCCCGCGTTTCGTTTTCCAGGGACGGCGCCGCCAGCCGGTCGTAGCCGTCGACCAGGGCCGCCTCGACCTGCTCCGCCGCCGGGCCTTTGCCCTTCAGCCAGCGCCGGCGGATCAGCCCCAAGGCGCCTTCGCGCTCCGGCAGAACGGTCAGGCCGAGGATGCCCTCCTCCTCCCCCCTGAACATGGCCAGGACCCGGTGGCTGGGCGCGTTACGGACCGGCTCCGACCACTTGAACCAGTCGCGGAATTTCGCGCCTTCCTCCTCCTTCCCCTCCGCCACTTTCGAGACGATGACCCCCCGGTTCCAAAACAGGGTGCGGAGATCCTGCCGGGTCGCGGCGTCCTCGGACATGTTTTCGGCGATGATGTCCCGGGCCCCGTCGAGGGCGGCTTCCGGGTCGCCGACGCCTTTCTCCGGATCCACGAAGGCGGCGGCTTCGGAAAGGGGGACGGTCTTCGCGTCCTGTCGGAGAAGGATTTCCGCCAGTGGTTCCAGTCCCCGTTCCCGGGCAATCATCCCGCGGGTGCGGCGTTTCGGTTTGTAGGGGAGGTAAACGTCCTCCAGGGTCGCCAGCGTCTCGGCCTTCTCCACCGCTTCCTTCAGTTCCGGCGTGAGGAGGTTCCGTTCCTCCAGGGATTTCAGGATGGCTCCGCGGCGGTCGCGGAGTTTGTCCAGGGCTTCGCGGCGGTCGCGGATGGCGGCGATGACCGTTTCGTCGAGGCCGCCGGTGGCTTCTTTCCGATAGCGGGCGATGAAGGGGATGGTGGCGTCGGCGTCGAGGAGTTCCAATACGGCCTGGACTTTATCGAGGGGGAGATTAAGTTCGCGGGCGATGGAAGCCGCGTTTTCGCGAGTGTAATCCGGTTTTGCCTCTGCCGTGGCCTTATCCGCTTTTTCCGCTTTCGCCATTCTGGTTTCCTTCTGAAGATCTGCCAAACGCCGATTAAACCGCCATTCTCCATTTGGCAAAAATCGTTATAGCCTGAAATTATGAGGTTCCCGTTTTACAAAAGGGCGGCTAAGACAGCCTGCCGCTGTTCCTCCGCCTGCTCCAATCCACGATTAGCCCGTAAAAATCTTTGAAAATCCCGTCCGAACCCGCCTTGCCGGCGCCGCCGTCCGGATGGAACTGCACGGAAAAGGCCGGATAGTCGCGGAGGCGCATGCCTTCCACCGTCGCGTCGTTGAGGCTCAGGTGGGTGATCTCCGCCACCCGATCCGGTATCGACTCCGCCCACACCGCGAAGTTGTGGTTTTGCGAAGTCGCCAGACTGCGATCCCCGACGATGTCCTTCACCGGGTGTCCTTCGCCGTGGTGACCGAAAGGCAATTGATAGGTCTCGCCCTTGACGGACAAGGCCAGGAGTTCGTGGCCGAGGCCCACCCCGAGGATGGGGGTTTTACCCAGGAGGGTCCGGACGTTCTCCACCGCGTAAGGGAGGGCGTTCGGGTCGCCGGGACCGTTCGACAGGAAGATGCCGTCCGGTTTCATGGCCAGGACTTCCGCCGCCGGGGTCTGGGCCGGGACCACGGTCACCGCCATGCCGTTACGGCGCAGGCTCCGCAGGAAGTCGGTTTTTACCCCGAAGTCGTAGGCGACGACCAGATAATCCGCCGGCGGCAGGATTTCGTCGCGGCGGGGGAATATGGCGGTGAGGCTGTTGCCGGCGTCCCAGGGGTGGGCTTGCTTGCAGGTCGCCTCCGCGGCGTAATCGTGTCCGGCCAGGCCGGACCAGTTTTTCGCCTTCTCGACCGCGTCGTTCATGGGCATGGCGCCGTCAACCGACAGGTAGGCCTTCATGGCGCCGTGATCGCGGATGAGGGCGGTCAGTTCGCGGGTGTCGATGCCGGCCAGGGCCGGAACGCCGTGACGGACCAGGGCGTCCCTCAGGCTCTCGGTGGCGCGCCAGTTCGCCGGCCGGTTGAGGTTCAGGGCGAGGAGTCCGGCGGCGTGCAGGCGGGAGGACTGCATGTCCTCCGGATTCATGCCGGCGTTGCCGAGTTCCGGATTGGTGAAGCAGACGATTTGTCCCGCCGAGGAGGGGTCGGAGAGGATTTCCTCGTAGGCGAAGGCGGAGGTGTTGAAGATTACCAGACCCAGGGCGTTTTTTTCCGCCCCGACCGAATAGCCGGTCAGGATGGTGCCGTTTTCCAGGGCCAGGTAGGCTTTGTGCTCGCGGGCGGGCTTCCAGGCCAGGTCGTTGAGGGATTCCATGGGGGCCTTTCCAGGTTTGGCCGAAGTTTTGTGAAGGGACGATTCCACCGCCAATCGTCCCTTCGTGAAAAATCGTTTTCGCCTGAATTCAAAGGTTTTCGATTTTGAAAAATCCGGTTGCTGACCTTCCCCGGTCAAGTCGACAATCGCGCCGGCAGCTGTTTGGGGAGGGTCACTTTTTTGCCGTGGCGGTTGTATTCCTGGAGGCTGCAAATCTCCAGGCGGTTGTGCCGGCGCATCATTTCCAGGCCTTCAATCGAGGCGCGGAGGCCGTCGATGGTGGTGGTGATGGGGGTCCCGCGCATGATCGCCGCCGAACGCATCCGGCTTTCGTCCGCCACCGGCTCCGCGCCTATTTCAATCGTATTGATGATCCACGCCACATCCTTCTCGTCCATCAAATCGAGGACGTTCGGCCGGCCCTGGGTGATTTTGAATATCGCCTGGGAGGGGATGCCGGCGTTCCTGAACTCGGTGGAGGTCCCCCGGGTGGCGTAAATGCCGAAGCCGAGTTCAATCAGCCGCTTGGCCAGGGGGAGGGCCGCCGCCTTGTCGGCGTCGCGGACCGAGATGAACACGTGGCCGCTTCGGGGGATGTGGTTTCCCGCCGCCAGCTGGCTTTTGATAAACGCCGAGCCGTTCTGCCGGTCCATGCCCATCACTTCGCCGGTGGACTTCATCTCCGGCGACAGCTGGATGGCCGCCTGGGGGAAGCGGTTGAAGGGGAAGACCGCCTCCTTGATGGAGTAGTGCCGGGGTTTGGGCTCTTCCGTGAAGTTCATCTCCTCGAGGTTGTAGCCGACCATGCACAGACTGGCCACTTTGGCGAGGGGAACGCCGGTCGCCTTCGAGGCGAAGGGGACGGTGCGGCTGGCGCGGGGTTCACCTCCAGGACAAACACCTCGCCCCCGGACACCGCGAACTGGACGTTCATGAGGCCGCAGACCCCCAAAGCCTTCGCCATCGCCACCGTTTGTTCGCGGATGATTTTCTTGACCTCTTCGGGCAGGGTGGGCGGCGGCAGGGCGCAGGCGGAATCCCCGGAGTGGATGCCGGCGATTTCGATGTGTTCCATCATCCCCCCCAGGACCACCCTTTCGCCGTCCGACACGCAGTCGACGTCCACTTCGGTGGCTTGTTCCAGATAGTGGTCGATGAGAACGGGACGCTCGTCGGAAATCTCGGCGAGATTACGCATATAGGCGGTGAGTTCGTCGGGGTCGTGGATGATGGCCATGTTTCTCCCGCCCAGGACGAAGGAGGGCCGGGCGAGAATGGGGTAGCCGATGTCCTCGGCGATGGAGAGGGCGGTGTCGACGTCCGCCGCCATGCCGTGCGGCGGCTGCTTGATGCCGAGACGGTCGATGAGGTCGCCGAATTGTTTCCGGTCTTCGGCCGCGTCGATGGATTCGGGGGAGGTGCCGACGATGACCACTCCGGCCTGGGCCAGCCCCGCCGCCAGGTTTAGGGGCGTTTGTCCGCCGAGCTGGACGATGGCGCCGTCGGGTTTTTCCCGGTGGTGCACTTCCAGGACGTCCTCGAGGGTGAGGGGTTCGAAGTAGAGGGTGTCGGAGGTGTCGAAGTCGGTGGAGACCGTTTCCGGATTCGAGTTGACGATGATCGTCCGGTAACCGGCGCTCCTGAGGGCGTAGGAGGCGTGGCAGCAGCAGTAGTCGAATTCGATGCCTTGGCCGATGCGGTTGGGGCCGCCGCCGATAATCATCATGGACGCGGTTTTGGCCGGGGCGTGATTGGTTTTGGCCCGGGTGGATTGGCTGGAGACATAGGTGGAGTAGTAATAGGGGGTCGGGGATGTGAATTCGCCGGCACAGGTGTCGACCAAATGGTAGGAGGGCCGGAGGTCCAGACTGTGGCGGATGTCCCGGATGGTTGCTTCCGGCGCCTTCAGGAGGTGGCCGAGCTGCCGGTCGGAAAAGCCGAACGCCTTCGCCTGCCGGAACAGGGCGGGGTTCCGGGACAGGGTCATGAGATCCTTGATCTCGTCCCTCAGATATTTTCCGAACAGCGCCAATTCCTCGATTTCATTCAGGAACCAGGGGTCGATGCCGGTCAGGTCGAAAATCTTCTCCTTGGACACGCCCAGCCCCAGGGCCGCGTGCACGGCGTAAATCCGGTGGTCGGATGGAACGGCCAAGGCGCGTTCCAGGGCTTCGGGGGCGAAGGCGGCGTAGTCCTTCCCCTTGCCGTCGGCCCCGAGGCCGCCCCGGCCCGTTTCGAGGCCGCGGTGGGCTTTCTGGAGGGCCTCCTTGAAGGTACGGCCGATGGCCATCGTCTCGCCGACCGATTTCATCTGCGTCCCCAGGACGTTCGGCGTACCGGGGAATTTTTCGAAGCTGAAGCGGGGGGCCTTGACCACCACGTAGTCGATGGCCGGTTCGAAACAGGCGCTGCCGGTTTTGGTGACGTCGTTCTTGAGTTCGTCGAGACTGTAGCCGACGGCCAATTTCGCCGCCACCCGGGCGATGGGGAAGCCGGTCGCTTTTGAGGCCAGGGCCGACGACCGCGAGACGCGGGGGTTCATCTCGATGACCACGACCCGGCCGTTCGCGGGGTTGACGGCGAATTGCACGTTGGAGCCGCCGGAGTCGACGCCGATTTCCTCCATAATCCGGATGGAGGCGTCGCGGATGTTCAGGTATTCGCGGTTCGTGAGGGTCATGGCCGGGGCGACGGTGATGGAGTCGCCGGTGTGGACGCCCATCGGATCGAGGTTTTCAATCGAGCAGACGATGATGGCGTTGCCTTTGCGGTCGCGGATGATTTCGATTTCGATTTCCTTCCAGCCGAGGAGCGATTCCTCGATGAGGACTTCCGAGGTTGGGCTGGCGGCGAGACCGAGTTGGGCGAGGCGCTCGAATTCCTCCTGATCCCTGGCGATGCCGCCGCCGGCTCCGCCGAGGGTGAAGCCGGGGCGGATGACGACCGGCCAGGAGCCGAGGCGGGAGCGTACCCGGATTGCCTCCTCCAGGTTGGTGGCGCTCCCCGAGCGGGCGCAGGCGAGGCCGATGTTTTCCATGGCTTTCTTGAAGAGGCCGCGGTCCTCCGACTTCTTGATCGACTCCGGCCGGACGCCGATCATTTCCACGCCGTAGTCGGAAAGGATGTGGGAGTCGTGGAGTTCGACGGCGATGTTCAGGCCGGTCTGCCCGCCCAGGTTGGGGAGGATGGCGTCGGGTCGTTCGCGGCGGATGACTTCGGCGACGATTTCGGGGGTGAGGGGTTCGATGTAGGTGCGGTCGGCCATTTCGGGATCGGTCATGATGGTGGCGGGGTTCGAATTCACCAGGACCAGTTCGTAGCCCTCCTCCTTAAGCGCCTTCAGGGCCTGGGCGCCGGAGTAGTCGAATTCGCAGGCTTGGCCAATGACGATGGGGCCGGAACCGATGAGCATGATTTTCTTGATGTCGTCGCGCTTGGGCATGGGTGTCGTCCTTATACGCCTTTTCAGCATGACGGAGACGCTGTCAACGCGTCTCCGTCATCGGGGTATTCGGTTAATTTGCAGACAGATTTTATCCATTCCCTTCCCGGCCTCAAGGGAATTTTTCCCTTCATTCCTCCCCCGCCTCCAGCTCCTCGGTGTCGGCGTCGCCGCTGCCGCCCCCGCTCGTTTCCATGGGATAGGTTCCGTCGAAGCAGGCCAGGCAGTAATCGCGCTTGCGGCGGAAGGGGGAGAGGAGGCCTTGGATACTCAGGTAGCCGAGGCTGTCCGCATCCATGTAGCGGCGGATGTCCTCGACGGTCATCGAGCTGGCGATGAGTTCGTCCTTGGTGGGGAAGTCTATGCCGTAGTAGCAGGGGTGTTCAACCGGCGGGCAGGCGATGCGCAGGTGGACCTCCCTCGCGCCGGCGGCGCGGAGGGCCAGGACCCGGCGCTGCATGGTGTTTCCCCTGACGATGGAATCGTCCACCACCACCACCCGCTTCCCGCGAACCGTCTCCGGCAGGGCCGCGAGTTTACGGTCGACCAGGTTGGCGCGGTTTTCAGCGCCGGGCATGATGAAGGTGCGGCCGATGTAGTGGTTGCGGATGAAGCCGACTTCGAAAGGGAGGCCGCTTTCCCGGGCGTAACCCAGGGCGGCGGAATTGCCCGAGTCGGGGACGGCGACGACGATGTCGGCGTCGACCGGGTGCTCGCGGGCGAGGCTGCGGCCGTAACGGACCCGGATTTCGTGGACGTTGTGGCCGAAGACGGTGGAGTCGGGGCGGGCGAAGTAGACGATTTCAAAAACGCAGTGCGAGAGGCCGGCCCCTTCGCGGCCGAGGCGGGTGGTTTGGAACCCCTCCGGTCCAACCGAGACCAGTTCCCCGGGTTGAACCTCCCGTTCATAGCTGGCGCCGACCTGCCCGAGGGCGCACGTTTCCGAGGCGAACACCCAGCCCTCCCCGAGGCGGCCGATGACCAGGGGCTTGAAGCCGTGGGGATCCCGGACGGCGTAGATGTGGTCGGAGGACATAATAAGGAAGGAGTAGGCACCTTTCAGCGTTTCGCAGGCTTTGGCCACCCGGCGGGGGTCGTTGCGGTATTGGGGATTGGCTAGGAGGTGGAGGAGCATTTCCGAGTCGGTGCCGGTTTGGAAAATGGCGCCCTGTTCCTGGTAAATTTTCCGGAGCTCCCGGGCGTTGACGATGTTTCCGTTGTGGGCCACGGCCCAGCGTCCGTCCACGCAATCGCCGATGAGGGGCTGGACGTTCTGGACCCGGCCGCCCTTGCCGGTGGTGGAGTAGCGGACGTGGCCGATGCCGAGGTTGCCTTTCAGCAGTGCGACTTTGTCGGGCGGGACGGCGTGCTCCAGAAGGCCGAGATTTTTGGTGCAGCGGATTTTGCCTTCGTTCGAAGTGGCGATGCCGGCTCCCTCCTGCCCGCGGTGCTGTTGGGCGAAGAGGCCGTCGTAGACTACTTGCGAGGCGTTCTGGACATTATAGACGCCGAAGACGCCGCAGGCTTCCTTGGGGTGGTCGGACGAATGGGTGGGATCGTAGGGCATGGGTTGACGGGTCTCCTGAATTATTTCTTGTAGTGATAACGGCATGACATGATTATGACCCGGTCGCCTTCGACCTTGTACAGAAGCCGATTTTTTTTGTCGATTCTTCTCGACCAATAGCCGTGCATATCAAACAGCAACGGTTCCGGCTTGCCGATTCCGGTGAATGGCGTCTTGAGGACATCCTCAAGAATCAGCCTTATTTTTCTGGCCTTGTTTGGATGATTTGCTTTCCAATATTGGTAATCCCGCATGGCCGTAACGGAAAACTCAAGATTCATAGTGAATCCAGGCTGACCGGTATGGTCCTGCCTGCTTCGATTTCGGCCATGGAGGCGCGGATATGCTCGGCATTGGCGGGATTCCCGAGCAGGTACAGCGTTTCCTGCATTTGGTTGTAATCCTCCAGGGAAATGAGCACCACCGCCGCGTCGTCTTCGCGGGTTATGATTACCGGCGTATGGTCGTTGCAAACGGTGTCGAGGGCTTCGGAGAATTTGTTGCGGGCGGTTTTTTCTGAAATGGCTTCCATAGTGTTCACCTTTACTTTCCACCAGTCGGACCAGGTTCAACCCTAATCTCTATTCTGCCGAATTTCCGTTCCTGTGAAAACAGGTTTTTCCCGCGCGCGGGTCGAAGCCGTTCGCCGCGTAACTCGAACTGAAAAACATTTTCCCGTAGCAGGGGAAGGGCCACTTGGCGTCCGGGGTAATCGCCTCCAGCTTGTCGACAATCGCCCGCAAAATCGCCAGCGCCTGGACCACCTCCCCGGGGTCGTCGCCGGCCAGGGCCTTGTCCATGGCCGCCGTGGCGCCGTAGAGGCGGTCGATTAGACCCGCCGCGTGGTCGTAGGCTTTCTCGCGGCTGGAAGTGTCCCGGACCGTCTCCCGCGAACGTTCGAGGGAGGCGTAGAGTTCCTCCTCGACTTGCAAAGCCGCCGGCAAAATGAAGGTCCGCGCCAGATCGCTCGCGAGTCCCCCTTCCATCGCCACCGTCGCCTCCCAGGCGTGCTTGTACACCTCGTACCGGGAGTGCGCCTCGCGTTCGCTCAAGACCCCGTATTTCGCGAACAGCCGCAGGGACTCCGGCCAGAGAATCGCCTTGAGGGCCTCCGGCGTGGTGCGGAGGTTCGGCAGGCCCCGCCGGGCCGCTTCAAGCTGCCATTCCTCGCCGTAGCCGTCGCCCGAAAAAACCACCCGGCGGTGCAGTTTCACTTCGTTCCTGAGCACCGCCTTGACCGCGTTGTGGAATTGGGGCGAATGGCCGTTCGCGTCCTTTTGCGGCGGATCGTCCTGGAGGCGCCGCTCCATTTCGCTGCACATTTCGTCCAGGGCGGCGGCCATGACCGCGTTCAGGATGGTGTTGGGGCCGGCGCAGGACTGGGAGGAGCCGACGGCGCGGAACTCGAACTTGTTTCCGGTGAAGGCGAAGGGGGAGGTGCGGTTGCGGTCCGAGACGTCCCGGGGGATTTTGGGGAGGGCGTCGACGCCGATTTCAATCAGGTCGATGCCGTCGGATTTGCCGCGAATAGAGTGGCCTGTTTCGATTTGATTGATGATCTCGTCCAGCTGCTCCCCCAGGTACACTGACATGATGGCCGGCGGCGCTTCGGCGGCGCCGAGGCGGTGGTCGTTCCCGGCGGTGGCGACGGCGGAGCGGATTAGCCCGGCGTGGGTGTCGACGGCCTTCAGGACGGCCGTAAGCATGAAGAGGAATTTCGCGTTGTCGTGCGGGGTTTGCCCGGGCGAGAACCAGTTCTTGCCGTCGGTGCCGGTGATGGACCAATTGTTGTGCTTTCCGGAACCGTTGACGCCGGCGAAGGGTTTTTCATGAAGGAGGCAGGAGAAGCCGAATTCGGCGGCGGTGTCCTGGAGGGTGTGCATGATGACCATGTTGTGGTCGACGGACAGGTTCTGCTCCTCGAAAACCGGGGCGAGTTCGAACTGGGCGGGGCTGGTTTCGTTGTGCCGGGTTTTCGCCGGGACCCCGAGGCGCCAGAGCTTCCGGTCGACTTCCGACATGAAGGCGAGGACCCGGGGCTTGATGCGGCCGAAGTAATTG
>JAVBRG010000024.1:0-44341 GCA_031548195.1 Planctomycetota bacterium | reverse complement strand
TTATCGGCTACTCAAGGGGCGGTGGCGAAAAACCACTCGCAATTCCCTTTACCATGCAACCTTTTGATCACACGACTGTTGTGGAGGCGGTTCCCACAACAGTCGCGTAGTAGAATTAGGCTTCAAGTATGCGGCGCCAGCCGCTGCGGCAAACTAATGGCAATTGCGCCGGGGCGGGACCGTCAGGTCCGCCCCGGTTTTTTTGTGCGCTGCCTGATCCTGTTACGCCGGACTCCTCCCCACGCGTCATTCCGGCGCCGCAAGCGTTCAACCGGGGTGAGGCTTAACTCGCCGGAATCCAGGCCGGTAGACAATCGCTACCGTGGCGTTTGCCCGAGGTGTAAGTTCCGAAACTGATAGGGGGTTTAGTGGAACCACTGCGCGACGGAACGACGGATTATCGGCCTGGATTCCGGCGAGCTACGCTTCCCCCCGGTTCAATGTTTATGGCGCCGGAATGACGTGTGGGGAGGAGTCCGGCGTAACAAGCCCTAACCCTACAGTTGCAAGTCGACGTAAGCGGGTTTGTCATCCCCCGCTCGCAGCATCCACCCTGCGTCATCCCGGCGTATATACACTGAACCGGGGTATAAACGGTGGAGTGCCGGGATGACGTAGGGGGGATGCTGCGAGCGAGGGATGACAAACCCGCTTTCCCAGACTTGCAACTGTAGTACTAACCTCCATGACCACGTCCCTTCCCGCCCTCACCAATCCTTCTTCTTTTCCTCCTCCCCTTCCTCCTTCGCCACGGTGATGTTGCTGGTGAGGGGCTGTTTGGCGTCGGAGGCGGTGTCCTCCCCGAAGCCGTCGAAGGTGGAGCCCTTTTTTATGCCTTTGAAGAGGAGTTCCAGTTCGGTCGGGTTTTCGCTGTTTTCCAGGGCGGTTTCCCGGGTGATTTTCCGTTCCTCGATCAGCTTGACAAACGACTGGTTGAAGGTCTGCATGCCGTAGTAGCCGCCGTCCTCGATGGCGTCCTCGACCGCCCAGAGCTTGTTCTCGGCAATCAGTTGCCGGATGGTTTCGTTGACGAACATGATTTCCTGCGCCGCCACCCGGCCGCCGCCGATTTTGGCCGGCAGACGCTGGCAGATGATGCCCCGGAGGAGCATCGACAATTGCGTCCGCACGGCGTCGCGCACTTCCGGCGGGGTCATGTCGAGAATACGCTCCAGGGTTTGGACGGCATTGTTGGTGTGCAGGGTGGCGAAAACCAGGTGCCCCGTTTCGGCGGCGGTGATCCCGAAGGAGATGGTCTGCCGATCCCGCATTTCCCCCATGAGGATGATGTCGGGGTCCTGCCGCAGGACCGACTTCAGGGCGGCGTCGAGGCTGGTGGTGTCGACGCCGAGTTCCCGCTGATTGATGGCGGCGCGCTTGTCTTCGTAAACGAATTCGATGGGGTCCTCGATAGTCATGATGTGCACGGGGCGGGTGGCGTTGATGTGCTCGATCATGGCGGCCAGGGTGGTGGTTTTGCCGGAGCCGGTGGGACCGGTGACGAGGATGAGGCCGTTTTCCTCGTCGGCGAGTTTGTTGATTAACGGGGGGAGTCCGAGTTTTTCGACCGTTGGGACTTCCAGGGGAATCCGCCGCAGGACGGCGCCGACCTCGCCCCGCTGGCGGAACATGTTGACCCGGAACCGGGCCTCGTTTTCCAGATAGTAGGAAAAGTCGGCCTCGTTCGTTTCCGCGAATTGCTTCAGGACGACCGAGGACATGATGGGGGTGAGGAGGGACTCGATGTAGGTGCCGGACAGCTTCGGCAGTTCGAAGGGCCGGAGTTCGCCGTCGATGCGGACAATGGGCGGCCGGCCGTGCTTCAGGTGCAGATCCGAGGCTTTCACCGAACCCATCCACTTGCAAAGGTCTTGTATGTTCATGGGAGTCCTTTTCAGCCTAAAACACCGCCGCCTCCGCCCCCCGGGGCAGCGTATTCAAACTTTCCCCGCCGTCCGGCGTAACCAGTACCATGTCCTCAATTCGAATCCCCCCCGAACCCGGGAAATAAACCCCCGGTTCCACCGTGACGATGTTGCCGGCGGCCAGTTCCCTGCCGGCCGGGGCCAGGCGCGGCTCCTCGTGCACCGCCAAACCCACTCCGTGCCCCAAACCGTGGGTGAACTTGTCGCCGATGCCGGCCTTGTCCAGAACCGCCTTGGCGACGGCATGGACTTCCTTACCCAAAACCCCGGGACGGATGGCCGCCAGGCCGGCGGCGCCCGCCGCGGCGACGGCTTCGTAACGCTTCAGCCAGGGCTTGGGAATTTCCCCCGGCCACAAGGTGCGGGTCGAGTCGGAACAGTAGCCTTTCAACTTGGCGCCCCAATCCACCAGTAACATTTTCCCGGCGGCAATTTTCCCCGACCCGGCGTGGGCATGGGGGAGGCTGGCGTTCGCCCCCACCGCGACGATGGATTCGAAGGATGGGTCGGAAGCGCCGAGGCGGCGCATTTCGTACTCGAGGTCGTTACGGGCGTCCAGTTCCGTCATGCCGATTTTCCAGCGCGCCTTGGCAGCCAGGAAAGCCGCTTCGGCAAGCCGCAGGGCGGCGCGGAGGGCCGCCACTTCGGCGGGGCTTTTTATCGCCCGCTGCTGGGAGATGCCTGCCTGAAGGTCTGCCCAGCCGTCCGAATTTTGGGCGGCTTTACGCATCTCCTCGAAAAACTTCACCCTCAGGCTGCCCGGGGTGAAGCCGATTTTCCGCAACCGGTTTTTCCGGACCAGGCTGCCCGTGAACGCGGCGAAGCCGTCCTTCCACAGGACGACTTCGCACCCGGGCGCCGATTTAAGCGCCTCCTCGCTATAACGCGCATCGGTGACGAGCCAGGTTTTCCTCTTCGCCGTCGCCACCACCAGGACCGCGTCGGAACCGGTAAACCCGGTGTAATAGAAAATATCCGCCGGCGCATCCAGAACCGCCCCGGATAATTTCATTCGCGCCAGGGTTCGACAGAAAACGTCCAGGCGCGGGCCGGCTTCATCCCCGGCGCCGCGGTTGTTCTTCAAAGCCATTGGTCCTGTCCCCCGGGATATCATACCCCGCCGTCGCGGATGAGCAAATCCGCCATATTCACCATCCGCAGCAAATGCGTGACCCGTTGCGAGGCGTTGACAATCTGCAAACTCCGTCCCTTGCCCTTGAGAGTCGAATATTCACGGAATATGACCCCCATAGCCATGGAACTGACCCCTTTCGTGCCGTGGAAATCCAGAACCAGTTCCTGAAAATCCCCGTTATCCACCACTTCATGGAGTTCCTGCGCAAACGCGTCCGACATGGGGCCGGTTATTTCCGGATACTTCTTGCCGACATCCAGAACCAGCCGGGTTCTTTTTCTTTCCATAAATATTTCCTGTATATAAATAACATGTGAACAATAACGCCAATTAGCTTGCAGGGCAGCCCTAAAAATCTTTAGAGCTGCCCTGAAAACCCTTGGCGGAGATCGTGGATGGCGGGATTTATCTTTTTACCCCGGCCAAATATTCCTGCTTCACCTCTTGGAGTTCCCTCTGCACTTCCGGCACCGTCATCGGCTGATTGGTCTGCTCGTCGCGGATAATCATGTCCCGCGACAGCGGCAGAATGAAGGTGTCGGCGGTAAAGGGGGGCAAACCGCTCAGATTGGTCTTGACGTTCCTGAGAATGCGCGTGGTCTCCTCGACTTTGTAGCGCGGCGGTTCGCCCGGCTTCGGCGGCGGAAACTTGATTTCCTTCCGCTCGAAAGAACGCACCTTCCACGGCAATACCTGACCGGGGAGCATCCACAATTCCAAAGTCTCGCCGCCCTTTTTGGGGGTGAGGACAAAATGCAAAGTCGCGTCCTGCCGGTTCGGAATGGGTTCGAGGAATCCGGTGATGTCGAAGTCCTCCCGCAGGCCGCTGGCCGAAGTCACATCCCGGCCCATCAGGAAAAGGCCGATGAAAACCGCCAGGCCCTGGGCCTGGGCCCCCTGCATGTTTGGCCGGAAGGCGCGGCGGCTCACCGACCGCTGGCCGTTACGGATGGCCTCGACCTCCCAAATGTTCCGGCCGTCGACGATGATTAGCGTGCACTGTTCCTTGGGGAGTTCCGCCTGGCTGGCGCCGCGGTTCAGGAGGGACATCCGGGTCGGGGCTTCGAGGCGAAGGAATTCGTAGGAGGTGGCGCCAGCCTTCTGCATGCCGCCGGCCTTTTGGGTGACCAGATCCGCCTCCATCCGCACCACGCCCATGGCGCCGTTGAAAACGTCGTTGATGGCCCGGTCGGTGTCCTGGGGGGACAATTGCCGCCCCTCGCCGGCCCCGGCGCCGGCGCTCGCCAGAATCACGGCCGCCACCGCGACCATGGTCAGTTTAACGAATAAGCCATTCGTGAGCTTGGCGAATAAACCTTTCATGCCTTTCCTTCCTGCCTTCCCTAAGCGGAGATTCTGCTAAACAATCAACAGGGAAATTCACGCCTACGGCAAATTTCCTTGCGGTAAATTAATCCACTTTATAATTTTCACGATCCCACCGCTCTTGTCAACCGCCAATTGCCGGTATAACCTCAAGCCGGAAGATCGCCCTCGGGATTCGGAATCTTTTTGGAATCACATTCGCCCGGGTTGTTCGGGCAACGGTTTCGCCAGGCCAGGAACATCATGGCGGGCACCGTGAAAAGGCTGGCGAAAAGGACCCAGCCGAGAGCGTAGATGGTTAGCCGGCCCATGCTGGCAATGCCGGTGTAACCCGAAATTGCCAAAGAGCCGAAACCGGCGCAACTGGTGAGGGCGGTGACGATTAGGGCCCGGCCGGTATCGGCAATGATCGTCTTGGCCGAGCAACCCGACTCGAAAAAACGTTCCGTCAGGTGAATGCCGTTGTCCACGCCCAGACCGATGATAATCGGCACCACCAGGATGTTGACGTAATTGAAGTGTATGCCCAGGAAAGACATGAACCCCATCAAATAGACCACCCCGAGAATCACCGGCAGCAGGCTGGTCACCGTGCGGATGGGATGGCGCCAGAAAAAGACCAGGAGCACCGCCGCGCAAATGACGAAAACCGCCACCGAGACCTTGCGGAAATCCTCCTTGACGATGCCGGCGAACTCGTGCGCGAGAATCGGCATGCCGGAAAGGACCGGCTCGTTGTGGTGGCGATCGCCTTCCAGGGTCATGCCGAGGCGTTCCTTCACCGCCGCCAGCCAGCTGGCGTCGATGGCGGGGTCGCCGGCCTTGGTATTGGGGTCCATCGGGGGATAGACGCTGATTTTCACCGCCCAGCCCTTGGGCTCGCGGAGGACGACCCGCTTCACCTGCTGCGACCAGTTGAGTTCCGGATTGTGGTAGAGGGCGAGAAGCTGTTCCCGGTCGAGCCGATCCCCGATGTGGGCGCGAATCGTCTCCGAACGGTCCGCCGCCGGCGCCGCCACGGTTATGGGATAGGCGATGTCGGCCGGAAGCGGCCGGCGCAGGTCGACGATACGCCGGCGCTGGGTGACAAAACGCTTGATGTAGCGCCAGAGGGGTGTGTCCCTGAGATCGGTCGGCAGCAGGACGGCGTTGTCCTCGACCCGCTTTTCGTGACGGTCTAGGAGGGCGGTGGTGAAGCCGAAGAAGTCGGGGTCCAGCCCCTCGTGGTCGATGGCTTCCAGGAAAACCCGCTTGGCCCGCTGCAAATCGGTATCGCGGAGGGCGTCGAGCATTTTCCGCTGCTGGGACGGCGGCGGTATGTAACGGAGAAACGATTCGTGCGCCTCGAGGAGGGGGATTTCGATCCCCTTGCGATTGCGCATTTTCTCCTTCTCCATTTCCGCGCACGCCGTTTCCAGCCGGGACGCCTGCTCCACCGCCGCTTCCTCGTCGTCGCCGTAGGCGAGCAGCATCAATGAATTCGGATTGCGGTTCGAGAAGGCCCGGGCGATCTCGCCGGACAAATCGAAAACCCGGTCCGGCGGCCGCAGGACGGTGGTGCGTTCGTCGAAAAGCATGCGGTCCGGCCGCAGACCCAGTTCGAGGACGGCGGCCACCAGCAGGATCAGGCTGATGATGGTCGCTTTCCAGGGAAAACGTTCGATCCAGCCGCCCAGGTCATCCAGCCCGAGACCGAGGGGTTTCAGGGTCGCGGAGCGTTCCCCGGATTCCCGGTAGCGCCAGGCGAGTAGGGAGGGGAGGACAAACAGCATGACCGGGGCGGAAAGGAAAATGCCGATGCCGGCGAGTACGCCGAATTCGGCCAGCTGGCTGAAGCGGGTGTAACCGAGGGAAAGGAAGGCGACGGCGGTCGTGACCATGCCGATGATGACGCCCCAGCCGGTGTTTTCCAGGGCGATCCTGAAGGAGTCCTCGAGACTCTCGCCGAGGGCGCGCTCGCGGATGTAACGGTTGTAGATGTGGATGGCGTAGTCGATGCCGAGGGCGACCAGGACGGCGGCGAAGGAGGCGGAGATGACGTTCAGCTGCCCGAACATTATCCAGCCGACGCCGATGGTCCAGGAGACGACCATCACCAGGGGGATGCCGATGTAGAGGAGGACGCCGACCCGCTTGAAGACCAGTCCGAAGAGGAAGAGGACGCCGATCAGGCTGGTGGCGAGGGTGGAGAAGAGATTGTTGTTGACGTTGGCGGTGTAGCCGACCGCGGCTTCGTAGCCGCCGCCGAATTCCATGCGGACCGAATTGCGCGCGGCCGGGGGGACGAGGCGTTCGTACTCGGCGGTGCCGATTTCGCGGATGTGTTTGGAAATGATTTTCGAGAAGTCGATGCTTTGCGCCGGGCGGTCGGGCTGGATGACGGTGAGGAGCATGGTGTTGTTCTTGTCGACCAGGTAGCTGGCGGCCGAGCTTTTCGTGCCGCCCGGTTCGACGCCGTATTTGGCCATGGCCCGCTGGAAAACGGTGCCGAGGCCGATGGCGTCGAGGAGAAGCATTTCATCCATGCCGTCGGCGGCGGACATGACGGAATTCAGCCGCGTCTTCATGTTGGCGACCGAATTCCTGATGGCGTCGGGCTGGAGGAGTTCCTTGACCCGGGGGATTTCGGCGGAGTCGAGGAGGAGGAGGCCGTAGGAGGGAAGGGCGTCGTAGAGGAGGTAATTCTTGTCTTCGGGACGGAATTTACGCGAGAAGGCGGAGCGGATGCGTTCGTCACGGGAGAGTTTGTCGGCGATGGCGTCGGCGACCCGGCCGGCCGGTTCGATGTATTTCGCCCGGGCGGCTTTCCGTTCCGCCTTCGCCTCGTCGCTTCCCAGTTTGGGATTGGCCTTGAGTTCGGCGGCGGTGGGTTCCCGTTCCTGGGCGTTACCCAGGTGAAAGACGACGACCGCCTCGTCCACGGAGTCGAAGTCGACGACGGCGCGGGTGAAGTCGCGGGCGGCGGGGACGTCCTGGGGGAGCATGGCGGCGAGGTCGAAGGGGGCGTGGAGGCCGCCCCGGAAGTAGCTGATTATGGGGGGGGTCCAGGAGAGGACGGTGAGGACGACGGCAATCCACAACACCAGTTTATAGCGGTGACAATCCAGCCACGCTATTTTTCGAAGAATGGTTTTTTGCATTTTTAATGAACCAGATCCATGGGGAAAACGAACGAATGAAGCGGTCCGACGCGGTTCGGCGGAAAGTTTGTTCAGCCGGGCCGGCGCGTCACATGGCGCCTCTTTTCGTTGGTTCGCGCGGCCGGGCGGCTACGGGTTCGTCGGAGAGGCCGGGGTCCATTTGCGCTTCGCGGAGGGGTTTTTGCCGGGTGTCGGCGGAGGTCGCGAGGTCGAAGTCCTCGTCCCGGACCGGGGCGTTGGGGTCGACCTGCTTGAAGTTCATTTCCATCGAGCGCCGTTCCCTGGGCCAGGAGAAGGCCATGGTGAAGGGGAAGACGGAATCGTTCCCGGACATCTTGCCGCCGGAGCCGCCTTTACCCTGCGTCAGGGTGCGGTAGTCGTCGAAGCGTTTCACAAACACGGCCTGACCTTTGGGGTCGAGTTGGGTGACGGAGGCGATCATGCCGTTTTTGTTGGAGATGGCGAGGCGGAGGCGGGGTTGCCCTTCCGGCACGTCTTCGTCGAGGATGATGGCGCCGGATTCGTTTTGTCCCTCGGCGGAGCGCCATTTTTTGTGGACCAGGGAGTCGTCGGGCCGCAGCATTTGCTGGAGGACGGCTTCGGGGTCGAACTTGAAGGAGAAGTTCTGGAGGTCCTTGACCTTGCCGTGGTAGAGGGTTTTCTGGGTGGGGACGTAGAAGCCGATGTCGTCCTGGAGCATGACCACGTCGAAGGCCTGGATGGTTCCGGCGAGTTTGTCGGCGCGGATGCGCAGGCGATCCGAGTCGTCGGCGACGATGTCGGCGTTGACGGTAAGGCCGAATTTGCTGGGTTGATCGACGATGCGCATGACGCCCTTGCCGGTGAGGCTGGACAGGCTGGCGCGGGAGTCGACGGCGTTTTTGACCATCTGATTGGGGTTTTGGCCACGGTCGACGCCGCGTCCGGCAACGGGTCTGCCGCGGCCGTTCGAGGAGGCGCAGCCGGCCAGAAACGCCAGCAGGAACATGGCCGCGGCCAGGTTGTACACTTTCGCCATAACAAATCCTTGCCGTCCTGTTCGCGGCATGCCGAGCCTGTTCGGGCCTCCGGTCAATCGCCCCCAATCGCGCGTGCCGTCCCGAAACTTGTCCTTTAGTCTATGCGTATTCGTGGCGGACACAAGGCAAATTTCCCGCCGTACCCTAATGAAGTGGAAAGTATATACGTTCCATTCATTCCAATCGGTCACTCGAAAAGTGGAAATTCCCCCTCAATCCTCGAACGCCTCCTCTTGCACCGCGCGCCCCACCGGGGGGACTTCGGCGGCGCCCTTGTCCTTCCAGGCGACGTTGATGAGCAAATTTCCGCCGTCGCTGCCGAACCCCTTGTAGACCCGTGTTTCCAGATGTTGAAAACCGGCCATGCGGGTGATGTCCTTCCAGTGCTGCCAGGTCCAGTAGGCGGGGCGGCGGATGGTGGTCGACTCCAGGCGCGCTTCGCCATTCTCCTCGCTGACGTACAGAAGGCGATCGTCGATGTAATCCGCCGCCTTGTAGCGCAGGTTCACCAGGGTGCAGGTAACCCGCCCCTCGCGCACGAACCATTCGACACTTTCTGGCGCTTTGGCCTGCCAGTCCTTCTCCACTCTTTCGGTGGGGCCGGAGGAGGGCGGTTCTTTTTCGGTGGCGCCGACGAACATCAGGAATCCGCCCGGGTGCAGGGCGTGGTAAAGGCCGACGACGGCGGTGCCGAGGTGGTCCCACGAGGGTTCGAGGTTTAGGCCGGTGACCAGGATGCCGTCGAAGTGGTGGGGCATGTTTTTGGGGAGTTCGTTCCAGGCGGAGCGGAAGAAGGTGGCGGAGGAGTTTTCGTCGCGGGCGAGTTCGCGGGCGTGGTTGATGGCGGTGCCGGAGATGTCGGAGCCGACGATGTTCACGCCTTTTTCGGCGAGAAAAATGGTGCGTCTGCCGAGACCGCAGGAGGCGTCGAGGAGGATTTTGGCGTCGAGGCTGTGGGCGAGGTCGGCGAAGGCGCGGGCGGGACCGCCGCCGGTGCCGTGGATTTTGGTGCGGAAGCCTTGTCGCCAGCATTCGCGCCGGAACCATTCCCAGCGGTGGACTAGGTCCCAGTCGGTCATTGAACCCGGGCTGTTCATTGCTGCTCCTAATGGTGCGAATATAAACGTAATAATTCCCGGGGTAATCCTACCAGATTTGCCGTTTATTGTGAATCCAGTTTCCGCTTACGGATGCGCGCCCGGGTGATCCAGCCCCATATCCTCCGGCAAGCCGAACATGAGGTTGAGGTTCTGGGCCGCCGAACCGGCCTGACCCTTGACGAGATTGTCGATATGGCTGATTACCCGGAACAGCCCGGTCCGTTCGTCGGCCGCGACGGTGAGGAGGCAACGGTTGGAGCCGCGCACGTCGGAGGTGGAGGCGGCGTGCTTGGGGTCCTTGACGACGACGAATTTGTCGTCCCGGTAGAAGTCCAGGTAACATTCGAGGAGGCGCTTCTGGCCGAGGCCTTTGGGGAGGCGGCCGTACAGGCAGCTCATGATGCCCCGGCACATCGGCACGACCTGGGGGGTGAAGGACACGCGGATTTCGCGGCCGCCGGCGGCCCGGGAGAGTTCCCGCTCGATTTCCATGACGTGCTGGTGGCCGGTGAGGCGGTAGGCGCCCAGGTTGTCGTAGCGCTCGGGATAGTGGTGTTGGGTGACGGCCTTCTTGCCGGCGCCGGAGATGCCGGACTTGCAGTCGCAGACGATGCCGTCCTGTTCGACCAAACCGTGCTTGATCGCGGGATAAAGGCCGAGAATGCAGGATACGGCGAAGCAGCCCGGGTTTCCCACCAGCTTGGCGGCGGCGATTTCGGGGCGGTGCAGTTCCGACAGGCCGTAGACCGCTTGCGCGAGCAATTCCGGAGCTTTGTGGACCGGATCTTTACCGAGACGGTTGGCGTATTCGGCGTAAAGTTCCGCCGAATTGAACCGGTAGTCGCCTGAATAGTCGAGGAATTTCATCCCCGCCGCGAGCGCCTCGGGGGCGCGGATTTGCCCGACTCCGTCCGGAGTGGCAGCAACGACGACGTCGGCCGGGGCGTCCTTGAATTCGGGGGAATCGGCGTCGCGGATAATTAGGTCGCAAAAACCTTCGAGGTAGGGCCAGACGGCGGAGAGGGGTTTGCCGACCTCCTGGGTGGCGGCGACGGCGCTTAGTTCGATTTCTGGGTGGCGGAGAAGGATTTCGATAAGCCCGAGGCCGCCGTAGCCGGTGGCGCCGATAAGCTTCAGTTTGATCATGTGAGTAATCTTTCGCTTCGAGGCGGTGACATTGGCAATTCGGAAGAATCGGAAAAAATGGGATTGAGGAGTCCGGCGTAACAGGATGCGGTGTAGGGTAACCCGGTTTCGGTGCGCCAATGGGGCGCATCTCAACGCTATTACGTCAATCCGCACCCTGTTACCCTGAACACCACCCCACACGTCATTCCGGCGCCACAAGCGTTGAACCGGGGGGAAACGAAACTCGTCGGAATCCAGGCCGATAAACCGTCGCTCCGTGGTTCCACTAAACGCCCCATCAGTTTCGGAACTTACACCTCCGTAAGACAAGGAGCAAACGCTACGGTAGCGATCGTCTATCGGCCTGGATTCCGGCGAGTTGCGTCTCACCCCGGTTGAACGCTTACGCCGCCGGAATGACGCGTGGGGAGGAGTCCGGCGTAACAGGATGCGGATTAAGGTAACACCCGGAATTCGTCCCCGAAATAATTTCAAAAAAAAACCGAAAAAGCTATTCCCCTCGCCTGAACGGAAATATGATCCACCCTGTAATGAAGCTTCGGCCGAAGCTGTGGTTGCTTTCGAGGCCGGGTCGAAACCGGATCCCGAAGGGCAAAAAACTTATTATGGGCACTTGGCGTCGCTAGTCCGGATAGGGACGGGGTTTGGGTTCAATAAACCCTGTGCAGAGCGGGAATATCAGACCCCGTAGAAACCCGGACGGTGAGTCGGAAGGACGTCGAGTCGGCCCATGGGCATGCCCCCCTTTGGGGCAGTCCGGCGACGACCTGGCCTCGTGATTTTTTTCCGGCCGTTCCCATAAGTTGGGAAGGGCGGATACGGCGTTTCCACACGGGGGAATCTCAGGGGGGCGCATCTCAATGCCGTTACGTCAATCCGCATCCTATTACCCTGGACACCACCCCACACGTCATTCCGGCGCCATAAACATTAAACCGGGGGGAAGCGTAGCTCGCCGGAATCCAGGCCGATAAACCGTCGCTCGGCGGTTCCACTAAACACCCTAGTAGTGTCGGAACTTACACCTCCGTAAGACAAGGAGCAAACGCCACGGTAGCGATTGTCTGTCGGCCTGGATTCCGGCGAGTTCTGCCCCACACCGGTTGAACACTTGCGACGCCGGAATGACGTGTGGGAATAGAATTTATGTAACAGGGTTAGGAACTGGGCATTTGCAAAGTGGCGATTGGCCGTTAAATCCCCACTTTACTAAACTTCAGTTATCATCTGGACTTTTGCAAAATCACCATTCAAACCGCCGAATGGCGATTTTGTAAAATCAAAAACCCTTGAAATTCGGACAAAAACGATTTTTGCAAAGTGGCGATTGGCGGTTTAATCGCCACTTTGCAAAAGTTCAGTTATCATAATTCTGCTTCCGGTTTCTTGTGTTCGATGCGATCCGCCCATTCTATTTTTGGTGCGTCCCCCCAAAGATCCTCCAAACAATAGAAGCCCCGCGCCTCGGCGTCGAAGATGTGGATGATGACGTCCCCGTAGTCGGCGAGAATCCAGTTGCCCTCGTTGTCGGGCCGGTTCAGGAGTTTGCCGCCGTGCTTGGCGAGGCGCTTGTCGACCATGCGGGCGATGCCGCGCATGCGGGTGAGGGAGGGGGCGGAGCCGATAACGAAGAAATCGGCGTAGTCCACGAGGCCGCGAAGATCGAGGATGACGACCTCGTCCGCCCGCTGCTCGTGCATGGCGAGGGCGGCCTGGATGGCGAGTTCGCGGTTTTTCCGTTCGACGTCGTAGACGGAATTTTTATTGTCCATGCCGCTCCTTCGGAGCTGCCGATCGATATTGATGGAAATGCCGATCGATGGCGTAGAAGCAAACAGTCCGGCGCCTCACAAAGGAGCATCTCAACTCTATTACGTCAATCCGCATCCTGTTACCCTGGACACCACCCCACACGTCATTCCGGCGCCATAAACATTGAACCGGGGTGAGGCGCAACTCGCCGGAATGACGTGTGGGGAGGAGTCCGGCGTGACAGGATGCGACTTAGGGTAACACAGTTGGGATGCACCCCCTCACAAAGAATAAGGCGAAATCTCCCGTTGAATAAACTTCTGTTTCAAAAAGTTGAGGGTCTTCAAATGAATCTGGCAAACCCGGCTTTCGGACAGGTTCAAGGCCTCGCCGATTTCCTTGAGATTGAGGTTCTCGTAATAGTAGAGGATGAGAACCTGCTTCTCGTCGTCCGACAAACCCTTCATCGCCACTTCCTTGATTTCGCGGCGGGTGAGTTCGGTAAGCGGATCCGGCGCCCGGGTGTCGGGGAGCATTTCAATGGGGCCGACTTCGTTGTCGTCGTTCTGATCCCATTTCCGGTCCAGGGAGACCATGGACTTGATCTGGACCTCGCGCATCAGATCCTTGTAGGAATCGTGGTCCAGCCCCATGTGGTCAGCCAATTCCTCGTCGTGGACGCCGCGACCGAGCTTCACCTCCAGCTCTTCGCGGGCCTTCTTCACCTGGTTGACCTTTTGCCTGAGCTGGCGGCTTGGCCAGTCGAGACGGCGCAGCTCGTCAAGAATGGCGCCGGAAATTCTTCGGTTGCAGTAGGTGGAGAATTTGACCCCCTCGGAGGGATTGAACTTGCGAATCGCGTCCAGAAGGCCGAAATTGCCGTAGCTGATCAAATCCTGGACGTCGAGATAAGTGGGAAATTTCTTCGACATCTTCGTGGCCACGTCGAAAACCAGCGGCAAGTAATTCTCGATCAGCCTCTCCCTGGCATCGGAGTCGGCCTTTTCCGCGTACAGCACCCAAAGTTCCGATTCCTCGCTCTCGCTCAATGGGGGCGGCGGAACGAAATCGTCCACATAATCATTCATGCAGCTTGCCTCCTATACCGTGTTGGGGCCGACCGGCCGGCCGGGTTACCGGATGAAATGGGATATTCGTCAACCGCAAGCTTCCTGGGTCCGAAGGCGCCGGCCTGGATGCCTGGGCGGTTTTATAAAGTGGCTGGCCAAATGGCCGTGAAATCTTCTTGCAAACCCGCTTCCGGAACCCGGGTCTTCAAATTTGCGAATTCTCGTACTCCTCCGAGCTTACCCTGTCCTGGCCGTTCACCGCTTCGGCCAAATTCATTTCCATGTTCACAATGCGGTCGTAGGTGGTCTTGGCCCGGAATTTCGCCTCCATGTCCCTGCTGCGGCTTTCCGCCAAAACCTCCTGCACCAGGGCGATCCCGAGGGTCGAAACAAACAGTCCCAATAGAAAAAACGCCGCCGCCAGATAGATGCCGATTTCCCAGGCCTTTTCCGCCGACATCGGCAGGGCTGTCTTCTGATCCGGCAGGAAAAAGAAATACAGCCAGCTGGCTAAAAACATCATCACCCCGAGAACGGCAAAGAACCCCGCCATTTTCTTCACCAGCATGGGGAGAATCTCCGTCGAAATCTTCGGAAGCCGAATTTCCGTTCTATGACAAGCTTAAGGGGATCAGTCGCGGGACGCTTTGTCGCCGTCAATCTCCGGTTCCAGCTCCCGCATCCCCAAAACGAGCTTAGCCAATTCCATTCCGTCCGCCTGCTCGATGGGACAGGTGTAATCGGGGCCGGTGGTGACATAGCTTAAACCGGTGTCCAAATCCGCGCCGATATTGATTAGACAGCCGTGGGTTATGCATTCGTCGAGCTTGGTCAACATGATTCTATTGAAATTCACCGGCTGGTACCGCCGCACCGTTTGCCGCATTGTTTCTTCCGAACTCACCCCGGAAAGAAGAAGATGCGTCTCGTCCACCCCCGCCGCCCGCAGAATCTCCCCCAAACGCCGAATGCCCTTCTCGTCGCGGGGGGAACGCCCGCCGGTGTCGATGAAAATCACGTCCCGCCCCGACATCGACTTCACCACGTCGGCGATTTCCGAAGCTTCCGTCGCCGTCGTCACGCCGATGCCGAACATCCGCCCCAAATTATTAATCTGCCCGTCCGCGCCTGGACGCCGCAAATCCTCGTTTATCACCCCGACGCTCTTCCCCCGGTGCATGGTGAAGTGGATGGCCAATTTCACGACGCTGGTCGATTTGCCCACGCCCGACGCCCCGACCAGGGCCACCACCGTCGGACGGCCCTCCGCCGGCAAAACCGGCCCGGCGCAGGGTATCCGCCGCGCCACCGCCCGGCGGAGAAGCTCGCGGCCGCCCGCCGCATCGATGCGGCCCGGGGCTTCCCGCTGCACATCCTCGACAATCTCCCTCGCCAAAGCGTCCGTTATATTTTTATCGGTCAAATCCCGATAAATAGTCAACAATTCCGGACCCACCGCCGGCAAACCGCCCCGCGCCTGCAAGGAAAGCATCGACCGCATCTCTTCGAGGGCGCTCGCGTACTCGCGCCGGCTCTCGCGCAGTTCCTTCTGAAATTCGTCAAGCCGGAGCGCCAAACCGGTACTGGTCTCGCCGATGGACACATACGGCGCCGCCGCATTCGCCATCTTGCTTTTCACGTTCGGCGAATGCTTCTCGACCCCTTCCAGCGCCTTGGTGTAACTTCTCAACAGCGGATTCGGCGGCGCCTCCGTTTTCTTCTTTTCCACCGCTTCCGGCAAACCCGGGGCAATCTCCAGTTCCACCGCCAATGCGTCGCCGCCCAGCTTGCCGGAAGTCAGTTTGCTAAAAAGGTTCGATTCCCTGACGTCCCGCCGGCTGACGATGCTGAAGTCCGAACCAAACATGGTTTTGGCCTTGAACAGGGCCTCCGTGTAGGTCGGCGCCTTGACAATCGCGGTTTGGGAATCGTTCGCCATCGGGGCCTAATCCAAATCAGGAGTTCAAGTCCACTTTCACCATGCCTACGGAAACCGGTTCGTAATCCTGCAGCACCTCGTTGAAAGACATCACCGCCAGCATCGGCAAACGCGCCATGGTCAGGCGCTTCACATGCAAACGAATCTGGGGACCGACCAAAAGCAGCGGATTGTTCCCCCCCTGCACCTGCCGCTGGACTTCCGTGGAAATCGCCTCGACCAGCTTCGCCTGGGCCGGGCCGTGCAGGGTAATGAAAGATCCGGCCTCGGTGTGTTCTATTCTTTGCGCGAGCTGCTCCTCGAGGCGCGGATCCATGGTCACCACGTTCAATTTGTGCGTGCCGGGGAGCGCATATTCGTTGCAAAGCCAGCGCTTCAGACCATTCCGGGCGAATTCGGTGAGGATGTCCGGATCCTTCGTGCGGCGGCCGACATCCCCCAAAACCTCCAGAATGGAACCGAGATTCCGGATGGAAATTTTCTCCTGGAGAAGATTCTGTAGAACTTTCTGCACCTCGCCAATCGACAAAACCGCCGGCACCACTTCCTCCACCGTCCCCGGCGAATATTCCTTGACCGTGTCCAGAAGCTTACGGACCTCGTCCTTGGTCAGCAGTTCCGACGCGCGGGAGCGTATCACTTCCGTCAAATGGGTCGCCACCACCGTCTCCGCGTCAACCACCGTATAACCGACCCGCTCCGCGTACTCCCGCGCTGACGGGTAAATCCACACCGCCGGCATGCCGAAGGCCGGCTCGACCGTTTCGTCGCCGTCGAGGCGTTCCGTCGCGGCTCCGGAATCGATGGCCATCAGTTTGTCCGCCTCCGCCGTACCCTTCGCCACCGGCGCGCCGTGGATTTTCACCACGTATTCGTTCGCCTCCAGCTGAATGTTGTCGCGAATGCGGATGGGGGGGACGATAATCCCCAATTCCAAAGCCAGCTGCTGGCGAATCATGTTCACCCGGGCGAGCAGGCCTCCGCCGCCGGACTGCTGCGTGTCCACCAGCGGCACGACGGCATAACCGACCTCCAGTTCCATCGCATCGACCTTGAGCAGGTTCTCGACCTTTTCCCCGGCCGGGGCGGCGGCGGCGGCTTCCTCCTCCTTTTTCTTCGCTTCCGCCCTCTCCCGCGCCTCCACGGCGGAAGTCGACATGGTGCGCTTGGCCATATACCAGGTGCCGCCGGCCATGGCTGCGACAATCAGGAGCGGCACCGGCGGGAAAGGCGTCAGCCGCAACAGGCCAGACATACCCAGGAGACCCAGCATCACGGCGGCGGCGGCGATGGGCTTTTCCTGGCCAAGGAACTGGCCGAGCAACTCGGTGCCGAATTCGGTGCGGCCGGCGGCGCGGGTGACGAGCAGGCCGGAACCGACTGAAATCCTCAGGGCCGGACTCTGGGACACCAGGCCGTCGCCGATGGTGAGGATGGTAAAGACCCGGGCGGCTTCGATGAAGGGCATGCCGTTGATGAAGACGCCGATGACGAAACCGACGAGAATATTGATGCCGGTGATGATGATGCCAGCCATGGTGTCGCCCTGAACGAATTTCGAGGCGCCGTCCATGGCGCCGTAGAAGTCGGCGAGCTGTTGGACTTCCAGGCGGCGCTTGATCGCCTCTTTTTCGTCAATGACGCCGGAGGCGAGGTCGGCGTCGATGGCCATTTGCTTGCCGGGCATCGAATCCAGGGTGAAACGCGCGGCGACTTCGGCGATACGGGTGGCGCCCTTGGTGATTACCATCACCTGGATGATCATCAGGATGACGAAGATCGTGAATCCGACCGCCAGGGACGACAGATTGTTCGCGCCGGCCACCGAACCGCCGCCGCCGACGAAGGCGCCGAAGGTGGCGATGAGATGTCCCGCCGCGCCAATGCCTTCCTGTCCCCTGCTTAAAATGAGGCGGGTCGAGGAAATGTTCAGGCCCAGGCGGTAGAGGGTCAGCATCAGGAGAAGCGAGGGAAAAGTGCTGAACTGGAGCGGCTGATCCACAAAAATCGTGACCATGAGGAGAATCATGGCCATAAGAATGTTCAAGGCCAGGGCGATGTCCAGAACGAAAGCGGGCATCGGGACCAGCATGCAGGCAAGGGCGCTAAGGACAAACAGGGATATCAGGATGTTCTTGCCGCCGCGCATCAGCAAGAAGCTCTGGACCTTGCCGACCCAGATCATGAGAAGATTGTTTGCCTGCTGCGCGCCTGCGCTCATTACTTAATCCCAGTCATAGCGTTCTCTGCAAATACCCTTGCATTCAAGCCGGCGCGGGCGTCGCCGGGGAACCCTGGATGTACATCTTCCTCTGTTTGGCGCGGTAAACCTCGGCGAGAATCTGCGCCACGGCCGTGAAAAGTTCGGAGGGAATGAAAGCGCCGATTTCGACTTTCGCGTACAATTCCCGCGCCAGCGGCGGGTTTTCCACCAGCATCACCCCCGCCTCCCGGGCGATGTCGATAATCTTCTGCGCCTGCAGGTCCTTCCCTTTCGCGACCACCTGCGGCGCCTCCATGTCGGGCTTGTACTTTATCGCCACCGCGAAGTGGGTCGGGTTCCTGACCACCACCTCCGCCTGAGGAACCTCCTGCATCATGCGTTTTTGCGCCAATTCCATGGCTTTTTGCCGGCGTTTGCCCTTGATCTGCGGATCGCCCTCCATCTGTTTGTATTCTTCCTTCACCTCCTGCTTGGTCATCTTCAAATCTTTGTTGTTTTTATATTTCTGGTAGTAGAAGTCCGCGAAACCCAGGGCCATGAGCAGAATCGCCAGGGTCTGCGCCAGGGCCATCACCTTTTCGGTGGAATAGATGAACATCCCCGCCGTTTCCATCTCCACCATGCCGATGACGTTCTGGACTTCGCTCAAGACCGTCCACCAGGCCACGGCCATAATCACCGACAGTTTGGCGAGATTCATAATCAGCATCACCACATTACTTAGCGAGAAAATGCGCTTGAAGCCGGCGACGGGATTAAGCTTGTTGAAATTCAACTTCAGCGGCTCGGTGGTAATCAGCCAGCCCACCTGGTAATAATGCACCAGATACGCAGCCACGAACATCAACCCGAGAAACGGGCCCGACAATAGAAGCAGCCACAGCATCCAGTCTATGGCGTAGGGGATCAGCTCCTTCCTTTCGGGAATTTCCAGAACCCCCATGTCCACGCCGATCATCTTTTCAAAGAAGATCATCATGTGTTCGGACATCCAGGGGCCGATGTACTTGAGCAGGTTTATGGCGACCAGGGAGAGCATGGCCGCGGCGAGGTCCCTGGATTTGGGGATATTGCCCTGCTTGCGCGCTTCGCTCAGCTTATGCCCGGTTGGTTCTTCGGTTTTTTCTTCGCCGCCGGCCGACATGCGTTATCTCCCCGGGGCGGATGCGGGCGAACCCATCTCCACGACCATTTCCGAAAGCTGCTGCAGCATGGTGCCCAGCGGGCCTTCCGGCGTTTCCCGCAAATTGAACTGGAGAAGCTCCGTCAGATTGAACTGCCAGTCATGCGGGACCATGGCCATGCAAATCGCCGGATAGACGAAGATCAGGGTCGACAGCCCCAGAACCACCCTGAGGGGAATCCCCAGCACCTGGATGTTCATCTGCGGCATGGTCTTGGTGACATAACCCTCGACCACGCTGTTCATGAGCATAATCATCATGATGGGAATGGACATTTGCGCGCCGAGCTTGACCAATTCCAGGGCCTGGATGGTGCCCATTTTATAGACCGGATAGTTCAGGTTCACCGCCGGCCGCAAGGAACCGACCGGGACCCATTCGTAGCTTTTCACCAGAATGTAGATTATCAACAAATGCAGTTTGGCGGTTATGAACATGGTCAGGGTCAGGTTCATGTTGATGAAGCCGAGCATCGGCACTTCGATACCCGACTGCGGATCGACCACATTCGCCATCGAGAAGCCGATCTGCTGGCCGGCGATTTCACCGGCCATCTGCACGCCGGTGAAGATTAGTGAAGTCAGGAAGCACAGGGACATCCCCAGCATGAACTCCTGCCCGGTCAGGATCAGCAGATCCACCATCTCCATGTTCATCGGCACCGTCGCGGTGCGGGCCGCCGCCCCCACCACCAGAATGGGGAAGGTCACCGCCAGGGCGACGCGTAGCTGCAGCGGAAAGACTTCGGAGCTGAAGAACGGGGCGAACAGGCACAGGCAGCCGCAACGCAGCAGGACCATGATGTAAAGAAGCAGCGTGGAAAGTATTTCCGTCGCCATGTAATAATCGTAAGTCATGCCCGCCGCTCCGACCGCGACCGTCCACAAACGCCGCGGAACTCAAAGCCACCCCGCCCCCTCTTTCCGGCGGGCCGCCTTCCGGAACGCCGCGCCGGGACGCATACAGAAAACCGTAGAAGACGTTCTCCAGCGCCGCCACCACAACCACCGTCAGTAATAGCTTGAAAACATCGCCATGCATCTTTCGAAATACTCGGCGATGAACTCTATCAGCCACGGCATGGCCAGTGACACCACCACCACCACCGCCGCCAGCTTCGGCACGAAGGTCAGGGTCATTTCCTGGATGCTCGTCACCGTCTGGATCAGGGACACCAGCACCCCCACCACCAGCGCCGTCAACAAGGTCGGAAGCGAAAGTATAAGACACACCCACAGCATATCCTTTGCCACGTCTATGATGTCCTGAATGTCGGGAATCACGGGGTCGTCCCTTCATCATGCCGCAAGAGGTGATGATTATCATCCGGTTATGCGGGGATTTATCCTTATTTCCCCGCCATTCGACGGCGCCCCTCAGTAGACCATCTGCATATTCGTTCCCGTTGCCGCCGGCACAATGAGATGCTGCAACAGGCTCGGCGGAAAACTGGTAATCAACCCCTCGAACAACAGCCGCCAGCCGTCGACAATCACGAAAACTATGATTTTGAACGGGAGGGAAATCATCACCGGCGGCAGCATCATCATGCCCATGGACATGAGAATGGATGATATCACCACGTCCAGAACCAGGAACGGCAAATACAATAGAAACCCCATCCAGAAAGCCCGCTTCAATTCGGAGCAGATGAACGCCGGGATAAGCGCCGTGGTCGGGACGTCGGCTGGCATCAATTGTCCCAGATATTCCAGGCGGGCCGCGTCCGAATGTCCCGCCGCCCCCATGAAGAAGTACAGTTCCTCCTTGCCGTCGTTCGCGGCCAGGCATTCGAGCATGAACTTGCGGATTGGCGCCATCGAGCGGATCAACGCCTCCTTTTGCCGAAGACGGCGCACCTCCCCCGGGGCGATTTCCACCATGGTGCCATTGAAGTACGGCGCCAGGCCGTCGTCCCAGGCCTTCTCCCAGGTCGGCCACATGATGAAGAAGGTCAAGAACAGGGACAGCCCCACCATCACCTGATCCGGCGGCAACGACTGGGTGCCCATGGCCCGGCGGACAAAACCCATCACCACCATGATGCGGAGAAAACTGGTCATCATGATGAGAATACTCGGGGACAGGGTCAGAATGGTGAGGATGATCACCATCTGCAGGGCGGTGGTCATCTGTTCCGCCTTGTCCATCGGCACCAGACTGCCGTTTTCCAGGGTCGGCAACGGCAGGTACAAGAGACCGTCCTCGTGGGGATTGCCCCTCGCCACCGCCGGGGTGTAGCGTTCGTTTTGCGGCACCCGGATGGACATCGGCTCCGGCGGTTCGCGGTGGGCAAGACCCGTGTCGACGCTGGGGTCGCGGCCGATGCCCAGGCGGCCGTCGAAGTCCCAGCCGAAACCGTCGTCGGCGGCCCGGGCACAATTTACGAACAAAGTTGAAACGGCCAGGCAAAAAAAGAGCATCGCCGGCCAGGGTCTTTTCTGCATGCGGAGCTATCCCAGGGCGTCTATGCGCCGGCCGCCGCCGCCTACACCGCCGGGCGGTTTATCCGGTTCGCGGATTTGTTTCATGCGTTCGCGCAGGGTCGACATCTGCGCGTCGATTTCGGCCGCCTTGACGTCGGCCAGGATCCGGTTTTCGGCTGCTTCCTCCCGCTGGACGGTTTTCTGGAAGAGGCGCTGGAAAACGGTCAGGCCGGCCTCGGTTTTCGGCCGGGCCAGCTCGAGAATGTCGCTGATTTCCGTTTCGTCGGTGATTTCCGAAAGGGGGCGCATTTCGTCGGGGGAGACGCCGACGACGACGATGCGTTTGCCGATCCGCACCAGCGACACGAAACGGCGTTGATCCAGATAAGTGCGTCCCAACACTTCCATGGCGGGATGATTGAAGAGCTGCCGGTGACCGGGCAGGTATTTTTTCACCATGTACAGAATCACCCCGAAGATGCTCGATACCACCAGCACCGCGAAGAGGGCGGTCCACATCGAGGGTGCGCCGGTGCGTTCGCCGTCGGGACGGCGGCGGCGGCTGTTGTCGGGGAAAGCCAGGGGGTGGTTTTCAAAGTCGGCGCCGGAGACGGCGGGAGGACCGGGGTTCGGAGAAGTGCGGTTTACCGGCGCGGCACTGTCGGCAGTGGCCGCGGCGGCGGGCGGAGCATAAGCGTTCAGGGGATTGATTGCGGTTTGAACAGGTGCGGCGGCTTTGCCGTAGGATGCGGAGGCGGGAGGATTACCCAGGGGGAAGCCTTTGCCGGCGGTGGCGTTTTCGGCGGCATGGCCGGTCGCGGCCGGATAAATCCGGCAAACCGTGAAGGCCGCGAAAAGACATAATGCGAGATGATTCTGCATGCCGCGAGCATCCCCCATGCTGGCGTGGTGGTTTACGAAGCAATTCCGCCCAAAAGTTGCCTGGGCGCCCCAATTTCGGCATTTCGGCCCTATTGCCTCCGGCCGAAAGCGCCATAGAAAACCGCCTGTCCGCCTGACGAAGTTTTCCCAGAACTTGGTCGGACGGACAGACGCTTTTCCCCCAAATCCTACTATCCTCATTTAGGGCGACGGGATCAAGAGGCTATTTCGGAAAAAGTTGAACCAGCCTCATTCCGCCGCCTTGACCCGGTCCCAAATCTTCACGTATTTCATGTTGTCGTCGCCGAGATCGCGAATTACCTCGCACCGGTCCATGATGCCCTGTGGGAGGTTGAAGGCGTGGTTGTCGCGGAGTTCGGGGTCGAGTTGTTCTATGGCTTTGGGATTGGGCATATAGAAACGGATTGACTCCATGTTCTGCTGGGCGACGTCGGGGTCGAGCATCAGGTTGATGAAGCTGTGGGCGAGGTCGAGATTGGGGGAGTCGGCGGCGATGACCAGGTCGTCGGAGGCGATGGAGGAGCCTTCCTTGGGGATGTAGAAGTCGATGTCGGGGTTTTCCTCCATGGAAAGGGCGATGTCGCCGTTGTAGGCGTGGATGACCAGGAATTCGCCGGAGGCGAGACCGATTTTCGCTTCGTCGACATCGAACTTGGCCAGGTTCTTCTTCCAAGCCACCAGGGTGTCGCCGGCTTCGGCGAGCTGTTTGTCGTCGGTGGTGTTGAGGCTGTAGCCGCGATACTTGAGGGCGGCGCCGATGGTTTCGCGCATGTCGTTAAGCATGGTCATGCGTTTCGAGAAGATGTTCTTGCCGAAGATGTCCCAGCTGCCCAAATCCTCCTGGTGCACCCGGCGTTTGTTGTAGCCGACGCCGGTGACGGTGCGGGTGTAGGGGACGCTGTAGGTCATTTTGGCGTCCTCGGTGTGGCGGAGGAAGGCGGGGTCGATGTTGACGATATTGGGGAGCTTGGCATGGTCGAGGTCGGCGATCATCTTTTGCTTGCGCATGATGGCGGACATGTAGGAGGAGGGGGTGATGATGTCGTAGCCGCCGCCGCCGGCCTTGAGTTTGGCGTACATCGATTCATTGGAGTCGAAGTAGTCGATGGCGAGGCGGCAGTTGAACTCCTTTTCGAATTGATAGATGACGTCCGAGTCCAGGTAGTCGGACCAGGTGTAGATGTGAATGACCCGCTCGCCGGCGCAGGCCGGCGCGATAATTCCGGCCACGGCGACGGCCAAGGCAACCAGGCAAAAACCCACTCTCGACGCAATTGTTCGCATTCCATTCCGCATTTTCAACTCCTTCAATCGATAAACCTAAACCAGCCCCAGGTCGACCACGAGATTTATCCCTCTCGGATTGTAGCAGAAAGCCCGCCATATCGTGAAGGGCAGATCATAAAGAAAAAAATCGGAAAAAGCAATCTCAATTCAACTGCTTGTCATTATTGGACATACGAACCTGTCCGATAAAAATCAACATTATCCGTCATTATTTCTGAACCGGGGCGGAAATTAAGTCGATCAATCATTATCGGAGCTTTGAATCTTGCCGCGAACTGGGGATGGCGGAGGAATCGGTTAACGGCAAGGTGCAGGCCGTCCGGATTTTTCGCGTGAGATTGGTCTGATAACAAGCGTGGTTCAAGCATTGCCTTTGGTTTCGCGTTAGGGGAACGGCGGCCGGGGGACGGTCTTCCCGTCACGGAGGAAAACCGGAGCCAGGCCTGTTCCAGGGGAAACAGGTTGCGGTGCGGCCGTTGTTTGCACGAAAAAGACTCGGTCATATTTGTAGAATGGCTTTTTCAAAAAAACGTTGGGAGAAGAAAATTATGCGTACCAGATTGTTAACCTCGGTGGTGGCCACTTTGGCACTGATGTATTCCTCGGGATGCTCGGGGAACCAGGCGGTTCAGTCGACCGCCTTCAACTGCAACCAGCCCCTCCCCCCCATGCCGTATGTAAACCAGCCCGCCAGCTACACCGCCGGCGTACCGGTTTGCGTCGACACCCGGGGACAGCAGGTCGCACTCGTTAAAAAGAAGAAGGGGAAAGCGCCCAAAGGCTACCAGTACGCCGCACCCACCGCCTACTGCACCGACGCCGCCAATCATTACTACCTGGCCGCCGACCCCTGCCTGGCCGCCTACCAGACCAATTACTCCGGCTACGCCACCGTCCCCTACACGGGAACCGCCAATCTCCTCGCCGCCCCGGCCTACGTCCAGGACCCCGGCTACGGGCAGGTCGCCGGTTACGGCGCCGGCGGTTGCCCACCGGCCGTCGCCATCACCCCCGGCACCCCCTGTCCCCCCCCCGGCGTAGTCGCCGCCCCGCCCCCCGACTGCCGGACCGTTTACCGTAAAGGCCGCCGCCCGCGCCCCGCCAAACCGAACCTCTGCCCCCCCGGCGTGCGCACCGTGGCGCCGGTGCAGTACCAGTATCAATGCCCGCCCGCCCCGGCTCCGGTATACACCCCGGCCCCGGCGCCGGTATACAGCGCCCCGGTCTACTCGGCCCCGGAGCCCTACGTGGCGCCGATAACGGAACCCGCACCGGTTTTCCCTACCTACACTCCGGAACCGGTCCCGGCTCCGATCCCGGAGCCTGTTGCCCAGCCGGTAATCCAACCGGTGATCCAGCCGGTGGTGCAGATTCCGGAACCCACCCAGGGACCGATTATCCAGCCGATTATCCAGCCGATAGTTCAGACGCCGGATCCGGTGACGGGACCGATTATTCAGCCGGTGATCCAGCCGGTGGTGCAGTCGCCGCCGAATCCTGAACCGATTATCCAGTCCCTGGTCCTGAAAACCACCACCGAAACGCAGACCGAAACCAAACCGGTCGTGCAGAAGGTGGAAATCCAGACCACCACCTCGGCGACCGACCCGGCACCGATCACCCAGTCCCTGGTGATTAAACCCTCCACCACCCAAACGGAACAGGCGCCCATCGTCCAACCGGTGGTCCTCCAGGCCACCACCCAGCAGAACGTGCAGCAGCCGATCATCCAGCCGGTGGTGATTCAACCGGTGATTCAGCCGATTATCCAGGCTCCCGCCCAGCAGCAGGTGATGCCGATGGTGGTGCAGGCCCCCCCGCCTCCCCCGCCCCCGCCGATGCCGCAGTGGGTGCCGCCGGTGATTCAGCCGATTATCCCGCAGTATGTGCCGCCGCCCCCGGTGGAACCGACCTTCGCCACCGTGGTTCCCCCGACCAACTCCGGCTTCGAACCCGGGGTGCTGGGAGCGGGGTATTGCCCGCCCGACATCTGCCCGGTCCCGAATCCCGTGCTGTGCGCGCCGGGGCAGAACTTGTCGGAATGCTTCACCATGAGCGAGAACCAGATCCTGAACAGTCCGCAGATATATACCCCCAACGCCATGGCGCCCCTGCCGATTTCGGTGCCGCCGGTGAATGTGCTGCCCTCGGCCGCCGTACAGCAGTTCGAGGCCCAGCCGACCTTTCCGCCACTCGGCGGAACCTATGTGGCCCGGCCGGAAGTGACCATGCCGACCCCGATCGCCCCGGGGACCGCCTCGGAAATCGACGACGCGCTCGATTCCGTCCTGGGTTCGCCTTCTCCCACGTACCTGAAATGAAAAAACCCGGACCGCCAAGCGGTCCGGGTTTTTTTTTGGGGAGATTCAGGCGCGCTTTTCAGAAGCCGTCCGCATCCGCGTCCAGGGGAATCACCTTCGAGGGCTTCATGACCTTGCCGGCCGGCGCCTGCGGGGCAGGCAGAGCCCGGGCGGAGGCGGGCGGCCGCGACGACGGAGCGAAGGAGGTGGATATCATGGGAGCCGAACGGTTCGGCAAGGCGGCGGCGTAACCGTGTCCGTTGCCGTGACCATTGCCGTTGCCATTGCCGTTGCCGTAAACCAGTCCTGACAGACCCTGGATCAGATTGTTCAGATCCTCGGATTGGCGGGACAGATCCGCCGCCGCGGCCGCCGACTGTTCGGCGGTGGCGGAATTGCTTTGCGTCACCTTGTCCATCTGGGCGACGGCGGTGTTCACCTGATCCACCCCCTGGGCCTGTTCGTTGGTCGCGGCGGCGATTTCCCCGATCAGCCGGCTGACCGTGCTGGAACCGGATTCGATTTCCTTGAAGGATTTGTCCAGCTCTTCCGCGATGTCGGTGCCGTGCTTGACCCGGGTGACCGTGCCTTCAATCAGTTCCGTCGTGTCCCGGGCCGCCTGGGCCGAGCGCTGGGCGAGGTTGCGGACTTCGTCGGCGACCACCGCGAACCCCTTCCCCGCCTCGCCGGCCCGGGCCGCCTCGACGGCGGCGTTAAGGGCGAGGAGATTGGTTTGGAAGGCGATGTCCTCGATGGTCTTGATGATGCGGCTGATTTTCTCGGCCGAATCGTTGATTTCACCCATGGCCGTGGACATGTTGCCGACCGCCTTGGCGCCGTCGCCGATCAGGCGGTTGTTGTGCTTGTTGGTGTCGTTCGTTTTATTGGCGTTGTCGGCGTTCTGGCGGGTCATCGAGGCCATCTGTTCCAGGGCGGATGAGGTTTCCTCCAGGCTGGCCGCCTGTTCGGTGGCCCCTTCGGAGAGGTTGTTGGAGCCTTGGGCGAGCTGCTTGGCGATGCGGTCGACGTCGTCGGACCGGGCGGAGAGGTTGTCGATGGTGCTGGCCAGGGCCTTGGCGAGGCGGCTCACGACCACATAGGAGAGGACCAGGCCGGCGACCAGGCCGATGGAACCCACGACCAGCATGATAATCCAGGCTTGCCGCATTTCCCTTTCGGCGGCGGCGACGGCGGCCTTGAGGCGCGTTTCATTGGCCGCGACCAGCTCGGTGATGACGGCGCCTTCGGCGCGGCGGGTGGGGATGCATTCGTTGCGGAGGATGTTGTAAGCGATGCCGTTGGTGTTTTTGACGGCGAGATCGTTGACCCGGTTGAAGAATTCGTCGCCCAGCCCGCGTAGGGGCTTGATGTTGTTCCAATAGTAGCGGCTGAGGTCGGTGAGGTCGGGGTTGATGAAATTGGCCGGATAATTGGCGGTGGCGCGGACGTAACTGGCGCTGCCGTCGTCGTGGAAGTCGATTTTTCCCTGGCTGGCGGCGAAGGCCTGGTTGAACCGTTCCAGTTCGGCGTCGGAGACGACGGGATTGGTGAATTTTCTTTCCAGATCGTTCAGGTTGACGGTGAGATTGCGGAAGGCCGCCCTGCCGGCGTCGCTTTCCTGCTTGAGCCTGGCGGGATCTTCGAGGGCGAGCAGGGTTTTCTCGTGGAGCTGCATGGCGTCCATGGCTTCGCGGGCTTTAAGCAGCGAGATGTAGATATCCTGCTTTTGCGCGTTTTCGACCATCGGTATGAACTTGTCGAGAATGGCTTCGTAATTATGCCAGTACTCGTTCGAGGCGCCGATGGAGAGGATGCGGGCGTACTCCTTGGTGTTGGCGAAGGAATTGGCGTGGACGCGGGTGACGATATCCTTGTGCTTGGTCCAGAGTTCCTGGAGCTGGCGCAAGGGGCCGCTGTCGGCCGGGTCGACTTTCAGGGAGGCCAAGCGCCGGTCGACATCGTTTTTCACGATGTCGTCAATTTCCTTCTTCATGTCGGCCATGTCGCTGGTGCTGTTGGAGATAATCATTTCCCGGGCGAGGATGGAGACCTCTTCCATGCCGGTGCGGATGTCTTTCAACTCATTGACTATATTCGATAACGACGTTTCCGACTCTACCGCATGGCGTATATTGGACATTGAGTATAACGCAACGGCGCCGATGACCACTATCACCAATGCCAAGATGACAACGACCATATAAATGCGCGATTTGACCGACATGTTACTCTCCTTAGTCAATAAGAGCTACCCCCGCGCTCGACCGAGGCGGACTGGCATATCCAGGATGCAAATTTGCCATATTTACGGTGATTTTCTCGACGGCGCCAAAGTCGCGGCGTTATCCCGGGGGTGGGGATTCGATAGGCATGGGATGCAAAGTACTCATGATGCGCGCCTTATTTTTTCTACCTCTAGTACTGCCGGTTGCTGGAGTGGGCGCCGGTTATGACCGGCTCAACTCCCACCTATAAGCTAGCCTTAGCTATCGTGCCTGTCAAGTGGTTCATTCGCATAAATTGAGCAGAAATGGGTATTTTTTATGAATTAAATTAAGTCACGAATAATCATTGCGAATTATAGACAATTACCAAGCGACATGCCTGTAAATGCGGTAAAATATTGCAAAATAGCCAGTATAGCGTATTAATGGCTTTTTTGTGACCTCATGTGCCACAAAAAAACGGGCGGAACCAAAAGGTTCACGCCCGTAATATAAATCCGCCAATAACGCCAGCCGCCGCCCCTACTCCAACGCCACCGGAAACGGATTCCGCTCCGCATACACATCCAATTGATGCCAATACGGATAATTCGGCGGTCGCGAACTCGCCTGGTCCAGACGCTTTATCTGATCCGCCGTCAAGGTGAATTCAGTCGCCTCCAGGTTCTCACGCAACTGCTTTTCGTCACGCGCCCCGATAATCAGGGACGTCACCGCCGGACGCCGGAGAAGCCAGTTCAATGCCACCTGCGGTACGCTCCGCCCCGCTTCCGCCGCCACTTCCTTCAAAGCGTCGACAATGCGGAAAAACTGCTCCTGCGGCATCACATCGCCAATCCGCATGTCGCCCCCGTGCTGCGCCACCCGGCTGCCGTCCGGCGCCGGATGATTACGGTAAATCTTGCCGGTCAAGCGGCCCTGCGCCAAAGGACTCCACACCACCGTCCCCAAACCCTCCGCCAGCGCCAAAGGCATCAACTCCCACTCGTACTCCCGCGACATCAGCGAATAATGCGCCTGGTGGGCGATAAAACGCTCCCAGCCGTAGTGGTCCGAGGTGGCCAAGCATTTCATCGCCTGCCAGCCGGAATGGTTCGAACAGCCGATATAACGCACCTTCCCCGAGCGGACCAGGTCGTCCAGGGTCCGCATCGTCTCCTCCACCGGGGTCTTGGCGTCGAAGCCGTGCACTTGAAACAGGTCGATCGCCTCCACTCCCAGCCGCTTCAGGCTGCCTTCCACCGCGGCCAGCAAGTGCCCGCGGCTGGTGCCGACCTCATTCGGGCCGTCGCCGGACCGGAAAGCGGCCTTGGTGGAAATCAAGACCCGGTTACGCTTGCCGGCGATGGCTTTCCCCAGAATCGTCTCGGACTGCCCGTCCGAGTAAATGTCCGCCGAATCGAACATCGAGACCCCGGCGTCCAGACACATGTCCACCATGCGCTCGGCGTCGGCGTCGTGGGTGGTCCCCCACTCGGTGAAACCGCTGGTTCCATAATTGAACGTCGCCGTTCCCAACATCATGACCGGGATGGTGAAGCCGGATTTTCCAAGCAGGCGGTATTCCATAATGAATGTCTCCGTGGATTTTTCGAAAAACGCAAGTGAACCGCCTCTGGATTTTTCAAAAAATCTCCTTCGGTGTTTCCCTCACCGTGCGTCACTTGTTTACTGTACCGCATATTCGCTATTGCCCGCGAAGCTTCGCCTTGCCCAAGGGCTTGAAAACGGAAAAGCCACCCAAGTTTCGACACTAGAAATTCCGCGGCACATCGTGGGAATTATAGGAAATACGCCCGCTTTCGTCGATGATGATGAAGGTCGGGTAGCCTTCGATGCGGTACTGCCTGGAGACCAGGCTCTGTTGATCCATCAGGACCGGAAAGTTCGGCTGGAACTGGGAGACGACCTGATTGACCTTGTCCGGACCTTCGCCGACCTGAATGCCGTAGACCCGCCAGCCCTGGCTACGCGCCCGGGCGGTGATGTCCTTGAATTCGGGGAAGGCCTGTTTACAATAACCGCACCAGGAAGTGTAGAAGAACAGGACCGCCGGCGACTTCACCGTCACCGGCTGGCCGTCGGCCATCGGCAGGCGGAAGAGGTTCGACCCGGCGTAACCGGTCACCGCGCCGGGGGCGCTGCGCGGGGGCGGGGGCGGCGGGACGCTGCGGGTGCGGGCGGGCGGAGGGGGCGGCGGCGGCGGCGGCGGACCGCCCCGGACCGGCTCCGCTTCATAGTAGGAATAACCGGTGCTGGACCTGCCGCCCCAGCCGCCGAAACATCCGGTCAGAATCAACGCTCCCAACAAGAAAGCGGAAAACAGCGCTTTTCTCACAGCAGTACTCCTCCAAATTTTGGTTGACTTTCCGGAAAAACCGCGCCTGCCGACGCGCGATTTCCACGAAAGCTTGTCACCGGTCACGGTTTAACGGTTTGGTCGCATGATCGCTTACTATACATGATGGCAAAGGGTTATGAAACACAGAAACAAGGCGATTTCCGCTTGAAGTTACCCTCTCCGCCGTTCGCGGAATCGCCCTTTTGCACTTGCCGGCAAAGCGGATTTTATTTCAAAAAAAATGCTTCGCGCGCCCTTTTTTTGAAACAAAATCCGCTTGATTCAAACATTGAATTGGCCTACGTTAATACATACGATTAAAGGCGGGGCCGCTCCCGCCCCAATTCCGGCCGGAGTCCCGCCGGCAATGGGGAAGGACACGGCCATGTGCAGCGGAACCGCTCCGGTAAAATAAAGACGGAAAAAAAATGCCCGAAAAGTTCGCCGACAAACCGCTCGCGGAGGAAGTCTCCGCCAGCCTGTCCAATTATCTTGGCAAGCTGGACGACACTTTCAGCAAAGCCTCGAACGGTAATTCCGGACCCGAAACGTCGGACAAAAGCAAATCCTCCATCACCCCCCCCAGCGCCGACAACATGGAGGAGGCCCTCGGCTCCGCCCTCAACAAAACCTTGGGAAAAGCCGACGGCTCCTTCCTCGCCGGACTCCTCGACGTCGAGGGCGGGGAAGATCCGGCCCTGCGCGACTACGGGGACCGCTACCAGTACCAGGGCCTCATCGGCGAAGGCGGTCAGGGGAAAGTCCTCCGCTTCCGCGACACCGTCCTCGACCGCGAAGTCGCCATCAAGGTGGTGAAGCCCCCCTTCACCGCCGACCGCGAGACGCTCCTCGAAAACGAGGCCCGCCTCGGCGGCATGCTCGAACACCCCAATATCCTCCCCACCTACGACCTCTGCCGCGACGAAACGGGCTCCCCCTTTTTCGTCATGAAGAAGGTCGAAGGGGTCTCCTTCGACGAACTCCTCAAGAAAGCCCACGCCGAAGGCACCGCCAAAAGCACCCGCGACCGGGGCGAGTATTCCCGCCGCCGGCTTCTGAACATCTTCCTGCAAATCTGCCATGCCATGCAGTACGCCCACTCGCGGGGCGTATTCCACCTGGACCTGAAACCGCAGAACGTCAAACTGGGGCCTTTCGGCGAGGTCTACGTCCTCGACTGGGGCTTCGCCTCGCGAAACACCGACAATCCGAAAATGGTCGCCGGCACCCCGCTTTACATCGCACCGGAACGCTTCCGGCCAGGGAACCCCGCCGAACGCTGCGACATCTCCTCCCTCGGGGTCATGCTCTACCGCATCCTGGTCAACCAGCTGCCCCGCGACGTCGGCAAAACCACCTTCAAGGAATTCCGCCGCCGCATCAAGGACTTCCCCATCATCCCGCCCCGGCAACGCGACCACACCCTGCCCCGCGACCTCGAGGCCATCATCATGAAGGCCCTCGCCGAGGACCCCGCCGACCGCTACCAGACGGTCGAGGATCTCGCCGACGATCTCGAACGCTACCTCGACATCCTGCCGGTGACCGCCTACCGCGAAGGCATCGGCGGCCGGATGGTCAAGTTCGCCCGCCGGCACCGCGCCCCGGTGCTGGCCGGAGCGGTCATGGCCGCCGCCCTGGCCCTCACCGCCGGCGCCTACATCCGCGGCAAAAGCCTGGCCGCCCAGACCGAACAGGCCAACGAACGCATGCGCATCGAACAGGAGCGGCGGCAATTGGCCATCGATCAATTGCGTCTCGCCGAAGACGAGCGCCGCAAGGCGCAGGAGGAGCAGCGCCGCGCCGACGCCGCCCGGAAGCGTGCCCAGGACGAACAGAAAAAAGCCGAACAGGCCCGCCTCAAGGCGGACGACGCCCGCCGGGAGCTCCTCCGCCGCCGCGCCGCCGCCCGGGTCCCCCTGGAAAAGGGTCTGGACATCATGGACAAGTCGAAAAGCGCCCTCGACAAGGAACGGGACAAGACCAAAAAACTCAAGCTCATCGAACCGGCCATCGCCCTGTTCACCCAGGCCCTGGGCATTCTCGAAACGGGCGCCCAGGAAAACCTGGACGCCGCCGGCGCCTATTACTCGCGCGGCCGCGCCTACGAACAGGCGCAGGAGTTTTCGAAGGCGATGGAGGATTACCGTGCCGCCTACCAGCGCGACCCCTCCTACATCCTCGCCCACTATTACCGGGGCCTCCTCGCCTTCAACCTGAACCGGGATCGGGGGGAACAAATGGCGATGGAGGAATTCACCGCCATGAACGCCATCGACCCGGGGAACGAATTTTCGGAAGCGGGGCAGGCCTACCTCGACGCCCACCGGGGCCGCGAGGCCGAAGCCCTCGCCCGGGTCGACAACATCGAAAAGCGCGAGCGCGAGCGTGCCGCCAAGGGAGCGGAGGGGGATCCGGCCGAGTCTTGGCGCAATCCCGGTTTGTCCATAGTCTGGCTGGTGCGGGGTTTGGTCTACGGCAGGCGGGACGGGGAATTCTACGATCCGAAAAAGGGCATCGAGGCCTATTCCAATTATCTTTTTTTCGACCCGGACAAACCCTCCCCCTACACCAACCGTGGCGTCCTGCACGAGGCGCTTTACCTCGACATCCGGCTGGTGGACAAGGAGGCGGCGGAGAGGGAACTCAATGCCGCCCTGGCCGACTATACCCGGGCGCTCGAGGTCGACCCCCGCTACAAATTGGCCCTGCAGCACCGCGGTTACGCGCTATTCCAGTACAAGAAAGACCTCGACGGCGCCTTGAAGGACATCGAGCGGGCTTTGGAAATCGATCCGAAATACACCGCCGCCATCCTCGACCGGGCGGCGATACGCGAGAGTCAGGGCAACTACGAGCTGGCCTTGAAGGATTACGAGCTGGTCAAGGAGTGCGATCCGAAAAACCGCAATGTCGATTACCGTTTGGGCATCTTCTACCTCTACGCGAACGATCTGGACAAGGCGGACCGCGCCTTCACCCGGGCGATTGAGCAGGCGCCGAACGCGAATGCGCGGGGCATCCGCTTCCACCGCCGGGGGATTGTCCGTTTTCTCAGGGGCGATTACCAGGGGGCGGTGGACGACTTCGACAAATCGCTGGAAATCCGCAAGAGCGGGCAGATTTACCCGGCGCTGATGCGCTGGCTGGCTTTGGCCAAATTGGGGAAGCGTCCTTCGCCGGACGAGTTCGGGAAATACGTGGATGTCGCGCCGGGTCAGCCGTGGCTGGCGGTGGTGGCGAGCATTTATCTTGGCGAGGAGCCGATCAGTCAGAACCAGGTCCTGCGTATCGCTTCGACGGCCGAGGGCCGTTGTGAAACGGGGTTTTATCTGGGCGCTTTGAATTGGGTTCAGGGGGATGCGGACGATGCCTTGTATTTCTTGGATCAGGCGGTGGATTCGGATGTGAAGTTGTTTATGGAGTATTCGATGGCGAAGATTTTGGCGAAGCGGATTCGGGCACAGGCGCATAATGCGATGATGTTGCCGGATGTGGTGGGGTTGCCGCCGACGGTGCCGTCTTTGGATGATTTGGTGGGGACGGACGGTAAGTGAGCGGCTTGTGGCCGGTAGGTATAAGGGTGGTTGAAAAGCGGTTTTAAAAAGGCGGTTCATTAAAATCCAGCCGAATGGCTGGATTTTAATGAACCACCTTCTAACCACTATTTACCGCCTCACTCCAACGACACCGTAAACAACTCCGCCGCCCCCCCCTCCGGCAACGCCCCAAACAACACCCGCCCCGGCTCCCCCATCACCCTAAGAAAATAAGAGTCCCCACCCCCCAACCGATTCGCCACCCCCCACCCCACAAACTCCCGACCCTCCGCCTCCAATTTGACCCCCTTCAGCGGATACTCCACCACCCCCCGCTCCGGCACCGACCCGCGCGGCCCAAACGAATGATGCGTGATCTCACCCCCGCCCGAAACGGCAAACAACGCCCCGCGCCACTCCCCCCCACCCGCCGGACCAATCTCCGCCACAAAACCGTCCCCGGCCGGCAAAGGATGCACATCAAAAAAGTACTCCGCCGCCGCCTTCGCCGCCAGAACCCCCAATTTCGCCGCCAGCCGCGCCCCCAATTTGGCCCGGTCCACCGCAATCGCCCCGGCAAGAGGCGTCGGCAATTCCCCGCCCGCCGGCTCCAGCAGACTGAACAAGGTCAAACCCCCGCCCAGACGGTTCGCCGCCCGCAAAGCCGCCAGGGCCACATGGCCGCGCCGTTTGGAGTCGGCGGACCACTCCGCCCCCCGCCCGGCCAACAGCCAGCCGTCCGCCGCATTCTTCACGATTAGGTCGGCTGCGTCCCCCCACACCGGCTTCCCCGGCTCCTCGCGCCACACTCCGCCAATGGGGTCGATACCGTACTTCATCGCCGTCTGGCCGATGAAGCCGCTCAACTCGGGGTCGTCCGCCAATACGGTGATGAACAGCTTTTTCCGCTTCGCCATGGTCAGTCCTCTTTCCGCAGTTTTGTGTACTCACCCCACATCGATGTTCTCGCCGTCAATCTTCACCCGCTTCTCCGCCTTGAGGTCGACCGACCCGCCCCGTAGCGATAACAGCCCCCCCACCAAACAGCGGAACCGGCCAATCCGCGATTCCTTCACCGTCGCCACGTCCTCGTGCCGCCGGGCATAAACCTCGCGGAGCAACTCCGCCTTCGCCTCCAAAGTCTCGGCCGCCAAGGTCACCTTCCGGAAAGCCTGGCGGAAAAGCCCGCCGCGGAAATTCACCTCCTCCGCCTCCAGGGAAATTTTCCCGCCCGACCGGCCCGCCGTCAGCCTGGACGCCTCGGGTAAACGCAGCGTCGCCTCGGCCGAGGAATTCCCGCATCTTTCCAGCACCTGGATGATGAACAGCCCCTCCTTGCCGGCCTGAGCCAGCAACACCAGGTCGCCCGCGCCGGGTTCCAGAAAACAACCTGCCGACAACCGGGCGCGCCGCTTCTTGCCGTCCTCCATTTCCACCCTGAACGCGCCCCTGGCCAGTGTCCCCGCCACCCTGCCGCTGGACAGCGCCCGGCCGGGCAATGTCTCCAGAATGCTTTCAGTCATGGTTAAGCTCCTAGCCTCGTCTTGACAAATACCGCCCCAGACGGTACGGTGAACCCTTCAGCGGCTTTTACCGGGGATTCGCCCGGCGGTATCACCCGACCCCCCCGAACAATCCGCTTTCAAAACCGCGTCTTCCACCGGAGCCCCAAGCATGCTTGAAGACACCAAACCCGTCCTGTGGACCCAGGGACTGTTCCTGCAACCGCAACATTTCCAGCTCTCCGACCTGGCCGCCGACGCGAGCCTGCGCTCACTACGCCGCGCCCACGACCCCTGGCCCTGGGGCTACTACGAACTCGCCCTCTCCACCGGAGCCATCCAAAACAGCCAAATCGAAATCACCCGCCTCCACGCCGTCTTCCCCGACGGCTGCGAAGTCGCCCTGCCCGGGAACGCCACCGTACCGCCCCGCTCCTTCGCCGGCGCCTGGACCCAGCCCGAACGCCCCTTCATGGTCTACCTCGCCCTCCGGCGCTTCGACCCGAACGCCCAGAACGTCCACTCCCACGAGGAGGATGAACCGCCGGTCCGGCGCGGCGAAAACCCGCCTCCCGCCCGTTTCCTTTCCTCCTACACCCCGAAGCCCATCGCCGACCTGCACGGCGCCGGTCCCGCCGAAGGCGTCCGCACCATGCATTATGCCCTCCGCATCGCCTGGGAAACGGAACTCGAGGGCCTCGCCGACTGCGACTTCCTCCCCCTCGCCCGCCTGGTCCGCATCGCCGACGGCGTCGCCCCTGACCCCCTCTATGTCCCGCCGGCCCTACGCATGGGGGCATTTACCAACCTCGCCACCCTCCTTCGGGAAATCCGGGATCAACTCCTGGGCCGCTCCGCCAATCTGGAGGAATATAAACCCGCCGAAGGCAAGGCGGAACTCTGGCAGTCCGACCCCAAGGCCTTCACCATGATTCTCGCCCTGATGATCATCAACCGGAACATCCCCCCCTGCGACTTCGCCACCGAAACGGACGCCCTGCCGCCCTGGAACGTGCACCTGCAACTCCGCCGCCTCGCCGCCGAACTCTCCAGCCTCACCACCGGCATAAACGCCCTCGGCCACACCGACGCCGGGGAACAGCTCCTCCCCCCCTACAAACACGACGACCCCCTGCCCTGCTTCAACGCGGCCCGGAACCTCATCTCCTTCCTACTCTCGCGGGTCGCCGCCGGCCCCGAACACCTCATCCGCATGGAAAAGGATGCCGGCGTCCTCCTCGCCCGGCCGCCGGAAGCGTTCTTCGAGCCCGGAATGCGGCATTACCTGCTCCTTCGGGGGGACATGAAAGTCGAGGACATCCAGCTCGAAGCCGGCCGCTACGGGAAACTTTGCCCCCTTGCCAGCCTCCGCCACCTGGTCGTCCAGGCCCTGCCGGGCATCGAAATCCAAAATGTCGAGCATCCGCCCATCGGCCTGCCGCGCCGCCTCGACACCGCCTATTTCGAAGTCAACACCGCCTCGCCGCTATGGAGGGATATCGTCAGGGGTTCCGACCGCAGCATCGCCTTCGCCTGGGACACCGGCGGCAAGGAAATCGTCGCCCATCTCGCCGCGTTGCGGAAAGCTTAGTTAGCCGCTTCATCCGCCCGGCAGTCCGTCACCCCGGCGAAACGGCAGCCCGCCACGTCGCCGCCGCCCCGGCGCGGACCGCCAAGAAAGGCGTCGCCCCCCAGTTCGTTCCACTTCCGCCCGGAGAGCCGCGCCGGTTCCCAGTCCTCGTCCTTAAGGCAGAGGAGTATTTCGTATTCGAGGGGATCGTTTACGTAAAACGACACCGCCCAGCGCAAATCCCGCCAGCCCTTGCGCCCAGGCAGACAGGAATGGTACGCTTCATCGTCGAGATTATGCAAAGACAGCCGGAACGACCCCATCCTGTCCCGCACCCGGCTCCCCAACACCGCGTCTTCGCCGAGACCCGCCGCCGACCGCCCCAGGCACGCCCGCTGATCCGGGAGAATCGGCTTGTCCACCGGCAGACACTGTTCTACCGCGATATTCTCCCGCTCCAAAGCGAACCGCTCCGCCAAATACGACACCAATCCCGAAGCCGAGCGCTGCCGCAGGGAAAACAATCCGGTGCAGGCCGCCTCGCCGTTCGTAAGGGTCCGCCCGCCCAGCAGCTCGTTACTGCCCACCCCCAATAAACACAGCATGCGCCCGACAATCGCCCGGTCCTCTTCCGCAACCACCCGGTCGACGAGACTGTATTTCCCCAGGGCCTGGTAATAGCGCACGAAAAACAGCTGGCCCACCAAATCCAGAAACGCCTTCGACGCCGACAAATCGTTCCGGTAATCGTCCAGCAGCTCCTCGGTGTAAAAGGTGGGCAAGGGCGAAGCCGAACCGTACAGCCCCATGAAGGTCGCGACCAGCCGGATGCGTTCCCCCTCGTCGAAATCCGGATAGCGCCAGGACCGGTCGGCCGGCGCGCCGGACGGGGGGATGACCGAAACGCCGACGACGTCGTTCGGGGGGAAGGCCAGGGAAAGGTAGCCGTCCACCCGCAGATGATGGCGGAGAAAATCCTCCTCGCTCTCCTTTTCCAGGGTCCAGATGCGGTGCATGCGGCGGAGAAACCCGACCGTCTGGAAATAGGAAAAATATTCGGGATGGGCGAACAATTCGGCTTCAAGCGGGGGTGTGGAAATTTCCGGGACCAGGTCCAGTTCGACCTCGATGTCGACCGGGTCCTCCCCGGCAGCCGTAAAACTGTTCACCGTCATGCTGTTCCCCGCCTTCTCACACCAGCGGCGTCTCACCCAGCCGCGGTTTCCCCTGCCAGTATTCGCCGGTCTCGGCATCGATGATGCGCGTTTCGGTGAAACAATTCATAGAAGCGTATTCGGCGAACAGGTGATCCAGCACCTCGCCGAAAATCCGCATGTCCCCGTAAGCGGCAAAACCGGACCGATTCAGGGTGACCTCGATCCGCCTGCCCCTCAGGGGCACGCCGCGAATCAGCCGTTCCGACGCAAAAGCCCGGCAGTCCTCCACCGCCTCGACCCGCCGCAGGTTCGACTGCACCCTGAGACGGTCGCGGCTGTCCTGAAAAACATGCAGGCCCAGAAGTTTCCTTAAGGCGTCCCGGCTGGCCAGGCTGGTCAGGTTCACATGAAAATACGAGAGGAGCCGCCACAACGTTCCCCTGCCCAGGGGCGGCTGCAGCATCGCCGTCGGCGGCACGACATTACGGAACGACACCTCCAGGGGCGACGAGTCCGTGGCCAAACGCACGTCCCCGACCCGCAGCTGGGACGGCAAATCGCCGTTGGTGCACAGGAGATCCATGGACATAATTTCCCCCTGCGGAACCTGCAGGGCGGGCCAGACCACCGAAACGGACACCGTGCTGGTGCGGGAATTCTCGCTCCGCCGCCGGTGCAGGGAATACACCGGCACCGTCGGCCGCGCCGCCATGACCTTTTCCACCGGCAAATAATCCCGGCTGACATTGTCTATGGGATTACGGGAACCCACCCGGCGCACGCTGTAGACCTGGCACTTGTCGGGGGAGTACCCCTGGGGGACGACGGGATATTCGCGGCGGTGGTGATCGAGGCGAATCGGTTCGGCCGAACCGGGAAACACGTTCACCGCCGGGACCACGTTCAGGATGAACGATTCGGCGTTGAACTCGGGTATCCTCTCGGGGACGCGGGCCAGCTCGAAGCGGATCGTGAAGCGGTTTCCGCTCCCGCGGTTTCCCCATTTTTCCAGGCCCCGCAGTCGCCAGAACAGGAATTTTTCCGGCAACAGGTAAAACTCCTGCAGCAGCCGGTAGCAGCGTAGCGACCGGGCCGGCCAGGGGAGCAGCGGCTCGTCGTCCCCATGCCCACCGGCCGTCAGGGCGCTGGCGGGGAGGCGGTGGACGGCGCCGGCGGCGGCACCCACCGCGGCGACGAAGACGCTGACGCCGTCCAGGTAGTCCAGCAGGAAGCGGTGGCTGTTCACGGCGTCGGCGTAGGGTCCGTTCACGAAGATGGAGAAGTCGTCCAGGGTCAGTTCCGCCAGGGGCAGGGCGGAATTGAAGGCCAGGGACAAGGCCGCCCGGCCGTCGCCGTGGCGTTCCAGCGTGACCCGGGACACCTCCAGGGGGCGCACCCGGCAGGGGGCGGCGGTGGTGAAGCGGACCACGGTGTCGTCAAGCCGCACGGAATTGACCTCTATGCCCCGGGGAACGTTTATTTCCGAGGCTGGCGAGGAAAAGGCGATCAGGGTCGCGGAGGGAACGGGACGGAGGTAATGCGGATAGACGTATTGGAGGAGGCCCTGGATGATTTCCGGAAACTCGTCGTCCAGGCGCTGTTTGACAAAGCTGGAAAGGTAGGCGGTGCCTTCGAGGATGCGTTCGACGTCGGGGTCGGTTCCGGTGGCCGCGAGCATGGGGGCGAGGGCGGGGTATTCGCGGGAAAATTCCGCCGCGAGGTCGCGGAGAATCGACAGTTCCTCTTGATAGTAGAGTGAATCCTGCATGGGCTGCGTCCGCGCATGAATGCGGTTGCGCATTCGGGTCGACTTGAAAAATTGCACACGGCTATTCGATACTGACCCTTCCGCCCGAATCCAGCACCGTGTCGAAGGAGACGTTCATGTCCGAACCCTCCAGGGGCAGCTTGGCGGCCAGGACCAGGTGCAGATTGAGGCCGGCCGAATCGCGGTTCGTCACCTTGATGGCCACATCTTTGAGCCGCGGCTCGTATTTCGCGACGACCTTTTCCAGCATCGCCTCCAGCCGCGAAAGCGCCTCGACGTCCCCCAGGCCGAAGAGGGAGAAGAAGTCGGGGATGCCGTAGTCGTCGGCGATAAGGACGCTCCCCCTTTGGGTGTTCAGGAGGAGGGAAAGGTGGCGCTGGACCGATTCCATGATCAGCCGCGATTCGGAGAGGTCGGAGGTTTTTTTCTCTTCGCCGCGGCGAATGCGCTCGAGGAGCCGTTCACGCAAGGCCTGTCCCTTTGCAAACAATTTTAACACAGAGGACACGAAGAGCACAGGGGCGCATCTCAAGTTTGTGTAAACAGGACTCTTTTTGTCCTGCCGCATCGGACTTGATCCCACACGTCATTCCGGCGTCGCAAGCGTTCAACCGGGGTGGGGCGTAACTCGCCGTAATCCGGGCCGATGGACGATCGCTGCTGTGGCGTTTGCTCCCTGTCTTACGGAGGTGTAAGGTCCGACCCTGATAGGGTGTGTAGTGGAACCACCGGGCGACGGAGCAACGGTTTATCGGCCTGGATTCCGGCGAGTTACGTTTCCCCCGGTTCAACGCGTGTAGCGCCGGAATGACGTGCGGGGTGGTGTCTGCGTAACAGGATGCGGATTGACGTGACAGTTGAGAATGCGCCTAGAGCACAGAGGACGCGGAGACCGCTTATTTCATGAATTACGGTTCCCTGTATGCTCTGTGCCCTCCGTGGTTGACTGGCGTCGTATCACTTCTTCCAGTCGTCGGTGAACTCGATGTTGCCGTCGGTGTAGGTCCAGGTGATTTTGGAGTAGGTGAAGGAGACGGATTCCATGTCCTGATAGGGTTTGTTCTCGGGGAGGAAAGTGGTGGGGGTGAACTCCCGCATGTTCACGATAATCGCCTCCTCGAGTTTAATCTTGAAATAATTCTCCTCGGTGCCATCCGCCTTGATGCGGAAGTAGAGGAATTCCACCTCGCACTGTTCGCCGTTGCAGCAGCACTGGAAGAGCTTCGGGGAGGCCTGGTCCTTGTGCTTGGTGATGATCATGGGATGATGGATGCGCTGACCGGTCGGGAGGCCGGTGTGGGTGTCCTTGGGGATTTCGACGTTATGATCGATTTCGTAGACCAGGACCTTGTCCTTCTTGTCGCCGCCCTGGGGACAATCGCCCTTGATTTCTCCCTGCGATTTTCCGGTGACTTTCATGTAAGATGTAAGAGCCATATGCCACCATCCTTTCAAAAGAACCGCCGGCGGAGGGAAACCAGGTTCCGCGGCAAAGCGGAGCTGACAGCCGGGTTCCGTCACCACCAGACGATAAGCAAATTATTTCTTGTCAAGCTTGCCCACCAGCGACAGCACGAAGGACGCGCCCATGTACTTGAAGTGCGGCCGCGCCTTCAGGGACACCGAATACCAGCCCGGGTCGCCGGGGACGTCGTTCACCTCGATGGCGACCATCCGCAAGGGCCGCTTCGAGCGGACGCTCGGCGCCGGGTTGTCCATTTCCGTCACGTACTGGCTGGCCCATTTGTTGAGTTCGGCCTCGAGGTCGCCCCTTTCCTTCCAGGTGCCGATGTTTTCCCGCTGGATGACTTTTATGTAATGCGCGAAACGGTTCATGATCATCATGTAGGGAAGCTGGGTGGAGAGTTTGTAGTTCATCTCCGCTTCCTTCCCTTCCGGGGAATTGCCGAAGAATTTCGGGGACTGGCAGGAATTGGCCGAGAAGAAGGCGGCGTTGTCGGAGCCTTTCCTCATGGTCAGGGCGATGAAGCCGTGTTCCGCGAGTTCGAACTCGCGCCGTTCCGAAATCAGGACCTGGGTGGGGATTTTCGACTGAATCGCCCCCATCGCCTCGAACTGGTAGACGGGGAGGTCCTCGACGGCGCCGCCCCCCTGGGGACCGATGATATTGGCGCACCAGCGGTATTTGGCGAAGGAGTCGGTGATTTTGGTGGCGAGGGCGAAGGCGGTTGAACCCCAGCAGAAATCGGAGTCGCCGTCGCCGACCTTTTCCTGGTAATTGAAGAGCTTGGTCGGCACGGTGTCGGCGCCGTAGGGGAGGCGGAGGAGGAACTTCGGCACCGTCAGCCCGACGGCGCGGGCGTCCTGGGAGTCGCGGAACGATTTCCATTTAATGTACTGCGGCTGCTCGAAAATCGAGGCCAGGTCCTTGAGGTTCGGCAGTTCGGCCCATTTCTTGATACCGAAGAAGGAGGGCGCGGCGGCGGCGATGAAGGGCGCGTGGGACATGGTCGCGACGGAGGCGACGTACTGGAGGAGCTTGACGTCCTGGGGGCCGGGACCGAAGTCGTAATTGGCGATCATGGCGCCGAAAGGCTGGCCGCCGAACTGGCCGTATTCGGCGGTGTAGGCCTGTTTATAGAGTCCCGACTTGACGACTTCGGGGGTGTCCTCGAAATCGTCCAGGAGATCCTGCTTGGAGACGTTCATGATTTGAATGCGGTTGTTTTCCCGGAAATCGGTGCGGTCGACCAGGAATTTGAGGGAGCGCCAGGTCGACTCCAGCTTTTGGAAATCGGGATGGTGGACGATGGCGTCCATTTGCAGGGAGAGCTTCTGGTCGATTTGGGCGATGAGTTCGTCGACGAGATCGCCGGAAATCTTGACGCCCTTTTTTCCGGCCATGAGGTCCTTGAGAAAGGCTTCGAGGCCGGTTTTGGCGACGGCGTAATTGTCGTCGGCCGGCTTCAGGGAGGTTTCGGCGACGATAGCGTCCAGGAGAGACATTTCCTGCGCTTCTCCGGCGGCCGGGGTCGGCGCGGCATTCTTTTCTTCGGCTGACATTTTTATCCTCTCATTCCGCCGGTTTGTCTTCGGACAGGCCAAGTTCGGCCATCAGCTTCGCCCGGGCTTCCGGATCGTCCACCAGACCCTGGATTTTCTTGCGGAAGGCGGGGATATTGGCTATGGGGCTTTTCACCGCTTTGAGGGATTCCCTGAGATCCAGGAGTTTCTTCAACTCCGGCACCTTCTGGGCCACCGCGTCGGGGGTAAAATCGGCCATCGACTTGAAGTCGAGGCTCACCGCCATCTGCGCGTCGGCTTCGCCGGAAAGCTTGTCCGCCACCGAAAGGTCGATTTTCACATTCTGCGCTTTCAGGACGTCGTTGAAATTATCCTTGTCCACGCTGATCGGGTCCCGATCCTCCACCGACCGGCCGTCCTGGGCCATGGTGAAATCGCCCAGCACCAGTATCTTGAATGGTAGCTCCGTCTCCTCCTTGGCGTCGCCGGTGGCTGGCTTGTAGACAATATTGACGCGTTCCTTGGGGGCTACCGACCCTTCCTGCGCCATGAATAATCCTCCTCGTTTGGGTGATTGCTGAAGTCTGCGAAACGGCGATTACACCGGCGGTCGCCATGTTGCGCAAATTATTTTTAACCTGAAAGTCCCAGGTTTTCAATACACAAAATCGCCATTCGGCGGATTGAAGGGTGACTCGCGACGCTACGGTCTTTGAAATGGCGCCGCCTGGGAAAATGACGCCGCGTGATTTGAAAGCTCCTCCGCCGGAAGCGCTTCCTCGACCGCGCCGGCGCCGCCCTCTTTCCCCGCCGGCTTTTCCGCTTCATTCCCGTCCAGCGGATTCACCGCCCGGATTTCTTCGCTGAGCATGGCGCCGGCGCGGTTTTTCCACACTTCAACCTGGCGCATGACCGCCCGGAAGGTCTGCCTGAATTCGGCGATGCCGGTGCCGGACAGCAGGACCAGGGCCGCCGGAATCATGACCGCCGCCAGCCAAATCAACAGATAGAGTTTGAACAGGTCCCGATACTGTTTCATAGTCCCTCTTAGCCATCCCGATGCCGGCAAGGTTTATCCGCATGCCCATAGCGTAGACTGATGCCGACCGGGGTGTTATTCTACCCAAACCTTCCAGCGTCTTCCAGTCATTTTACCGTGTTCGGTCACAATAACCGGTTATTGATACGTTAACAGCCCGGCAACAAAGTCGCTTGTCGTCGATTTCGGCTTGTAGGTTCGAAAGACGAGGCCAAAAAAATAAGCAAATATGGGCATATTGGCGTTTTTTTTGGCCGTAGTATTTCGGACCTACAACCCGAAAGCGGCGGCAATGGACTTTTTTAACGGGCTGTTAAGCCCCATATTGAACCGCCC